>DATKQH010000166.1:0-22632 GCA_035532775.1 Streptosporangiaceae bacterium
TCAGCACCGGCCAGGCGTACGTGACCAGGGTCATCAACGCGATCATGCGCAGCCCGGACTGGAAGTCCAGCGCGATCTTCCTGACCTGGGACGACTGGGGCGGCTTCTACGACAACGTGAACCCGCCGCGGGTGGACCGCCAGGGCTACGGCATCCGGGTTCCCGCGCTGGTCATCAGCCCGTACGCCAGGCACGGCTTCATCGATCACCAGCGGCTGTCCTCTGACGCGTACCTGAAATTCATCGAGGACGACTTCATGGGCGGTGCGCGGCTTAACCCCGCTACCGATGGCCGGCCTGACCGGCGCCCCGATGTCCGCGAGAGCGCGGCCAAGCTCGGCAACATCGTCCGTGACTTCAACTTCACCCAGGCACCCCGGCGCCCGCTGATCCTGAACCCGTGTCCGGCGAACACGACGCTGATCCCCCGGCCGGCGTCGAATTGCGTCGACCACATCGCGCTCCACACCTCGACGTGGGGAGATAGCTGATCGCGCGCCCGCCTGCCAGTCCGGAGCGCAGGCTACGCGACGTCCGCGCTCTGGCCGGAGCCTTCGTAGCACGGGAGCTCGCGCATCCGCCGCAGCGGCGAGAGGAAGACCGGCAAGAAGGCCAGCGATCCGCCCGCGGCGGCGACGATGAGGGTCTCGCGCACCCCGATCGTGGATCCGAGAACGCCGCCGATGACCCCCCCGAGCGGCATCGTGCCCCACACCAGGAAGCGCATTGTCGCGTTCATCCGGCCAAACGCCGCGGTGGCGCATTGCCCTGTCACGAAGACTGCTGCTTGGATCGGCAGCATGGGTGAAAAGGCACGGTGCCCGATCTGTCGACCAGCTGCGGACCCTATGACGAGGCCGCAGGCCCCGTCGCCAGCCTCGCGTGCTCGCCCGCTGGGACTAGGGCACTGAAAATCGAGAATGGCATCCGGAGCCGCAAAAAGGCGGCTCTGGCGTGGTTATCCCGCACGCCAGGCATACACTGCGTAAAGTAGCGGCAGTCCGGTCATGCCGGCCGTATCGTTACGCCTGTAGGAACTGATATTACTATCCGTCGATCAAACCATCACAATATTCGCCAAGCGCGCTCAACGGGACTCGGCCGGGCGTGGCTGATGTCGCTCGCGCTTGCAGTCGCCGTTCCGGCGGCAGTATGGGCTGCATTGCAGCAAATCCAGGCACCTCGTGGCTGGATGGCGGCCGCCGCGGCCGCTTCGGCCGCTGCGCCGCTGCTCACCACCGGAATCCGCCGGGCCCGCAATCAGACGGTAGAGCGAAATATACTTCTATCGAAACATCTGCGGCTCTGGTCCCGCAAGAACGGCGCGCCGATCGTCGGCGATCTGACCAATCCTGTCGTACTGGGAGTGAAACCTGCGACGGCTGAGCCGGACATTCTGGCGCCGTGGGTCCCGCCCTACGTACCAAGAGAGGCAGACAGGCGCCTAGATGAGATGCTGGCCTTCAGCCGGTTTGTCCTCCTGGTAGGAGATTCCGCCGCCGGCAAGTCGCGCACGGCATTCGAGGCTATGCGCCGGCGGTTCATCGACCGCGCGGTCATCATCCCAGCTCGCCCAGATTCGCTGGCGACGCTGCTTGACGCAGGAATGGAGTTTCGCGGCTCTGTCGTCTGGCTGGACGACCTGGACTCCTATCTGGGCACCGAATCCTTCACACTGACCGACCTAGAGAGAATGGTCGGCTCTGGCAGGCACGAAGTAACCGTGATCGCGACGATAAGAAAGGCGGCGTATGACCGCTTCGATCAGGATGCCGCGATATCAGAGCGCAACCTCCTGCGTGCTGCCGCTCAGCTCCCGCTGCACCGCCAGCTCAGCCACGCCGAGCAGCTTCAGGCGGAGAGCGTCGCCAGCTCCGATCCGAGGCTCGAGGCTGTCATGAACCGTCTGGCTGCCAGCAGCCTGAGCCATGCGTATGGTTTCGCCGAGTACCTCGCGGCCGCGCCCGAGCTGATACGCCGATTCGATCATGCCGACGATGTGGATGGCAGGCCAGTTGGTGCCGCGCTGGTCCGCGCGGCTGTGGACTGGCGCCGGGTAGGCCTGACCCGTTCTGTACCTACCGAAGCGCTGTTCGCGCTCTGCCCCCTCTACCTGCCGCCCGACGACGCGAGTCAAATTGACGAAGGGGCCTTTCGTGCTGCGCTGACCTGGGCCACGCAGAAGGTCGTTGCTTCGAGCGCGCTGCTGACGAAGGACGAGGAAGGCTATCGCGTCTTCGACTATCTGCTTGACTACGTGGAGACAGAAGCGCGGTTCCTGCTGCCGCCGAAACTGCTCGAGCGGCTGCGGCAGCTGGTGACATCGGAGGAGGCGCGCAGGGTCGCGCTGGCACTGAGCGAGATATACCGGCAGACCGGGCAGGACGCCGCCCTGGCAGCCGGGCGCGACATCGGGATACGAGCCGGTGAGGCGCGAGATCCTGAGCGTACCGAGGAGAACGCCGGCGGGATTGCGACCAGTAGCGGGCCTTACCCGGTCTACGACCCGGTAGCTGCCATGCTGAATGCGCGCGGCCTGCTGCTTCCGCCTGACATCGCCAACTTCACTGGCCGGCAAGATATCGTCGAGGTGGCCTTCGACCGGCTGGCGAGCGGCCGCGTCGCCACTCTGACGCTCTCCGGTCTTGGCGGTGTCGGGAAGAGCGCAACTGCGATCCACGTGGCACACTTGCTCGGTGAACGTCGGGCATTTGAGCCTATCGGCGTTTACGTGCGACTTCGTGATCAGGATGGCATCGGAGTGGCGCCAGAAGATGTGATTGCCGACGTGGTCTCTGCGTTCGGTGCGCCCGGCCACGAGCTCCGCACGGCGCTCCTGGAGCGTCTAGTCGAGCTCTACCACAGGGCTCTCGACGGTCGGCGGATTGTTTTCGTGCTCGACGATGCCGTCAGCAAGCAGCAGGTTCTCCCCTTGCTTCCGCCACCGCCGAACGTAGCAGTAGTCACGACCCGCTTCGACTTGCGGCTCGACGATGCTGATCGGCTGGTCCTTGATTCCATGACGTCTGAGGAATCCTTGGCGATGCTGCGGACGATCGTTGGGTCTGAGCGCGTCGACGCGGATCCAGAAGGCGTTCAGGACATCATGCGGATCATCGGTGACCTGCCTCTGGCCATCCGCATCATTGGGGCGAGGTTGCGGGAAGACCCGAACTCCAGCCCAGGCAAGATTGCTGCCGAGCTCCGTGATTACCACACGTCACTGGACAAGCTGTCCTCTCGTGGCATGACGGTCAGAGCCACCTTCGACATGTCCTATCGCAAGCTCGCTGCCGAGCAGGCACGAGCCTTTCGCCTGCTCGGCCTGGCTCCCCGGCATGGATTCACCCTCCGGCAAGCGTCCGCGCTTCTCGGCGTCACGCCTGCGGACGCAAGAACTCTGCTCGTCGCTCTCACCGCCGTCAGCCTGCTCAGAGAGATTTCAGCCGACCTTTATGAGATGCACGAACTGCTGCGCGTCTTTGCGCTTGAGCTCACCAATGAGGTTGATGCCGAAGCTGATCGATTCGAGGCGAAGCGCCGCCTGGAGTCGGTGCGGTAGCTGCGTGCGCTTCGCGGTGCCTGGGCGGTGGCCGGCCGAGGGACTGGCCTACGGAGGCTGAGCAGCTTGGAAGGACAATATCTGACATCTCGCCCAAGATAAACGCCAGTGAAGTGCTGTGGCCGCCGGGTCGGCGGTGAAAGTCACGAAACCATAACGATTTTTGGCTTGGTCCAGCGAGATTGAGCCGATGAAGTGACACATTCGATTGTTCAAATCGAATGGTAGGAGCCATACTAAGAAGCAGTTATCAGCCAAAAAGGAGTACGGCGGGCTTGGGGGGAGGTGCCAGGTGAGCCACTTGCGCGACCTGCTGCGAGAACCTACCGGCGCAAAAGAGGAAAATCGCCTCAATTTGCTGCGGGCGATCATGGCGAAACCAGGGAACCAGTCGTATCTCAGCAAGCGCTCAGGGCTGTCCGCCGCGGCTGTATCCGACGCCGTTAAGGATCTGTCCCGGGCCGGCGTCATCCTGGCCCAGCGTGACGGCCAGGCCGTTTTCGTGGAGATGGCTCCCACGACGGGCGCGGCCGTCGGAATCGAACTCGGCTACCAGCACACGGCGATCGTGACGCGGCGAGTAGAGCAGTCGTACAACCGGGCAGTAGTCAAGGTCCGCCAGACCGGGGCGGCCGGCGGGTCTTCCAGCTGGCTTGATGACGTCGTTCAGAGCATTAATACCGCGGTTGCCGAGCTCGGCGAGCAGGACGTCGCCACGATCGGCGTGGGGATTCCGCGAATGGTCGATCCCCGCGATGGGACGCTGACCCCTCCGCTGCTTCCGCCCTGGGAGAATGGGGAAGACCCAGCGAAGAAGCTCCAGGAGAAGCTCAATTCCAGGTACCCCGACCTGACGGTCCTGCTTGACAACGACGCCAACCTCGCCGCGCTCGCAGAGAGCACCTACACGTTCCCCGAGGCCGATACGCTGGTCAGTATTAAGGTCTCCACGGGGGTCGGAGCCGGAATCATCATCAGCGGCCAGGTCTATCGCGGCAGGCGCGGAGTGGCCGGCGAGATCGGCCATACGGTCGTCGAGCCCGGCGGCAGGTTCTGCTCATGTGGCGGGCGCGGCTGCCTGGAGACTCTCATCGGCGCGGACGCTCTCGTCGAGCAGGCGAGGACAGTGCTCGGGCATATCCAGCAGAACTGGCCGTCGTCCCTGGACGACCTGATGGCCAGCGCGAACCAGGGAAACGCCGTATGCCAGCGGGTCATCAGGGAGGCCGCGGCACGCCTCGGCCAGGCGCTTGGCAACCTATGCAACCTGCTGAACCCGCAAGTCGTGGTGATCGGCGGTGCGTTCGGGCGGCTCAATGCGGAGGACCTTGTGCTCGGGCCCTGCAGGGTTGCCATCCAGCAGTCAGCCATGCGCGCCGCGTACGAGGCGGACTTCGACGTGGTAAGGAGCCAGTTGCCGCATGCGGCCGCGCACGGCGCGCTGGTGCTTGGGCTGCGGGGTACGACCTACTGACCGGCGGACTCTCAGCGTCCTGCGGAACTCGGAGGGTGGCTTAATTCAATTCGACGGCTGGCGCTGGGCTGGCTGGGCCCCCTGCTTCAGATTGAAATAAGCGTGCTTCGGCCAATGCGACAGTGCTGCGTCGCTTAGGGTCGTGCTGGCAAGAGTGCCTTTGGCTTTTCATGTTGACGCGATACCATCACACGGGCGGCGCAACCGAGCCGTTAATAAATTGTTAATGGAGAGTCTTATGGAATGGGAACTACTTATCGCTGGATCGAATACCGCATCGGGACGGCTAGCCCAGCTCCGGTGGCCTGGGGGAGCGGGACGGGACAGAAGCTGGCATGCTGCGGACAAGCGGGACGTACCCATCCCGTATGAGCCACCGCGTGTGCTCTTCATCGGCACGGTCCGCGACCTCACCAGCGGCAGCGCATCCAGTGGCAACAAGGATGCGAATTCACAGTATTACTGGTAGAACATTCCGTCATTACTGGTAGAACATTCCGTCGGGGACCTATTGGGGATCGGTTTAATTGACACCAATGCCTGTCGCTGACGGCATAAGCATTCAAGCCGCTTTGCTGCCAGACGTCGAGGAGGCTCCCTTCGGCCGGGACACGCACGCACCAGGGGGCTTTCTTGTAAGAATCGATCGGGACTCGCTGCCAGTCGGCCATCCCGCCCTCATGGAGCGCTCCGTCCCACCGGCCGTCAGTATCCAGGTGTATGGCAACTGGCAGCGTGACGAACTGCAGCATGTTCGTTATCGCGACGCCGAACTGTTCTTGTTCGGGCATTGCTTGCGCAATCAGGCGTGGACGGCGCAGCAGTTTGCCGCTGCCATGGATGCCGGGAACGCCGACGCCGTCATCCTCTGGCCAGGCTCGTACGCGGCGATTGTCCGAGATGGCCGCGATATTCTCGCCTACGCCGACCTGGCCGGGCAGTTCCCCGTCTATTACGGGCAACGCGACGGCCAGACGCTCATTGGCTCCGACCCCGCGGTCCTTGCCTCCGTTCACCGTCGCTCGGCCGACCCGCTGACGGCGGCCGTGCGCATCGCCTGCCCAGACGTGATGCCTTTGTGGTCAGGACGTTCTCCCTTCCAGGAAATCCACCGTCTGGAAGCAGGCCGCGCGCTTCGGGCAGGCGCTGACTTCCTGCATACCGGCACCCGCGAGGTTGCTGCCGCATCGGCACCGAGCACGCTGGAGGATGCCACCGCGGCATTGCGCAGCGGGCTGACTGAGGGAGTCCGCGCTCGATGCGAGCGCCGCCTCGTCAGTACGGACTTCAGCGGCGGCTTGGACTCCACGTCCATCGCATTCCTTGCCGTCCGGCATTCTGAGCGCCCGCTGCCCGCGCTCATCTACTGCCAGCCGCTGGCGCCGGCCGCAGATCTGGCCGACGCTGTACGGTGCTCGCGGCTCAGCACCGGGCTTGACCTCATGCTCGTGCGCGGAACCGAAGAGACACTTCCCTACGCTGCGCTCGCCGACTCGCTACACGCCGGCACCTCGCTTCACCGGGCGGTACCCAGGCACGCCGAGCCCGCAGCGGGCGCGCTGACCTGGCGGGCTTCAGCCCTTCGGCTGCTCAGGGCATCGGCCGCCCAGTCCGAACTGCACCTCACCGGCGAGGGCGCCGACGCGCTGCTGATGGCCGCGCCCTCCTACCTCGCCAGCCTGGCGAGGCGCGGTTCCTACCGCACGATGCTCAGGCACTGCGGAGCGTACGGCCGCCTGCGGAACACCTCACCCGCCAGGCTGGCAGCCCGTGCGGCCCGACTTGGCAGGACCGACCGGAAGGCGGCGCTCGACATGCTTGCCGCCGAGCTTGAGCGGCCGCGAGCGCGGCCGCCCGACTGGAGCGACGCGATTTCGTGGTGGCCGCCATGTGGTGCGGCGGCGACCTGGTTGACCAGGAGTATCAGGCAGCAGATGGCGCAGGTTGCCGCCGACCCGGTGACAGCTGGTGCGATCGCGCCCGCTGCCGGACCGGCTGACCTGGCTGCCCTCACCCAGCTGCGGAATTCCGCGGATGCTCAGCGTCTGCTGCGAGACCTCGGGCGTCGCTTCGGGATGTCGGTCCATGCACCGTTCCTGGACAGCGCGGTAGTGAGTGCCGCCTTGAGCGTTCCGGCCGTAGCCCGCGCCGATCCGTGGTCCTACAAGCCGCTGCTCCGCTCCGCCGTGGCCGGGCTGGTACCTGAGGAGGTACTCAGTCGGCAGACGAAGGGCAACTACTCGGCCGAGGACTACGTGGGAGTACGGCGGGCACTGCCCGCGTTGCGGGAACTCTTGCGCGACTCGCGGCTTGCCGCACTCGGAGTGATCGAGC
Source organism: Streptosporangiaceae bacterium (assembly GCA_035532775.1). Classification (GTDB taxonomy): domain Bacteria; phylum Actinomycetota; class Actinomycetes; order Streptosporangiales; family Streptosporangiaceae; genus Chersky-822. The sequence continues at coordinate 7,371 of DATKQH010000166.1, forward strand.
CGACGGCGGTGGCAGCAACTTTGCAACGCATGTCGGCGGGTGTGGCAGTTCCGCTCGGCCCGCTGAACATGCTCCTAGCGACGGAGCTTTGGCTACGAGCGGCGGAAGAGGATCCCGACAGGAGCCGAGAACCATGCCTGCCTTGAAGAAGCCCGAGAATGTCTTCTACTACTCCCACGATCACGGTGGCGTCATCATGCTCGACACGGCGTCGGGATCCTGGATCGCGCTCAATGCGACGGCAAGCGACCTGTGGCGTAGCTGGGCCTCGGGCAGCGGGTTCGACGACGGTGTCGCAGCCGTAGCCGCACGGCACCCGGATGTCCCGCATCGGTCCATCCTCGCCGATGCGGAGTCGCTGATCAGCGAGCTGACAGCACGCGGTCTCATGGACGCTGCACCCGCTGAGGCGGCGAGCGATGCTGTACCCGGTTCTGGCGTCGCCATGGCCGAGCCCGAGCGAGTCCTGAACCACGGGCGTCTTCGCAGGCCGCTCCGCAGCGGCGTGGCTTTCAGCTGCCTGGTGCTGGCCTCCTTGCTCGTGCGCTGCTCGTTTCGCGCGGCTGTCAGGCTGGTGAGTGCGTCCCGGCGCCGGTGGTGCCGGGCGTCGTCAGACCTCGGCGCCGCACGGCGCACGGTGGCTGCCGTTGGCACGGCGGCCCGGTACTACCCGGGCAAGGCAGCCTGCCTGGAGCTCTCGCTGGCGGCGGTGCTGCTGGCTGCAGTGCGCAGGCGTCGGCTTGACTGGTGCCTCGGCTCCGCAACCGACCCGTACCAGTTCCACGCATGGGTCGAGCTGGAGGGCCAGGCTGTTCCTGCTCCCGGACGGCCGGCGGAGGACACCAGGTACATCCGAGTCCTGGCCGTCTGATCTCCCCGAGTCGAAGCCTGGCTGGCAGGTCCGCGAGCCGGCAACGGGAATTCGAACATTTCAGCCCGCCGGTGCCGACTTCAAGTCATCGATCTGACTTATCCGTGGCTCGTTTCCGCACGATCGGCGCCGTCGAAATTTAAGGGATCAGGCGTCTAATAATAATAGCCTCGGTCATCTGGCTTCTGGTCCGATCGATGCTAATATCCTGCCCATATAAAGAGCCGGCGGAATCTGTCAGCCGCTCAAGCCAAAGAATTCCGCCGGCTCCCGCCCTACCCGCACCAGAGTGCAAGGAGGCGCCATGAGCAAACCGAACCGGGTGCTCATCAACGTCAAGATCAGGATCAGGATCAAGCAGAGGCTTCGCGTGTCCCTGCTGTGCGCCGGCTGGGGCATCCTGCTGATCTGGCTGGTGAGTCATCCGGGCAGCTTGCCCGTCCACTTGATGGGCTAGCACTCGCTCGGAGGCGAGAGGCGGGCCGCGGACGACGCGGTCCGCCTCCGTCATGCTCAGGTCGAGCATCTCGACTCCTCTTGCCACCAATGCGTCTCATTGTAGCCCACCTCGGGGTGCGCGGAACAGAAGTTATTTTCAAATCCTTGGGTTCCTGGTCTGTGCCAGCGGGCAGAGTCGTCAATTCGAATTCGCTTGCCTGATCATGCGAGACGGGAGGCCGAGCAGTGCGTGTGAGTGAACATCTGATGTCGAAGGTGTGTGCGATCGGCTGAGCCCGACGCCCTGAGCGAACCCGCCAGGGCAGATGCGGCCGGCCGGGAGGTTTGTCGCGAGAGATCACCAAGCAGCCACCCCTAGCGCGGATGGCGCGTCGCCGGCGCGGTCCGCGGGCGACGACCTTAAGGATCAGCTGGCCCTGAATGCTCGGCCGGAGCCCCAAAATCGCCAAACGTAAGTCCTTGCGTAAGGGTGACCGATTGGTTAAATTTAATATTCGCGCCTGTTAACCCATTTGCTGTCGCAGAATGCTATTGACCGACAGAATTGATGTTACAACCGTGAGTACATCGCACCAGGTGGCTATTGTACCGTTAACTAATGAGGTGAGCTATTTTGTCAGATATCGCACCGAATGAGAGCCGCGGAGTGGATTCGCACCGACACTCTCGCTCGCTAGCGGATCTCGATGTGCCTGCCCTCGCCTACTCGCAGATAGCGCGGTTTACGAGGGAGTCTTTGCGTGCAACCCGGACGCGCGGCTTCGACCCTCAGTCCGCCCTGGCCGCATTGAGGACTTCTTCCGGGTCGAGGGTAATGGCTATTGACATCGGGGGTGACAAGCTAATAGCGAACATGTACAGCGTCCAGCAGGGCAGGCTGGTCCATGAAGGATCGCCCATGACCAAAAAGCGAACCGGTGGCGCTGGCTATATCGAGGTGTTGAAAGATGCGTCGGACTACGCCCGGGCTAATAGCGTACCTATGGGAATTTCGTACGCTGGGCCCATACAAGGAACCCGCGTTCTAGCTGGCGTGAACGTTCCAGTGTTTATCCGCGAATTCCAGGAGAATTATGGCGGTGACTTTAGTGAGATAAAATCCGATATAACTCTGGTCAATGATGCAGAAGCTGGGTTGCTGGCGGCTTCCCTTGAGGCTGTAAGGCGGTATCCTGGGTCCAGGAATTTCATCTACGTAATTAACGGCAGCGGAATCGGGGGCGCGGTACTCAGGGGCGATGAAATCATCGCGACCGAAGCCGGGCACATCGAGATTGACAATGCGCTTAATACCTTTGCCCAGCGTAGTCAGTGCGGTCTCTTCGGCGCCACGTACGTATGCCTGGAACGGGTAGGAGCGAGCAAGGCTGGTATCGAGGACATATGGACTCAGCAACGCGGGCAGGAGCTGACAGGAGAGGAGATTGCCTGGGCGTATCGATCTGGCGACGAACTTGCTCTGCGACTGTATGATTCTTCTGCATTCGTGACAGCGCATATCGTGAAGGGGATCGCCGGAGCCCTTGACGTGCTTGACGAGTGGCATTCCACCATGGTGGTGGGGCACGGCGGGACCTTTAAAGTACCGGGCTACGGTGAAAGAGTCAGGTCTATCGTAGCGGAGGACTTGTCCAGCGAAGTCCGGCTCTTGATGACCAAGGACTTTAGTTTCAATGCCTGCCTCGACGGTGCTGCGATCGCGGGTATCAGCGGAGTGGGTTAATCCTCCTATCCGCGGCTCCGCCGGCGTGCTGGCCGTCGTGGACACCGTCGCCGGGGGAGTCCGCCGGCAGCGCGGGGTCGTCTCGGTAATCTGGCCAGTCTGATAGCGATCACCCGGATGGGAGCGCATCATGCCCGACGACGACACCTACGACTCCTCAGGCGATCTCGAGGACGCCGATCTGGAGGACGACGGAACGCTCGACGCTTCCGACACGCTGGAGGGCGATCCCGGCGACGATCCGCTTGACCAGGGAATCGTGCCGCCCGACCGGTGGTCGGCCGGCGAGGGCTTCGGCACGACCCTGGCGGAGGAGCGGGCGGGCGAGTCGCTCGATCAGCTGCTGGCCGAGGAGGAACCCGAGCCCGACCCGTACGCCGAGGCCGATTCAGGCGGCGAACCTGATGACGCCGGTCTGGAGCAGGAGCCCAGATCCGGTCGCCTTGTCGCTCAGGACGAGGGGACGCACTCAGACGCCGAGCCTGACCTGGTCGCCCGCGACGTCGGGATCGACGCCGGCGCCGCCACGGCGGAGGAGGCAGCCGTCCACACGACGGACGAGCCAGGCGGCGCGACCGACGACTAGCCTCGGCTCGCTGTCGGCCCGGGGATCATCCGCCGCCTTTGTCGGCGCCGAATTCCTCACCTATCCCGGCGAATCGTCCCGCTGGCTAGTTGCCGCCGTGCTGCCGGGGTTACAGTCGGCTCGTCGGGTACGCGGGGAGGCCAGGTTGCTGAGCAGGGACGCTGTCGGCCGGATAATCATGCTCGGCTTGCTCGCCTGGTCACGGTACGGTCCGGATCGCCCGGTCGCAGGTACCGAACGCCGGGCGCTGGCCAGTAGCGTGCTGCCCGGCCTGACCGAGCAGGAGTTTCGCGGCGGCGTCGCCTGGGCCAGCGGCATCACCGGGACGGCCGAGGCTCCGGACAGCGAGCCGGTCGCTGTCACAGCCGGCCTCACGGCTCAGATTGCGCGGATCTTGCGTGCGGCCGGTGATGATCTTGCCGTGCCGCCGATGATGCTGATGGCGATGATCGACATCGTCAGCGTCGCAGAAGCCGGGCAGGTCGCCGCTCACGCCCATGGCGATGGGCTGCTCGGCATCGCCGCTGCCGGATTCGAGAAGGCAGCCAGTGCTGCGGACCCCGTGCTGGCTCTGCGCAGCGCGGGCAACTTGTGCGAGACGCTGAACAGCTCCTGGCACCCCGACGCCGCCATCGCGGCGGCCGACGCCGCCATCGCCAGGCATCCCTCCCCAGGCCGGGACGCCGATGCCGCCCTGGCTCACCTCCTCTACAACCGCGCCGTTGCCCTCAGATCGCGGCAGGACGCACTGGCGCGCGCCAGCCCGCAGGCCGGCCCGGGCAGTGCGCCAGCCGATGCGGACGTCGCAGGTGCATTCGCGGCGGTCGCGGCGAGATTCACGGAAAGCGACAACATGGAGGCCCGCGAGCGCGCCGCACGCGCGCAGCTCAACGCGACAGGTGCTTACCTGAAGGCGGACGATGCCGGTCGCGGCCTGCGGGCGGCCGACCTTTTCATGGCGTACTTCGACGTCGTCGGCATCTGCCCGTGGTCCGACGCCATCGCCGCGGTGATGGGCAACAGGGCCACGGCCCTGTCGATGCTGAGCCGGCATCGCGAGGCGGCACAGGAGTGCGAGCAGATCTACCTCAGGTTCTCTCACATCCCCGGGCCGGAATACGAGAGCGTCATGGCGAGGACCAGCATCATCCAGGGCCGGGCGCTGGCCGCGCTTGGCCAGCGTGACGCGGCGATCAGCGCGTTCGGCAGGTCGTCCCGATTCGCCGAGCGCGACGGCGAGCCCGGCCAGATCGCCCGGCAGGCGGCGGCGGAAGCGCGCGTCCTGGAGATCGAAGGGCGCGAGGAGGAGCTGGCCCGGTATGACGGCTTCCTGGCCCAGCCAGGCACTGCCGACCCGGAGAACCGGCTGCTCCGGGCGGCCTATACGGTCAACCGCGGCGTTGCCCTCGCGGCCCTGGACCGCCCGGCGGAGGCGATCCGTGCCTACGAGGAGCTGATCAGCGAGATCAGGCAGGACAGCGACCCCGAACTCCGGGTGCAACTCGCGATGGCGATGACCAATTGCGGCAATGGCTACCGGGCGACCGGGCAGGCCGAGGAGGCGCTGCGACGATACCGCGAGGTCGAGGAGGAGCTCGGCGATTCTGCCGATTCCCGCCTGCAATTCCGGGCCGCGCAGGCCGCGCTCAACCGGGGCGGCATATACGCTGACCAGGCTGACCAGGGCCGCGATGAGCAGGGCCAGGCTGACCAGGGCCACGATGAGCAGGCAGTCAGCCAGTTCGAGCAGGTCGCCGACCGATACGCGGAGGCCGGATCGGCCGACATTCGCGACATCGCGCTGTCGGCTCGGTGGAATGTCGTCGTGATCCGGCTGCGGTCCGCCGACCTGGACGGGGCGGTTACCGCGCTGCTGCGGATCACTGAGACGTTCGGGGCCGACTCCAGCAGCCAGATCCGCCGGCGGGTCGTCGGCTGCATTATCAGCCTGGCCGTCAGCGCCGCCGAGCGTGGCGCCCGCACGACCGCGCTCGGCACGCTGGCCACGGCGACCCGGTTCGCTGGCGACCCGGACGCCGAGGTAGCTGACATGGCCGGTCAGGCGCAGCAGCTGCGGATCGAGCTGGGCAGGTAGACGTGGGAATCGGAGAAGAGATCCCGTGCGGGCAGTCCGCCGCGCCCGCGAGCGATCACGGGCGCCTCGGCGGCTATGACATCGGCACCCGCACCCAGAGCCTGGACGGCCTGCATGAGGCCGAGGCGCTGGTCGCGGCCGATTCCGAGGAGATCGCCGAGCGGTATCCGGATGTCGTCCCCGCCGAGGTGCGCCGCGAGCTGCGGCGCAAGCATGACTTGTATTACCGGGTCCGCGCGCACGAGCATGCCCACTACTACCAGGGCACGTCAACCGCCGCCGAGGTGGCCTTGGTATTCGCGAAGAACGATCTGACCAGGTTCTTGTTCACCGCATTGGAAGCCGCCCCGCCCGGGCAGGGCATCTGGCTCCCGCTGCTGCGCTGGGCCATGGGAGCGGCCCCCGGCTGCCCGCCGGACCTGGCATCGGTGATATTCAGGGTCCGGGCCGCCGACGTGCTGTACGCGGCACTGGACGGGGACCCGGACGTGCTCGGGCGTGGTCAGGTCCAGGACAACCGCATCAGCAGGTACTTTCCTGGCGCCGCTCTGCCGCTGTCGTCGGACATCGGGTTCAGGCTCGGGCGGCGCTACCTCGCCGAAGGCTCGGCTAAGGCGGCCGAATGGATCTACGTGCTCCGCGCGGAGCCGTCGGACGTCGTGCGCGCGGAGCTGGACCTGGCCACCAGCCCGGAGGTCTACCGGCGGGCAATCAGCCACGTCAGGGAGCTCATTCCCCGGATTCCGCTGCTCGGCCAGCTGCAGGCGCTGGTCCTCGCCGCTGATCTGGCCCTGCACCCGGTGATCCCGGCCGGCTTGTGGCCGGACGTATACGGCGCTGATCCGGCGCAGGCCGCCGAACTCGCGCCCGGGCCCCGGTTCGCGTCACTAGCCGGGCTGCTGCCCGCCATCCCGGCAGCGGCGTTCGCCGACAAGGCCGCGCTTGCGGCTGAGCTGACTACGCGCGCCGAGGAGGATCTCGGCTGGCCGCCAGCGGACCAGGCCACCCGCGCCGCGATCGCCGCGATCGACACGGTGCTTGCCGCCCAGTACCACGCGACGCTGCTCGAGGCGCTGGAAGGAAACAGCCACCCGATCCGGAAGATGCGGGCATCGCTGGAACTGCGGCTGCAGGATCGGTTCGCCTTCGTTCCGCCGGTCAGCGCGCCGCCGATCAACGAAGCTCAGCTTGCGGCGTCGGGATTCCGCGGGTCGACCCTGACCCCGCTCGGTGACATCGACCGCATGCTGGCCCCCGAGGAGCGCTGGTTCAGTGGCAGCCTGGCCCGGCAGCTGATCTACGCGCAATGCCCGCAGTGCCCGTTGCGCGGCGACGACAGTTACCGCACTGAGTTCCTGGCCGCGGGTGCCTGCCCGGCGCTGAGCTCCGGGCCCTGCAAGGACGCCCGGTCGCGCTCGGCCGTCCGGCACGAGTTCCTGAACTGTGATCTGGTCCGCCGTCACCTCACGCCGCACCTCGGATCTGACTGGCGTTCCCGGCTACGCTTCTTCGTGAGCTCGGAGCAGCCAGGCACCTTCCGGCCACGACCCCAGCGCCCGGGAACCTGAAGCTAGGAGGCGCCCCTGATGGAACGCGCTGATCGCGTGACCACCGACATGGTCTCGATCTCGCAGGCTGAGCTAGCCGGAGCGATCCTGCAGAGCCGGCGTGCCGAGCGCGATGAGTTCGAGTTCCGGCTGGCCGGCGCGGGGGGCGGCTCCGGCACCGCGGCCATGACGACCGAGCGCGGGCTGGAACTCATCGATATGTACCTGCGCGAGCACGAGGGGATCCAGGCGGACGCCGTCGCCACGGACTCTGCACCGGCTGACGGGGGCCTTGAATTCCGGATCGGACCTGGCCGCGTCCTGCACCTGCGTGAGGCGCTGAAGATCGTTCTGATCGACGGCCTCGGATTGTTCTTCGCGTTCGCGACCACGAGCGGCTTCGCGGCCTTGTTCTACACGTGGTTCTTCCTGTCCGGCGCCGACATCGTCCGTCGTTTCATGACGTGCTTCGAGAAGATCGCCGATCCGCAGGAGAAGCAGGTCTTCGAGGCGCTCTTCGCCTTGCAGAACCGCAAGGCGGCCGAGGTCGCCGGATCGGATCCTGATGCTGACGGCCCGCCGAAGCGGACCAGGATCAGCGTGCCGGACCAGGCCATCAGCGAGCACCTGGGTATTGGCGAAGCAGAGGTTCGCAGCATCCTGCGCGGCATGGCCGCCCGTGACATCGTGACTGAGTCAGCCGGACTCTGGTCGATCAGCTTCTGGTAGCGACCACAGGTCGCGCAGCTGCTCCCAGCCGGACTCGTCCGCGGAGTCACCCGGCGGGATGTAGCGCGCGCCGGGAAGCTCCTGGGCCGGCGGGGTGTAACTCCCTCGAGCGACGAGCCGGCCGATGTTCGCGCGGTAGATCTCGTCGACCTCCGCGTGCCCCGATGGCTCGTCGCTGAGCCAGAGGTTCTTCGGGTGAACTGGCTCGTCATACATCCGCCGGAAGATCTCTGTCCGCAGATCCTTCATCCAGTTCGAGTTGAGGTTCATCATCCGGAACTGGCGGAGGGCCTCGATGTCGACGATCCCGGCCACGAACGTGTTCGCGCCAGACGTGGTGTGGCCCAGGACGGTCCCCTGGTAGTCGACGATATGGGAGTTGCCGCCCGCGATGTCGTACGGGTGCTCCATCTTCGGATGCACGTAGACGGGGCCGACGTTCGGGCACACCATGTAGACGTTGTTGAAGTGCGCATGGGCCCGGTTCTGCAGCAGCCAGGTTCCGCCGGGCTCCATCCCGACCTGCGTCATGGGCACGGCCTCGCTCGGCCGGTACACAACCTCGGCGCCGTTGAACGCGAGCGCGCGCACGGCTTCCGGGTACTCCCCGTCGGAGCAGCAGATCGTCCCGATATTGCCGATGTCATCGGTGCGCAGCACCGGGTAGAACGCGTCGATGCCATCGCCGAACAATTCGACCCACCGGTCATAGACATCGTGCGGCACGCATGACCGCTCGCGGCACCAGAGATGGTTCTTGGCCGCCTTGTGGACGATCTCGCCTTGCGGCGAGATGACAAACAAGGTGTTGAAAAACCGTTCCTTGATCACCTCGGGCCAGCGCGCCTTGCACTGGGCGGCAATGTAGGTGTCGTAGTGCCGGGCCAGCGCGGCGAGCCGGTCCGTCTCCTCGCCGGGAATGTCGATGAACAGATCGCGCGCGGCCATGACATGCGGGATGTCGAAGATCTCGTCGGTGAATCCGGTCAGGGCGCCCTCGGCCAGGGCGATCAGCCGCACCGGCATGTTGATGCCGATGATCGACACCGCCGCGTGGATCGCGTCCTCGATGATCGCCAGGTTTCGGTCGATATCGCGGCGGCTGCCAATGCCGTGCACGACCGTCGATATGCCGACCGCCAGGTAGGGCGCCACCCGCGTCTGTCCGTTCACCGTGTACCGCCTGACGCGATCGGCTTCCTTTTTGACTGCCGAATCTGAGATATCCGACTTATAAGATTCATGATCGCGTGGTTATGTTAAGCCATATTTTGCTGGTCCCGCAATAGGCCGTTTGGAGACGTCATGGCCGTTCCAGCAGCGGACGCCGACCCGGCAGGGTCCTCCACGTCGTTCGCGATGCAGGCACCCCCGCCCGAGCAGACGTGCGGGTCGAACGGCTTGAGCGAGCCGTCGGCTGTTCTGGTCAGCGCCGGTGTAGCAGTAACCGCCGGGGACCGAGGGCGTGAGATCACTGGCGACGCCGGAGACGAGGCCAGTGATGCGCATACGCCGACGGTGCCGCGAGCCCGGCGACTGCCAGCAACCCGGCGGTGACGAACGGAAGCAGCCTACGGGCAGCCCTTATCGCGTCCTCCCCCTCAGAGTTCAGGGGCCACCTTAACCGCATAAACACCACTCGGCGCTACTTACAGCCACAAGTGTGTCGTTCCTGCAGCAACGTACGGATAGCAGCGGTCCATCAAACTGCTGGGCGACGAGCAGCTGCTGGACTACTGGCTGGAGCGAGTTAGCTTCGGCTAGGCCCCGTAGACCGCCCGGACGTACGCCTCGCTGCGGTCGGAGCCGATGACGCCTGGGCCCATCTTGTTCATCATGTACGAGATGGTCATCCGGCGGCCGAGGTCCATGGCGATGATCGAGCCGCCCCAGCCGCCCCAGAAGCAGATCCTCTCGTCGGGCAGGTAAGGGATCGTCTCGAGCAGCGGCAGGCCGTAGCCGATGCCGAACCGCAGCGGCACGCCGAGAACCAGGTCCATGCCGCGGGACTGCTCGTCGAAGATCAGGTCGATCGTCTCCGCGCCGAGCAGGCGGACGCCGTCCACCTCCCCGCCCAGCGCGAGCGCCGACAGGATGCGCGCCACCGAACGCGCGTTGCCGTGCCCGTTGCAGGCCCCCATGTCCGCGTGCCGCCACCCCGGGGTATTGGCAGCGGTCGCATCGGGCACCGGGCCGGTCATCGTCTTGAACGCCGGGCTCTGCGGGTCGATGGAGTCCATGTCGAACGGAAGAGGCGGCGGCGGGACGACGTCCGCGATCCGGTCCCAGTCGCGCTCCGCCGCGCCGATCTGGAAGTCGGCGCCGAGCGGCCCGGCGATCTCCTCGGCGACGAACTGCTTGAGTGACTTGCCGGTGATCCGGCGGATGATCTCGCCGACCAGGTGCCCCTGGTTGAGCGCGTGATAGCCCGATGCCGTACCCGGCTCCCACCACGCGGCCTGCGCCGCGAGCTGCGACGTGGACTTGTCCCAGTCGTACATGTCATCGGTGCTGAACGGCTGCTCCCAGCCGGAGACACCCGCGGTGTGCGAGAGCACATGCCGGACCTTGACGTCCTGCTTGCCGTTGGCCGCGAACTCCGGCCAGTACCGCGCCACCGGTGCGTAAACGTCCAGCTGGCCGCGGTCCGCCAGGATGAGCGCCGCCAGGTTCGTGACCGTCTTCGTGGTCGACCACACGTTGGTGATGGTGTCCCGCGTCCACGGAGTCGTCCTGGCCTCGTCCCGGAAGCCGCCCCAGATGTCGACGACCGTCTCGCCGTCGATGTTCACCACGATGGAGGCGCCGAGTTCCTCGCCCGAAGCCAGCTGGGCGGCCAGCGCGGCTTGCACCGGCTCGTAGCGCTCGCCGCAGGTGCCCTCAACCTCGACCTCGGCCATGTCCGCACCCGTCATGTCCACTCCTAGCCTGTGACTGCTGGCCCGGGACCCGGTCCTGGGTGTCGTCAGTGTAAATGCCTGACTGATCGCGGCCAAGAGGCGAAGACGGGACTAGCCGCTAGTATGCCGGCCAACAGTACAGATATCGATGTCCCGATCTGGCTGTGTCCGACCGAGAAGATCAAGGAGACCGATCACGGTGGCTTTCGTACCCTACGACCGTCCGGTGCGGGCGGCCTTCATCGGGCTTGGCAGGATCTACGACCTCAACGTCCGCGCCTATCTCGGCAACTCCGACGTCGAGGTCGTCGCGCTCGTCGACCCGAGCGAGGAGCGCCGTGCGCAGCGCCACGCGGACTGGCCAGCCGCGGCGACGTTCGGATCGGCTGCCGAGCTGGCTGCCAGCGGCATCGAGGTCGACGCCGCCGAGGTCCTGCTGCCGATTCCGCTGCACACCGACGGGGTGGTCGAGATGCTCGGCTGGGGCTGGCACGTCAACCTGCAGAAGCCGATGTGCAACGACCTGCTCGACGCGCAGCGGATGCTGGACGCGGCCAAGACCGGCGACCGGGTCCTGCGCGTGATGGAGAACTGCCTGTTCTACGAGCCGCTGCGGAGGCTCAAGGCAGTCGCCGAGTCCGGCGAGATCGGCGACGTGTCCGGCTATCACGTGAAGATGGTCGGAACCGGCAACGGCGGCTGGGACGTGCCATGGAGCAGCTTCGAATGGCAGCTGAAGCAAATGCAGCGCGGTCGCGGCATCATGGTGTTCGACGACGGCTGGCATAAGCTGGCTACCGCCATCTGGCTATTCGGTCCGATCAGGGAAGTCCGCGCCTGGATCGGCAACACCCATTTCGGGCCCGGCGTCGACCTCGACGCCCCTGCCACGCTCGTGTGGGAGCACGACAACGGCGTCCGCGGCGTATGGGATATCACCCTCGCGCCGGACATGTACCTGCGCTCGGATTATTACACCAATGACGAGCGCTGGGAGATAACCGGCACCAAGGGCTTCGCGCGGGTTAATCGCGTCGCCGGGCGCGGCATTCAGCAGCCGGGCCTGGAGGTGTACGCGGATGGCGAGATGCGGGGTTATCACGCGCTCGACGACGACTGGGGAAGCAGCTTCCGTGATTCAGGCCGGCACTGGCTGCGCTGGCTGCACACCGGCGATGGCCCTCTGCTCTGGAGCGGTGACGAAGCCGTTGACGTGCTGAGATTCGCGCTCGCCGCCTACGCGAGCAGCACGGCGGGCGGTACCGGGGTTAATCCCGGTCAGGTCATCTAGGCCAGCAGTGCCCTGGTACCGGCCGTCCGCGCGGCGGCCGGCTTCCTCCGAAAACGGTTGAACCGGCCGGTTCGGCGTTCCCTGAATCAACCGGGAACGCGAGGAGGAACGACAATGCAGCCGGTGATTCGAGGACGGGGCGGACGTTGCGGGCGAATTGCTCGCCGTCGGCGGTCAGGGTGATCGTCCCGTCCGGGCCAATGCGCAGGAGCGTGGTGCCGGTGGCGGTTTCGAGCTGGCGGATCTGGCTGGCCAGGATGGCGTGCCTTATGCCGAGCGCACCTCCGGCAGGTGCATGATGGCGCGGGCGATCATCAGCCGCTGCGCCATCCCGCCGGACAGCTCATCGATTCGCTTGCCGGCGGCGTCCGCCAGGCTCACCTGCCCACGACCGGCCTGGACCCCCAAAGCCGCCTGGCCATCCACGACATCATCACCGGCCTGATCACGATCGCGAGCATCCCGGCCAGCAGGGTGGTCGCTGTCTGCGCGGCGCTGCCTGCCGCTGGCTGCCCGATCCGCGGGCTGATGTAGCCGAGGACGAAGACGAACAGCACGGGCTGGATGATGGTGCGGGTGATGAAGTCGGCGGGCTGCTTGCGCAGCACGGTCAGGTCGCGGGCGAGCAGCGCGGCGAACGCGGCCAGGGCCGCGCCGGCCGCCGGGCAGCGGGTGCGGGAATGGTCGCAGCGGTCATGAGTCGCGGAGCTCCTTGCCGGTCAGCTGGATGAAGACCGTTTCCAGGGTCGGGGGGTCGACGCGGACCTCGTGCAGCCGGGCCTGGCAGGTTCCGGCGGCGGCGAGGACGGCGGGAAGGACCGGCTGGCTGTCATCGACGGTGAGCATGACCGCCTCGCCGAGCGGGCGGGCGTCGCGGGCGCCGGGCACGCCCGCGGCGAGTGCGGCGGCGAGCTCGGCCGGGCTGGTGCCGTCGGCGGTGACGACGGTGCCGGCGCGGACTGATCGCTTGAGCCCGGCCGGGGTGTCGAGGGCGAGCAGCCGGCCGTGGTCGATGATCGCGACCCGGTCGGCGAGGGCGTCGGCCTCGGTCATGTCGTGGGTGATGAGCAGGATTGTCTGCCCGGCGGCCTCACCGATCCGCGGCTCGACCGGGTCAGGACCGAGTTCGGCGAGGAGGCCGGCTGGCTGGTCGTGCACCGGGGCCAGGTCGCGGTGGCCTGTAACCTCGGCATGCGGGCCTGGACCTTCCCGACAGCGCGGCGATCCTGACTGATCCGCCCGACGGCACGAGTGAGCCCGCGAACCCCGAGAGGATTCCGCAGATGACCGACGCCATCGAGGCGTGGCCGGGTCGCCCGTACCCGCTGGGTGCTAGCTACGACGGTGCGGGGACGAATTTTTCCCTCTTCTCCGAAGTCGCCGACCAGGTCGACCTCTGCCTATTCGACGAGGACGGCACCGAGCAGCGGCTCAGGCTCGAGGAGGTCGACGCGTCGTGCTGGCACGCCTACCTGCCGTCGGTCGGCCCTGGCCAGCGGTACGGCTACCGGGTGCACGGGCCATGGGAGCCAGGGCGCGGCCTGCGCTGCAACCCGGCCAAGCTGCTGCTCGATCCGTACGCCAAGGCCATCGAGGGCGGCGTGGACTGGGCGCCGGCCTGCTTTCCTTACAACTTCGGTGACGAGAACTCCCCCAACGACGACGACAGCGCGCCGCACGTGCCCAGGTCGGTGGTGCACAGCCCCTTCTTCGACTGGGGCAACGACCGGCCGCCCGACATCCCGCTGAACGAGTCGGTCATCTACGAAGTGCACGTCAAGGGATTCACCGCCCGGCATCCCGACATCGCTGCGGCACAGCGCGGCACTTACGCCGGACTGGCCCACCCGGCGGCCGTGGAATACCTCACCGGCCTGGGCGTCACCGCGGTCGAGCTGATGCCGGTTCACCAGTTCGTGGACGACTCGCACCTGGTCGATCGGGGCCTGCGGAACTACTGGGGCTACAACTCGATCGGCTTCCTCGCCCCGCACAACGCATATGCGACGGGCCAGCGGGGCGAGCAGGTGGCCGAGTTCAAGGCCATGGTCCGGGTGCTACACGAGGCGGGCATCGAGGTCATCCTGGACGTCGTCTACAACCACACGGCCGAGGGCAATCAGCTCGGCCCGGTGCTGTCGATGAAGGGCATCGACAACGCGGCCTATTACCGGCTCGTTCCCGGCGCGCCGCAGTTCTACTACGACACCACCGGCACCGGGAACAGCCTCAACGTCCGCCACCCGCACACCCTTCAGCTGATCATGGACTCGCTGCGGTACTGGGTGACGGACATGCACGTCGACGGCTTCCGGTTCGACCTGGCCGCCAGCCTGGCCCGCCAGTTCCACGAGGTCGACCGGCTGTCGGCGTTCTTCGACCTGATCCAGCAGGATCCCGTGGTGTCCCAGGTCAAGCTCATCGCCGAGCCCTGGGACATCGGCGAGGGCGGTTACCAGGTCGGCAACTTCCCGGCGCTGTGGTCGGAATGGAACGGGCGGTACCGCGACACTGTTCGCGACTTCTGGCGCGGCGAGCCGGCCACGCTCGGCGAGTTCGCCTCCCGGCTGACCGGCAGCTCGGACCTGTATCAGGCCGACGCACGGCACCCGGGCGCGAGCGTCAACTTCGTCACCGCGCACGACGGGTTCACGCTGCGTGACCTGGTCTCCTACAACGAGAAGCACAACGAGGCCAACGGCGAGGACAACGCGGATGGCGAGAGCCACAACCGGGCATGGAATTGCGGCGCGGAAGGGGACACCGAGGACGCAGAGGTGCTGGCCCTGCGGCACCGGCAGCAGCGCAATTTCCTCGCCACCCTGCTGCTGTCCCAGGGCGTCACGATGCTGCTGGCCGGGGACGAGTCCGGCCGCACCCAGCGCGGCAACAACAACGCGTACTGCCAGGACAACGAGATCTCGTGGCTGGACTGGGAGCACGTCGATGGAGCGCTGCTCGACTTCACCCGTCGACTGCTCACCATCCGACGCGAGCAGCCGGTGCTGCGCCGCCAGAGGTTCTTCGCCGGCCAGGTCGGTCGCGGGCAGCGGCGAAAGGA
>DATKQH010000167.1:0-4992 GCA_035532775.1 Streptosporangiaceae bacterium
GGCGGGCATAGGGTCCCCGTCCGATCGCGTTCTGCGGCGGACGGGCGGCGCTATGCCCGCCGGCCTTCCTCCGCGAAAGCTATTTCCTCGACAGACCCGGCATCGCCATGAGTCAATGGCCTCTCGTGGATATCCGGCAGGTCATCAGGCACCTGAGCCCCGACGTCACCCCGATCCGGCACTCCCGCGACTTCCGCCTCCTCTACTCCGGCCAGGCAGGCAGCTCGGCTGGCCTGATGATCTGCTACGTCGCGCTGCCGTACCAGGCGTACCAGCTCACCCATTCCTCTCTGGTGGTCGGCCTGCTCAGCTGCGCGGAACTCCTGCCCGTGCTGCTGGGCGGCCTGCTCGGCGGCGCGCTCGCCGACGCGATCGAGCGCCGCAGGCTGATCCTGATCACCCAGTGCGCGGCAGTCGGCTGCATCGCCGCCCTGCTCGCCAACGCGCTGGCCTGGCGGCAGCTGTGGCTGCTGTTCGTGCTGGCAGCCCTGCTCACCGGCGCGTTCTCCCTGCAGCGGCCTTCGGTGGAAGTGCTCGTTCCGCGGCTGGTTGGCCATGACGACCTGCCGGGAGCGGCCGCCCTGGCCGGATTGCTGGGGACGGTCGCCAACACCGCCGGGCCGCTGATCGGCGGCGGCCTGCTGGTCGGCGGCCTGCCGCTGGCCTATGCCGTCGGCGGGGCGACCTGCGCCGCCGCGGCGGTACCGTTCGCCCGGATGCGGCCGATCCCGCCCGCCCCCGACGCGGACCGGCCTAGCCTCCGGGGGATGGCCGAGGGGTTGCGTTACGCGAAAAGCAGGCCTGATCTTCTCGGCACGTACCTGATCGACATCGGCGCCATGTTCTTCGGCGCGCCCTACGCCGTGTTCCCGCAGATCGCGGCCGGCCTCGGCGGTCCGGCCGTGCTCGGGCTGCTGTATGCCGCACCCGGCATGGGGTCGATGGCCGTCAGCCTGACCAGCACCTGGACCAGGCACGTCTACCGGCACGGCCGGGCGATCGCGCTCGCGGTCTGCGGCTGGGGAATCGCGATCGGCGCGTTCGCGTTCGCGCCGAACCTGCCGCTCGCGGTCCTCGCGCTCGCGGCGGCGGGCGGAGCGGACATGGTGAGCGGGCTGTTCCGGATGACCATGTGGAACCAGTCCATCCCGGCGCGGGTGCGCGGGCGGCTGGCTGGCCTGGAGATGATCAGCTACTCTGCCGGCGAGCCGCTGGGGAACCTGGAGGCCGGCGCCATCGCCTCACTGACCGGGTCGGTCCGGGCCGCAGTCGTCTCGGGCGGCGTGCTGAGCCTGGCCGGTGCCGTCATCGTCTCCCTGGCGCTGCCTGCCTTGTGGCGCTACGACGCCAGGGACAGCCGCCCCGGCACGGACTCCGGGGCCGCGATCCCTCAGCCCGCCGCCGTGGTAGCCAGCGACTAGACCGGCACCGCCACCGGCTCGGCGGCGACGGCGGCGCGGCCCTCAGCGGCCAGCTCGGCGGCCTTGGCGCGCCACCAGTCCTGGCCCGACTCGGGCAGCAGGTGGATCGGGTCGTAGTACTCGTACTCCCGCTCCAGTGCCAGCGGATCCTCGGCCTCGACCGCCGTGCGGTAGTTCTTGGTCCAGTACGAGATCCCGCGCTCGGTGTCGTACCGCGACGCCTGGTGCACCCAGCGCTTGCCGACGTACGGCACGTCGCAGAGCATCCGCGGCGTCGCGAACCCTGGCAGGTAGCCCATGATCTGGTGCTGCAGCTGCTGCGCCTCGCCGAGACCGAGCCGCCAGTGCTCGGCGTTCGGGATCATGTCGCACATGTAGAAGTAGTACGGCATGATCTTGGCGTCATCCAGGAGCGCGAAGCACAGGTCCAGCAGCGAGTCGGCGGTGCTGTTCACGCCGCGGAGCAGGACTCCCTGGTTGCGGACGTCCCTGATGCCGGTCTCCAGCATCGCCTTGGACGCCTTCGCCACCAGGGGAGTCACCGACTGCGCCGTGTTCACGTGCGTATGGATCGCGATCGAGACATCACGCTGGCGCGCGGTAGCGGCGAGCCGCTCCATTCCCGCCCTGACTTCGTCGGTCAGCCAGTACTGCGGCAGCCCCATCAGCGCCTTGGTGGCAAGCCGGATGTCGCGGATGGACTCGATCGACAGCAGGTCGCTGACAAAGGCCTCGAGCCGGGCCCAGGGCAGGTTCGCGACGTCGCCGCCGGAGACCACCACATCCCGGACGCCCGGGCTGGCCTTCAGGTACTCGATCATCGCGCCGAGCCTGTCGTCCCGCGCCATGCCGAACTTAAGCTTCTCGACCACCGGCGTCGGGTTGCCGACCAGGTCCATCCTGGTGCAGTGCCCGCAGTACTGCGGGCAGGTGGGCAGGACCTCGGCGAGCACCTTGGTCGGGTAGCGGTGAGTGAGCCCCTCGACCACCCACATCTCCGCCTCGTGCAGCGAGTCCCTTGATGAATACGGATGGGACGGCCAGTCGGTTCGGCGGTCGCTGAAGACCGGGATCATGTAGCGGCGGACCGGGTCGGCGTAGAGCGCCTCGGTGAAGCCAGGGTCGGCCGGCGCCAGCCCCGGCACGATGGTGCTGACCATCTGCGGCGGCACGAGCATCGACATCGTGGCCCGCTCGGCCTGGTCGCGCTCCAGGTCAGCGTAGAACGCCTCGTCCACGCCGTCGCCGAGCACCGTCCTGAGCTGGCGGATGTTCTTCACGCAGTGTGAGCGCTGCCACTGCGCCGATTCCCACTCCCGCGTGGTCACTGCGGCCCAGCCGGGGAACCGGCGCCAGTCCGGCTCGGCGAGCTCCGAGTGCCGGTATACATACGGCTGCTCGATCACGGCGCCACCGTCCCCTCTCTAGCCTGGTCTTCTCTACCCCCGGAAACCGAACGATAGCCCGCCAGCTCGGCAAGTTACGCAAGAAGCTATTGCCAGTATAGTTCTATACAAGAAATTCTACTGATTCGCGTTCTTAGCCTATGCCGGTGCCCAAGATGGCACCAGGGTGAAGGCTGCGGCCGCAGGAAGGACTGAGCGCGTGAGCAGATCGGGCCGCGGACCGGGCTCCCCGCTCGGGCTGCACCGCGTCATCGAGCCATCGGCAGTGCTGCCCCAGGCGGCCTGGCGGCTTGACCCCGATCCGCCGATCTGGCCAGACGAGGTGCTCGTCTCGGTCGAGCGGCTCAACCTCGACGCCGCGTCCTTCCGCCAGCTGGACCAGGCCAGTGGCGGCGACCCGGCGGCCATGAAGGCCGCCGTGCTCGAGATCGTCGCCGACCGCGGCAAGATGCAGAACCCGGTCACCGGATCCGGCGGGATGCTCACCGGCGTGGTGCGCGAGGCCGGCCCTGACTCACCGCTCGGCCTGGGGCCGGGAGACCGGATCGCGACCCTGGTCTCGCTCAGCCTGACGCCGCTGGTGATCACCGACGCCCTGGCCTCCTGGGACGGGGCGTCCGAGCAGGTGCCGTGCCAGGGCCACGCGATCCTGTTCGGCCGGTCGATCGCCGCCGTGCTCCCCGGCGACCTGCCCGTGCCGCTCTCGCTCGCGGTGATGGACGTCTGCGGCGCGCCCGCGCTCACCCACCGGGTCGTGTCGCAGGCGGCCCAGCGGATCGGCGACACGGCGGGGACATCGGGCAAGGGGCCGGTCGTCGCCATCCTCGGCGCCGCCGGCAAGAGCGGCTCGCTGTCGGCTGCCGCGGCCAGGCGGGCCGGAGCCAGCCGGGTGATCGGCGTCGTCCCGCACGATCGGGAGGCCAGCGTGCTGCGAGCGGCCGGGTCGGCTGGCGGCAACGGGCTGGTCGACGAGGTCGTGATCGCCGACGCGACCGACCCGGTCGGCGTCTCCGAGGCAGTCCGCGAGGCTGGCGGGCCGGCCGACGTGACCGTGGTGTGCGTGGACGTGCCAGGCTGCGAGGGTGGCGCGATCCTGGCCACCGCGCAGGGCGGTACCGTGATCTTCTTCTCGATGGCCACCTCGTTCACGGCGGCCGCGCTCGGCGCTGAGGGCGTCGCGGCGGACGTCACGATGCTGGTCGGCAACGGCTACACGCCCGGTCACGCCCAGCTGGCCATCGACCTGATCAGGACAGAACCTGGCGTCCGCCAGATCTTCGACGCAAGGACGACGGGAGAATGACGATGACATCCGCACCGGGCAGCACGCCGGAGCCCAGGGCACCGAAGCTCACCATCGACCCGCAGGTCGTCCGGGAGGCGCGGCGGCTGGCCAGCCAGGCGGGCCAGCCGATCGTGGAGATGGCGCGGGCGCACACGACGGTCTCGGTCGAGCGGGCCGTGCTCCGCCTCGCCGGGCTGTCCGGCGCCGACGCCGACGCCATGCCGCTGGTGAACCGCCTCGTCGACGCGGTCCGCGCGCAGACCGGCCTGGAGCACGGCGTGGCGCTGCCCGCGTGGGACGCGCTGATCGCCGGCGGATACCCCGATCTCGCCGCATTGGCCGGCGCCGCCGCGGCCGGCCAGGTGTCCTTCAGGATCCCGGCCGGCGCCGACGCAGACGCGGCCAGGACGGCCGCCGGCCAGGCGCTGGCCGGCGGGTTCGCCCGGATCGACGCCAACCGGGCGAAGCGGCGGGAGATGATCGACACGACCGCCGAGCCGCGCAAGCCGTGGATGTACCTGATCGTCGCGACCGGCGACATCTACGAGGACATTCCCCAGGCCCAGGCCGCCGCGCGGGAGGGCGCCGACGTGGTGGCGGTGATCAGGTCGACCGGCCAGTCGCTGCTCGACTACGTGCCCGAGGGCGCGACCAGGGAAGGCTTCGCGGGCACCTACGCGACGCAGGAGAACTTCCGGCTGATGCGGGCCGCGCTCGACGACGTCTCCCGCGAGCTCGGCCGGTACGTCAGGCTGACCAACTACGCCTCAGGCCTGTGCATGCCCGAGATCGCGTCGCTGGCCGGCCTGGAGCGGCTGGACATGATGCTGAACGACTCGATGTACGGCATCATCTTCCGCGACATCAACCCCCGCCGCAC
>DATKQH010000168.1:0-8109 GCA_035532775.1 Streptosporangiaceae bacterium
TCGCCCAGTTATTGGGGTCGGTCTCAGCGCCGGTATTGTCGTCGCCTTCGGGCCATGGATCCTTGGTGAGGATTTCCCACTCGCCAAGGTCAGCTGCTGGATCGGTCAGGAGCGCCGGGATGCCGTCGAGGTCCCCGAGGCGGCCCGACGGCAGCCCTCTCGTTCTTCCGGCCAGCCCGCCGTGTCGCGTTACAGTGGACAGGAGGGCTTGGAGGTAGTCGAGGCGGCGCCAGGCCATTCGGAGGCGGATGACGACGGGGGAGAGGTTGCCGCGGATGACGAGGGCGCGACGGTCGGGGAGGGTGCGGAGCAGTTCGGGAGGGAGGACCCGGACTGGTTGGTAGGAAATGGTGTCGCCCCAGTGGCCGTCGTGGCCGCGGCTGCGGCTCCTGGTCCGCACGTTGATCTCGCCGCACAGGCGCGACAAGCCGTCGAGCGTGTCGGCGTCGCTGACACCGCCGAGGATGACCTTGATGCCGGCGGTGTCCCAGATGGCGCGGGCTCCGGCTTCCTGCCAGCGGGATTCGAGCTGGGCCAGGCCGTGACAGACGGCCACGATCAGCACGCCTTTCCCGGCGCTGTCTGCCATCCACAGCGGCAGTGGTACCGGGCAAATTTGTACGACCTCGTCCAAAGCGAGCAGAAGTGGGGGGTCAAGCCGAGCGGACGGCTGGAACGAGCCGGTGAACGCGGCGCCCGTGTGGAGGTACTCGGCGAACGCGCGGAAGAGGGGCGCGATCGGCGCGTCGTCCCGGCCGCCGCCGATCATGTAGAGGGTGTTCGGGGCGCTGACGAACTCGGCGACGTCGAAGCCCTCTCCAGGATCTGGTGTGGTCGCGGCGGCGACTGCCGGGTCGGCGAGCCAGGCCAGTGCGCGGGTGATTGTCATTCGGATCGAGTCGGCGGTCCTGCCGGGCTTGTGGATCTCCCGGACCGGGCCTATCCAGCCCTCGGCAGCCCTGGGGTGGGTGGCCAGGATCTGCGCTGGGACCGTGTCGTCGATGCCGTGCGCCCACTGGTAGACATCCGTCATCGTGCGGCCGGTCAGCGCTGCGGCGTGCATGAGGCAGGCGAGCGCGGCTGACGCTTTGCCCACCCAGAACGCCATGTCTTGCAGGCCGCGGGACTCCGTCGCGGCGGTGAACGCCGACGCTCGCTGCAATGCGACAGCTGGCTGGTCGCAGCCCAGCAGCGGGTTCCAGCGGAATGTCGACGGGTAGCCGCCGATGCCCTCGGGATTGAATACGTGCAGCGTGCCGCGCGTAGCGCGGAGCGGGCCCGTGTTCCTCAGCAGGTCGGTCCTGGTTGTCGTGGTGACGACGGCACCGGGATGGTCGATGATCCGGTCGGCGAGCCAGCCCGACTTGCCGGTGCGCGGTGGCGCGAGGACGAGGACCTGGTCTTCCATGCTGGCGATCACGCGCTTGCCGAGCTGGGCTCGGCCCAGGCGGATCGCGTAGTAGGTGACTGGGAAGATCATCCGCGCCCACCAGGGTAGCGACGGGCGGGCGCGGCGGCCGGTCCAGACCGCCCGCAGCCGGGACCAGCGGAATGCCAGCTCGATGATGTTGGCGTAGCCGTGGCCCGGCCGCAGGTAGAGCCGGATGCGCCAGCGGAGCATGCGGGTGCGGTGGCGCACCGAGTTCGGGTTGCCGGCCGCGACCCTGATGACCAGGGCCACGGCGATCGCGGCCAGGACGACGACGAGTTCTGTTAACTGGTGATGGAGCATCACGCCACCGCCTCTGCGTCCAGCTCGGGCTCGGCTTCGGGCGCGGGCCGGGCAGCGAGGTATTTGGCAAGTTCGCGGCGGGCAGTGCCGGGGTGGTAGCCGATCTGCCGGGCGATCTCTCCGGCCAGCTCGGCAGTCTTGGTCCGGTTGCCATACCTGGGGTCGCCTGCTTGGCCGTGTTCCTCGTAGAGCCGGACAAGCGCTTCGCGCTTCTTCTCCCCAGGCTCCAGGGTCGGGCGCGCAGGGGGCCGCGGAGCTGGGATCTCGGGGAGTCCTGGAGGTTGTCGACGGACAGGGAGAGCGGCGGCATCAGTGTTGTCGTCGTGGCCTTGTCGGCCGTTCGCGCTGGTGTGGCGTTCGCTGGGAGCGGGGTTCCAGCACTGGGGGCCGAGAGTCGGCTCCCAGGCTGGGCGAGTTCCGGGCGCGGCTGGCGTTATCGCAAGTACCCAACGGCGCAGCCCAGCGATGGTGCCCAGCGGGTCGAAGACGAGCCGGAGCAGCCACAACGCCATGGCACCGACCACCCGCCAGGCCGAACCTTCCTGGCTGGCGGGCGTACCCGGAGGCTGCATCCAGCGGCGGACCACCGCGATCAGCCGGTCGGAAGCGAATGCGTACAGCACGCTTGGCATGACCCAGACCGTCACCGAGCGTGGCGAGGTCAGGTTCGCGGCGAGCAGGTTCATCGTCATCGATCCGATTGCGCAGGCGACGTTCAGCGCCCGTTCGATCGTCCCTGACCGTCCGCGCCGGGCCATGGACAGGGCGAGCAACGCGAAGATGACCGCACCGGTGTCGAGTCCGAGTGCTTCCAGCATCGACGGGACTTGGCTTCGCTTCGCGTGGTCGATGAACGCGTATTGGGCGCGGAAGCTCACGTAGCCTTGCGCGGCGGCGAGAAGCAGGAGCAGGAAGGCTGCTGCGACGAGCAGGACTACTCCGTTCCGGCCGGATGATGCGCCGCTCGCGGAGCTCCGCTGATCGCTCGGCGGAGTAACTCGCTTGTGCCGCGCGGTCATGACTCTGCCTCATCAGCGTCGTCGTGGAACGGTCGTGCCTGGTCAGCTTGCGGCTGGGGCATACCGCCGAGGGTGTCGCTGAGGCGCTTAAGCGCAGCGCGGGTGATCCTGTCGGAGACCTTCGTATAGACCTCCATCGTGATCGCGATCTTGGCGTGGCGAAGAATGCGCATCGCGACCCTGGGGTGGACGTCTAGGTCCGCCAGGATCGAGGCGCACGTGTGCCGGGTGTCGTGCACCCTGATTCGTGGAACGCCGGCCCTGACGCAGCGAGCCTCGAAGCTGCGGTTGAAGTTGCGCGGCTCGATCGGCGTTCCCCACCGGGTGGTGAAGATCAGGTCGCTGGGCTGCCACCGGTCGCCCGCTGCCTCGCGTGCCGTGGCCTGCTCGGTGCGGCGGAGTTTCAGCGCCGCAGCGCAGAAGTCCGGCATGGGCAGGGTGTCGTCGGCGTCGGAGTCCTCGGTTTTGACCCGCTCCTTGTGGATCAGCTGCCGGCCGATCCGCTGGAGTTGCCAGCGAACGTCGATCTCGGACTCATCGGAGTCGATGCTGGGCCAGGTCAGGCCGAGGACCTCGCCCTTGCGCAGCGCGTTGACGAGAATCAGGACGTAGGCGGCGTATAGCGGGTCGCCCGCCTCGTGCGCCGATGCCAGGAACTTGCTGGCTTCCTCGACACTCCAGACCGAATCCCTGCGGCGCCGTTTGCTCGGGGTCGGAACCTTGACGTAGTTCGCAGCATTGCGGGTCAGGAGCTCGTCGGAGTCCTTGGCGTGGTTGAGCGCGGCCCGGAGTGTGTTGCGCGCGGCCTGGACTGTGCGGCGGCCTGCGTAGGCTCGACAGCAGTCGCCGGTAGCACAGCAGCGGCGCTTTGATTCCGGCCGGGCCGTGTCCTTGCCCTGGGCACAGCACTGGCAGATCGTGCCGAGCTTAGTGATCCAGGTCTGGACGTCACGGTTCTGAAGCCGGTCCAGCCGCTTGCTGCCCAGCGTCGGGCAGATATAGAGGCGGACCATCGTCTCGTAGTAGGCGTGCGTCGCAGGCTCGAGGTTGGGCCGCACGACCTCGGCGAGCCAGCGAGTGAGGTACTGCTCCAGGGTCGGGACGGTCGTCGGGACGGAGGCTGCGGCGGCCTTGGCCTGCAGCTTGAGCCACCGGTCGTGGACGATCTCCCTGGTCTTGCCGTAGACGTACTTCCTGGCCGGGTCGCCGCTGGGCGTAGTCACCCAGGCGTAGGCCGCGTAGCCGTTGCGGTACGGGTAGATCGAGCCCTCGCCGTTGGCGCGGCCCCGAGGGCGGTTGGCCGCGGCGCGAGATTGCGGCTGCCGGCGGTTGCGGGCGGTCATTGGCGGGCCTCCGCTTCCGCTTCGAGCAGCGCGACATAGTCAGCAATCGCTTCGACCGGAATCAGCCGGGCGTTGCCTTCCTTGACGCTGCGCAGACGGCCGAGGCGGATCTGCTGGTAGATCATGCTGCGGCTCAGGCTGAGCAGCCGCATGGCCTCGGGTACGCGGTAGAGGGCCTTCTGGCCGGGCGCTTCCACGGCGGCGTGAGCGCCGGTACTACTCGGCCTGGTGGTGACGGCATTGGCGGGTTTGGCGTGCCGGGATGGGACTGTTAAGGCCATCATGATGAGGCCTCCTCCTTCGGTGGGGGTTGCAGCTCCGGCGGGTGTGCTTGGCGGTGTATCCGCCGGGGCTGCGCTGATGGGATTAGCTGAGCTATCGGGTCGTCGGTCGGAACGTCCAGGGGCGTCCCTGGGCGGTTGTGCGAGTGCGGGGTTGTCCGTGGGCAACCTAGCACACTATGTTCAGCATGGTGTATATAGATGGCGAGATGGGTGATCACGTTTAGCATGACCAGCGATGATGCGTGGATCGCGCGTGCCGAGGCCGGGAAGCTGGCGCGGTGACTGCGGCTGTCGGTCGGCCGGCCTACCAGCAGGTTGCTGCCGATCTCCGCGAGAAGATCGCTGCCGGGGAGATACCGGTAGGCGCGGCCATTCCGTCGACGGCGCGGCTCGCTGGCGAGCACGGCGTGTCGATCACCGTGGTGCGCGCCGCGGTCAATCAGTTGCGTGCCGACGGGCTGGTGACGGGGCAGCCGGGTAAGGGCGTCTTCGTTTGCGCGACGCCTGCCTCTGTCGCTGAGCGGGCCTTGGGCATCGGCGAGTTGTCGGAGCTGATCGAGGAACTGCGGGTGGTCGGCCAGGCCGAGGCGGTGCGGCGGGCTGAGCTTGAGGCCGAGGTCGCGCGGTTGCGGGAGCAGGTGAGCGTCGTCGAGTCTCGGCTGGGCACGATCTACAAGGCGATGGGCCGGTCCTATCCGCCGGGTGAAGGTGGCGGGGAGCGGGCCTGAGCTGGCCGCGGCTGCTGGCTGGTGTCCGGGATACGTGCTCATACCAGCAGGGTCGGTTACGGATGAATGTGGACAACAGGGTGAGCCGCGATCACGCGCTGTTCATTCCATTTCAACCGCAGCTAGTCAGTGACCGGTTGCCCCGTCAGGCCTGGGTTGGTGATGAGGTCAACCACGGAGTTGCGCGTCGCGACGCCGAGCGAGCGATGGTTACCGTGGGAGGCGGGTAGCGGCTGCTCGACGTTGTTGCCGACTAATCACGATGATGATCTTGGTGGCGCAATTGCTCTCGATGCGCATCCTGACGCCCGCTGTGGGAAACTGGTCGACTGGCTAGGCCCGGCGCGGACTGTCGGCATCGTTGGCTAGGACCAGGAGGCATCTCTGCAAGGAAGGTTGGGTCGGCAAGCTGCAGGTGAGCGAGCTGCCCGTCAGCTGGAGCTGGCCGCAGACCCCGATCGTGGCGGTCGAGTTTATGCTGGCTCGCTCCAGGAAGCCCATGTGATCTTGGAGCTTGAAGAGGCTGGAGACTTGGCTGCGCCGGTCACCCGACGGGCGGGCCGAGGTGACTGTACCGATGCAAATGGGCAGGATTGGGATGTAAAGCGCTTCAGGGACGACGTGGCCCGTCCACCGTTCGACGTTCGCGAGATCTTGGAGGCAAAGATACGCTACGAGATAGTGGCGTGCCGCGAGAACGTAATCGTGGACCTTACAGGCCTGGTCGATCTGGCCAACCGGCAAGCTCTGCGCCAGGCTGTTACTGATGCCGGCCTTGCGGCACATGTGAGGTGGTACGAGTGAGCGCAGAAGCTGTTCGCGCTGAGCGTCGTGCGGATCCTCGTGCGGTTGAGGTCTTGGATGATTACAGGGCTGCGCGTGCTCGCGGTGAGTACCGACTGCTGAAGCTGGCGGGCGCAGATCTACGCGACACCGATTTGTCCGAGCTCGATCTTGATGAGTGCGACCTTACTGGCGCCACCCTCGATGGCGCGCGCCTAATTAGTGCCAGTCTCGTCCGCGCGCGCCTAGCCGGCGCCAGCCTACTTGGGGCTGATCTTTCCTACGCGAACATGGATCGCGCAGATATGGACGCCGTCGGTGCCACGGCGGCTACGTTCATGGGAGCAACACTGAGGCGAGCACAACTCAACCATAGCCAGCTGCAGCGTGCTGACTTCTCGGACGCGGACTTGAGCCGAGCAAGCCTTTTTGAGAGCAACCTCAGAGGTGCTAATCTCAGCCGGGCAGTAGCCGAACAGGCTGATCTCCGCGGTGCCGCGCTGGAAGACGCCATTCTAACGGGCCTGCACGGTGAACCCGTATTTCATATAGATCCGAGTCTTGCTTCACCTGAAACTCGCTTTGGCTGGCCAGCGACTCGACTAGCCGAAACGCAGCTAGTCGAACTTGCGGAATCTTACCTAAGCACTCAGGGATGGGGGCTCATCGAACATCCGGCATGGCGTGAAGAAGGCGCTGATCTCATAGCTAGGCGCGGCGACGAGGTTGTATTCCTACAAGTCAAAGCTACCGCGACTCCATCAGCGCGAACCTTTGCTCATTTGGCGGAACGTCTCAATCGTGCAGCTGATGAGCATGCTAATGTAAACGTCATTTTGGTTGTCCCCGGACCGATTCCAGAGAGTCTTCGAATCCAAGCGGCAGCCAATAGAATAGGTATCCTTAGCATCTTGGTTCAGCAGAATGGTCTGGTTGTTGAAGAAGTTGGGGGCAACCCTGACCGTCCATTAAGGACCTGGGTCTAGCTAACTGCATGCAGGCAACGTGGGATGACGCAGTTTCCCATAGGGCGCCATGTCGGCGATGGCTGTTGAGACGCGAGATGCTTCTGTTGGTCGTGGGTCAGCAGTTGGCCGAGGTCGGTCGGACGGACAGGCGGTTCTGTACTGCAACTTTCGCTGTCCGTGCGGTGCTTGCAGTGGGGCTGCCTGCAGGGGCCGATGCGGCCGATCGACTCGCGGCGGCTTGCGGCGCGCTCAGCTGACACTACGAAGGCGACGACGCCACTGGTCCGGCCTGACTGTCCATTCGGGCATGCCAGATGGATAGCTGGCTTGGGTAAGTCGGCGGCCTAGGTGAGGTCTGCTATAGCCAATTTAATCTCGCTTTTTACCCCTGAAATCCATTAATTCGGTGGAGTGGCCGAGGTGGCGGCTTCCGCTCCAGGTTGCCGCCCGACATCCTTAGCGGTGGAGTTGCCGGTTGGCCTGAGCTGTGTCCTGCGACCTAGGGCCGTGCCAGCCGAGGACGCGGCGGGTGATGGCCACGGTGAGCGTGGTCGGCGGATTGTAGAGCGAGCTGCGGGACTCCTCGCGCGCAATGGCCAGTCGCAGCAGGACGATGCCAGCCGCCATGGCACTGGGCACAAGTAGAGCTGTGAGGATCGCGAGGGTGATCATCGATCACCCCTCCTTTCTGGAGTGCGTTGTGCCGTGATCGGCGTTGCTTGCGGTGATCGCCGTGGCCTTGGTGGCCAGCGACGAAGGCGTCGGCGCGGTACCGTGAATGTGCAAGAGGTAATTCCGTCACCGATCGGGACAGTCTGGACGTGAGGACCAGGGCGCTGGTCTTCGCGCCGTGCAACTCGGAGAGGTGCGGAAGTTCTCACACTGGCAGAGTCGGTGATGGACTGCGGTGGACGGCAGGTTGAGTGGCACTCACGTGCCGTTCACTCCATTTCCCGGAGCGTCCGCCAGGGAGGAGAGCGGGTGGGCTTAGAGCCCGACGGGGCGCAGCGCGACCCGGCCGTTGACGCGTTCATAGCCGAGTTGCGCCATTGGCGAGAGGTTGTCGGCTGCTCGCAGAAGAGGCTGGCCAGCGTGGTCGGCTACACGCCTTCGGGCAAGGCTACGGCCACCCGCCCCATGTCAAGCCCGGCTCACCAAGGCCCGCGACCTCGCCCCGCCGGCCACCAGCCCCGGGCAGGTAAAATCAGTACAGAGCAGGCATTGGCACCTGCTGGTCACACGAACCCAGGTG
>DATKQH010000169.1:0-7800 GCA_035532775.1 Streptosporangiaceae bacterium
CCGAGCTCGGCCGGCCCGTCAGGGCCGACGCGCCGGCCTGACGGCTCACGCCGCGGCCATCACCTCGGGGTCGTTCAGGTGGCACGCGACCGACCGGCCGTCGCCGACCTGCAGGAGCTGCGGCTCGCGCTCGGCACAGACCGGCATCGCGAGCGGGCAGCGGGGATGGAAATGGCAGCCTGGCGGTCGCTCGATGGCGTTCGGGATGTCGCCGCCCAGGGCCGGCTTGACGGCCTTGCGCTGGGTGCTGAGCCGCGGGGCCGCGGCGATCAGGGCCTGGGTGTACGGATGCAGCGGCACGGCGAAGACGTCGGGGGTCGCCGCGTACTCGACGACCCGGCCCAGGTACATCACCGCGGTGCGCTGGCTGATGTGCCTGGCCACGTCGAGGTCGTGGGTGACGAACAGGTAGGTCAGGCCGTGGCGCTCCTGCAGGGTGATCAGCAGGTTGAGCACCTGTGCCTGGATCGAGACGTCAAGCGCTGACAGCGGCTCGTCGGCGATCACCACCTCGGGCCTGGCCGCCAGCGCCCTGGCGATCCCGATCCGCTGCCGTTCGCCGCCGCTGAACGCCTGGGGCCGCCTGGCCGCCTGGGCCGGGGACAGCCCGACCGTCGTCAGCAGCTCGGCCACCGCCTGCGAGCGTTCCCGCCGGCCGACGATCTTGTGCACCTTGAGTACCTCGGCCAGCGACTGGCCCACGGTCATCGTCGGGTTGAGCGAGGAGTAGGGATCCTGGAAGACGCCCTGGATCTGCCGCCGCACCGTCTGGGCGGTCTCGCCGCGCGGGTCGAGCATGCTGGACCCGCGGTACAGGGCGTCGCCGCCGGTCGGCTTGTACAGCCCGAGCAGCAGCCGCCCGAACGTCGTCTTGCCCGACCCGGTCTCGCCGACCAGCGCCAGGGTCTTACCGCGGCGGATGGCCAGCGAAACCCCGTCGACGGCCTTCAGGACCGTGCGACCGCGGCCGACCGAGCCGTGACCCACGGTGAAGTACCGCGTGATGTCACGCGTCTCGATGATCGGGACGTCGCCGCTACCCTCGGACATCGGCGCCCTCCGGGCTCACGTAGGACCGCAGCGCGAACCTGCCCGCCCCCGAGCCGCCATCGACATCGAGGACGGCGCCAGAGATATGCGCGGCCTGCGCCGAGGCCAGGAAGAGCACGGCGCTCGCGATGTCGCGCGGGTCGCCGGCCACGCCGAGCGGGATGGCCCGGACGAGCACGGCCCGCAAGTCGTCGGGAGCGCGATCGGGGTAGGCGTCGCTCCAGCCGCGCACGTCGATGTAGCCGGGCGAGACGACGTTGACCCTGATGCCATGCTCGCCGAGTTCCATCGCGAAGACCTTGCTCATGGTCTCCAGCGCCGCCTTGGACGCGCTGTAAGCCGCCCCGCCTGGCCGGGGACTGCGCGCCGAGCCGCTCGAGATGCTGATGATCGACCCAGTCGCCTGGCTCGCGATGGCGCTCCTGGCGAAGGCCTGCATCATCATGAACGAGCCGGTGACATTCACCCGGAACACCCGGTCCCAGTCCTGCGGCGTCATCTCAAGCAGGGTGCCGTCCGGGTAGGAGGCCGCATCGTTGACCAGGATATCGACCCGGCCGAACCGGTCCGTCGCGGCCGCGACGGCAGCTTCGGCGGCGCCTGGCTCGGCCACGTCGCCGGTCAGCGTCACGACCCGGTCGTTCCCGCCGAAGTATCCGGAGTCGACCAGGTCGCAGACGACCACGCGGGCCCCTTCGGCGGTCAGCGCATCGGTCACTGCCCGGCCGATGCCGTTCGATCCGCCGGTGACGATCGCGACCTGATCGCCCAAACGGTGCCCAGTCAGTGAATCTTCTCCAGCCAGGTGAATCTCCTCCAGCCAGCCGCAGATCGTCGATTGTCGACTGAAAGTAGTATAGGCAGGACGCCTGTTGCCTGACCAGAGCGCTCGCGCGCCCGGGCCTGGCCAGTGTCAGCTGATCGGTGCGGATGATCGGTGCGGACGATCGTTGTCGGACGGTCGCTGTCGGACGAGTGGTGGAGGCTGTGGTGGAGGCTGTAACGGAGGGGCCTGCGGGAGAGGTCTTTAGCGGGGTCGGCGTCGCGCTCGTGACGTTGTTCGACCGGGCAGGCGACGTGGACGCGCCGGCCACGGCCGCCCATGCGGCCGACCTGGTCGCGCACGGGATGCGCGCGGTCCTGGTGGCGGGCACGACCGGCGAGGCGGGGCAGCTGACAGCGGCGGAGCGAGTCGCGGTCATCCGCGCGGTCCGGGCCGCCGTGCCCGCTGAGGTTCCGGTGCTGGCCGGGACCGGCGCGGCGAGCACCGAGGCAGCCGTCGAGCTGACCGCCGCGGCGGTGCGCGCCGGCGCCGACGCCGTGCTGGCCTATCCGCCGCCCGGCTCGGCCGATCTGACCGGTTTCTTCGACGCCGTCGCCGCGGTCGCGGCGAGCCGGCCGGTCCTGGCCTATCACGTGCCGTGGATCTCCGCCCCTGGCGTTCCGGTGACCGCACTGCCCGGCCTCCCGATCGCCGGGATCAAGGACTCATCGGGCAGCGCCGACCGGCTGCTCGACGAGCTCGCGAACTACGGCGGGGCGACCTATGTCGGCTCGTCGGCGCTGCTGGCGCTGGCCGGGCCGATGGGCGGCGCGGGCGCGATCCTGGCACTGGCGAACGTCGAGCCCGAGGGCTGCTGCCGCGCGTTCGCCGGCGACGCGGCGGCTCAGCGCGACCTCGCCAGAGCGCACCTCGAGGTGAAGGCGGGCGGTCCGGCGGCGCTGAAGCGGATCCTGAGCCGCCGCGGTGACTACTGCGACCTCAGCCGGGTGGCCTGAGCGGTTCCCGAAGAGACCGGAGCCGAGCGACCTGAGCGGAAGGAAATCAGCCATGGCCAGCCTCCAGCGCGGCATCGCCGTGCCCAACTTTGCGACCGACCCGGCTGACCTGATCGAGCTTGGCGTCGCGGCGGAGCGCGCCGGGTTCGACGGCTACTTCCTGTGGCATCACATCGTCTTCTCCAACATCGGGGACGGGCCGACGATCGTCGACCCGTGGGTGGTCCTGTCCGTTGTGGCCGCCAGGACGAGCCGGATCAGGATCGGCACGGTCGTCACGCCGGTTCCGCGCCGGCGGCCGTGGCAGCTGGCGCGGACGACCACGACGCTGGACCGGCTGAGTAATGGCCGGCTCGTTCTCGGGGTCGGAATCGGTTCACCGGCCTACGGTGACTTCGGGATCTTCCATGAGGCGTCAGGCGACCGGGAACGGGCTGCGTTGCTCGATGAAGGGCTTGATGTTCTGGCCGGGCTGTGGAGCGGCGAGCCGTTCTCCTACTCGGGCAAGCAGTTCACCGTGGATACCGTGCGGTTCACGCCGGTGCCCATGCAGCAGCCGCGGATCCCGGTCTGGGTGGCAGGCGTGCTGCCCGCTCCGCGCCCGATCGCCCGGGCCGCGCGGTGGGACGGCTTCGTCCCGATCAGGTTCGACTCCGGCGGCCTGGTCCGGCCGTCCCCGGCTGACATCGCGGAGGTCACGGGCCAGATCACCGCGCTGCGGGGGAGTGGCGAAGGATACGACATGGTGGTCTGGGCCGAGGTGGCCAGCGAGCCCGCCGCCGTGCCCGAGCTCGCCCGCCCGTACGTCGGGGCCGGCGCGAACTGGTGGATCGAGACGGCCAAGCCCGGGCCCGGCTGGTGGGAAGGCGTCCAGGCCAGGGTCGCGGCCGGCCCCTGAGCCCGGCTAACGCGGCAGCACGGCCGTCACCGCGGCCAGCAGGGCGAGCAGCAGGGTGAGGGTGGCGAGCACGCCATGCCCGGCGATCACGACCACGGGCGCCTTGC
The DNA here is from genome assembly GCA_035532775.1 of Streptosporangiaceae bacterium. Classification (GTDB taxonomy): domain Bacteria; phylum Actinomycetota; class Actinomycetes; order Streptosporangiales; family Streptosporangiaceae; genus Chersky-822. The sequence goes on from DATKQH010000169.1 coordinate 3,835, forward strand.
CCCTGGGGAGTGGTCCAGGCCCCGTACCCGGGTCGGGAATGGTCAGGACGAGGGTGGCCATCCCGAGCCCGGCGACCGGCAGCAGGATGCCGAGGGCGGCCCAGGCCAGCGGCGCCCAGCCGCTCAGCAGGTAGCCGCTCCAGACGGCAAGACCGGCGGCGGCCAGCCCGAAATGGCTGACGAGTACCGCGGGAAGCCGGCCAGCAGGTCCGGCCCTGCCACTGCCCGGCCCGCTGCTGCCTGGCCTGCCGCTGCCTGGCCTGCCGCTGCCCGGCCCGCCGCTGCCGCGGGTCAGCCGCTTTCCGACCAGCACGGCGCCGCTGCCGGCAGTCAGCAGCCATGCGATGAGGGCGGCCACGCCGACGGGGAGGTGCCTGCCGGGCGGGGCCGGTCCGGATCCGGAGCCAGTTCCGCCGCGCGACGGGCCGCGGGACCTGGCTGCCGCCCGCGCGGCGGCCTCGCGCTGCGCGGCGTCGATCAGGTAGGCAAGATGCGGCCTCGCCAGGCCGGCCAGATGCCGCCGCCTGGCCTTGTCCGCGTGCAGGGCGAGCTGGCCCACCGCGATCCTGACCGCCTGGCCGAGTCCGGCCGGTCCGAGTCCCCGGCACGGTGCGGGCAGCCCGCCTGCCGCGACCTGCCTGCCGACCGGAACCTGCCGCCTGACGGCGTCGACCGCGAAGGCCGCGCACCCCGTCGCCGTGGCCGGCCGGCCCGCGGCCTGACCGCCGCATCCGGTCACGGTCGCGACCAGGATCACCCCGCAGAGCACCAGCTTGATCAGGCCCTTCACAGCTACGGCCCGTGCTAAGGGAGGGTCAGGATCTCGTGGCCGTCGCCGGTGACGAGCACCGTGTGCTCGAACTGCGCCGTTCGCTTGCGGTCCCTGGTGACGGCGGTCCAGCCGTCGGGCCACACGTCGTACTCGATCGTGCCCAGCGTCAGCATCGGCTCGATCGTGAACGTCATGCCGGGTTCCATCTCGACGTCGACGTCGGGGTCGTCGAAATGGGGGACGATCAGGCCGGAGTGGAACGTGGTCCCGATGCCGTGCCCGGTGAAGTCGCGGACGACGCCGTAGCCGAACCGCCGCGAGTACGACTCGATGACCCGGCCGATGACATTCAGCGCCCGGCCAGGCGCCACCGCCTTGATCCCGCGCATCGTGGCTTCCTGAGTCCGCCTGACCAGCAGCCTGGACTCCTCGTCCACGTCACCGGCGAGAAAGGTCGCGTTGGTGTCGCCATGAACGCCGCCGATGAACGCGGTGATGTCGATATTGACGATGTCCCCGTCCTCGACCACGGTGTCGTCGGGAATGCCGTGGCAGATGACCTCATTGATCGACGCGCACAGCGACTTCGGGTATCCGCGGTAGCCGAGCGTGCTCGGGTAGGCACCGTGATCGCACAGGAACTCATGCCCGATCTCGTCTAGTTCGTCGGTCGTGATCCCCGGCGCGACATGGCTGCCGACCTCAGCCAGCGCCTGGGCGGCTATCCGGCCGGCGACCCGCATCGCCTCGATGGTCTCGGCATCCTTGACGTTGGGCTCACCGATCTTCGGATAGCGCCTGCCGACATATTCGGGCCGCTTGATCTGCTCCGGAACCTGACGCGTCGGGGAGATCCGGCCGGGCCGCAAAGTGGTGACCATGATCTGAGAGTCTAGTTCGCATGGACACTGAGCAGCACTGGTGGTTCTGCCTCAAACACAACGCCGTGGAGCCCGATGCGGGCTGCCCCGCCAAGGACAGGCTCGGCCCCTACTCGACCCGGGAGGAGGCAGCCAGCGCGCTCGAGACCGTCCGGCGCCGTAATGAGGAGTGGGAACGCCAAGATGGCGACGGCTAGCCTCGGGCAGTAGAGTCGGGAGTCGCGGCGCACTAGGCCAGAAGCACTAGGCGCGAAGGGCATGCATTGTGACGTCATCGTGGTCCGGTCAGGGCCTTCCTCCGATCGCTCAGGCCCGGATGGCCGAGATCAGGGCCAGCGGCACCTGGAGTTCGGCGCTCACGACCGACGAGTTTGCGGCCATCAAGAGCGCCGGGTTCGACCCGGTGGGACAGGTCCTCGGCGCCGCCGTCTACAACATCGGGTACCGCGGCGGCTACGGGTGCCCGAGCTATGCCACGTTCGGCACCTATAACCGCATGTCGTCGGGCTGGATGGGCTACCAGCCGAGCATCACGGCGGTGTCGAGTTCCGGCTCGGGAACCGCTTACGGGCCGCTGGTGCGGACCTTGTACGCGGCTCGCCGGTCCGCGATCGCGCGGATGACGGCCGAGTGCGCCCAGCTTGGCGGGCACGGCGTCGTCGGGGTGTCGCTCACCATCGGCCACTTCCCGGCTGGCGGCCTTGAGTTCAAGGCCATCGGAACGGCGGTCCGCGCTCCCGGCGCGATGCCCCTGCGCCGCCCGTTCACCTCCGACCTGTCCGGCCAGGACTTCGCGAAGCTCATCTTCGACGGCGTGGCCCCGGTCGGGCTCGCGCTCGGGATCGCGGTCGGGGCCAGGCACGACGACTGGCAGACCAGGACCCAGGCCAGCCGGTGGACGAGCGGCAACACCGAGGTCAGCGGCTATACCGAGCTGATCAACATGACCAGGCATGACGCCAGGGACCAGCTGCAGCGCGACGTCAGGGCCCTCGGCGCGGAAGGCGTCGTGATCCAGCGGATGGACATGCGCGTCGGCGAGCATGAGTGCCCCTCAGTGGAGAACGGGCGCGACCATGTCGCCGAGGTGACCATCATCGGCACCGCGATCACGCATTTCACCAAGTCGACGCGGGCAGCGGAGCGGCCGAGCCTGGCGATACTCTCGCTCGACCCGCAGCGCCGTCAGGCGGCCAGGGTCAGGCTCGGCAAGGTGTGAGGGCACTGGGCTTGACGACACTGGGCGTGAAGACAACAGACGATCAGGCATTACGCAGCCGAGGAGTAGCATGACCGATCAGAAGTCAGCCGATTTCGGGGCGATGGGCGTACCGCATGACGCGATCAAGCGGCTCGCCGAGCTGACGCCTGGCCACGCGGGTGCCATCTTCACCTCCGACCTGTCGGTCAACGAGTTCCTGCTCGTCCGCGAGGTGGGCTTCCGCCCGCTCGGCCTGGTGCTGGGCAGCTCGATCTACCACGTCGGGCTCCAGATCGGCCGGTGGAGCAAGAACCAAGAACTCGACGTGCTGTCCCAGGCCATGTACCACGCCAGGGAACTCGCCATGACCAGGATGGAGGTCGAGGCGAAGACGCTCGGCGCAGATGGCGTGGTCGGCGTCAGGCTCGACGTCGAGATGAAGGAATTCGGTTCCGACATCGCCGAGTTCATCGCGATCGGGACCGCCGTGAAGGCGGAGCCGGACGCCGGCGGCGGCGGAGTGACCAACTGGCGCAACAACAAGGATCTCCCGTTCACGTCGGACCTGTCCGGCCAGGACTTCTGGACGCTGATCAGGGCCGGGTACGCGCCGCTCGGCATGGTGATGGGCTCGTGCGTGTATCACATCGCGCACCAGCGGCTGGGCAGCGTGATCGGCAATATCGGCCGGAACGTCGAGATCGAGCAGTTCACCCAGGCGCTCTACGACGCACGCGAGCTCGCCATGAGCCGGATGCAGGCCGAGGCTGAGGCCCTGCACGCAGAGGGCATCGTCGGAGTGCAACTCAAGCAGCACTCGCATACGTGGGGCGGGCACACGACCGAGTTCTTCGCGATCGGCACGGCCGTCAGGCCGCTACGGTCCGATCACGTGATCGAGCGGCCGATGATGGTGCTGAGCCTGGACGCCTAATCGGCTCAGCCTGGTCGGCCTCATCACAACAGGGCCCGCAGCACCATCTCGCGCAGCAGCCTGCGGGACTCCAGGCGGACGGCAGCAGGCGCGTCACCTGAGCCGTCTGTGCCCGGCCCGTCAGTGCCCGGCCCGTCTGTGCCCGGTCCGTTCGTAGCGGGCACGTCTAGCACATCCG
>DATKQH010000170.1:0-96282 GCA_035532775.1 Streptosporangiaceae bacterium
CGCACGGGCGTCATGGTCAGCGAATGTCCGCCCGAGCGCGCTCCGACCAGGCCAGGCTTCCTGGTTCGCAACCGCGTGATCGCGGCCCTAAGCCGCGGAACCGTCGTGGTCGAGGCCGCCCTGCGCAGCGGGGCGATCAACACGGCCCGGCATGCGCACGAGCTGAACCGTCCGGTGATGGCCGTGCCAGGACCGATCACCTCCGAGCAGTCCGCTGGGTGTCACGAGCTGATCAGGGAGTGGGGTGCCACATGCGTGACGCGTGCCCGTGACGTCATCGAGCTGGTCGCCCCGCTCGGCGACGCTGAGCGCGGACCGGACCGCGAGCCTGCCGTCCCCGCTGACGATCTCGACCCGGTCACCGCGTCGGTTCTGCAGGCCGTGGTGCGGCGAACCGGGCGCGGTCCTGCCACCATCGCCACGCTGGCCGGCGTCGACCTGGATACCGCGCTGCGCAGCCTGGGCTTGCTCGCCGCTGCCGGCCATGTCGAGCGGTGCGAGCAGGGCTGGCGTGCCAGGCAGGCCGGGTGATCGCGCCGGGCAGGCTGGGTGATCGCGCCGGGCTGGCTGCGTGACGGTGCCGCCCACGCTATCGGCGGGTGCCGGGCAGGCTGGGTGATGTCGCCGCGAACGCAGGCGCGCCTGGCCAGGTTCGCTGCCCGCTAGGCCGCACACTGGTGGTGTGGGTTCACCTTCCGAGCCAGCCGAGGCTCTGCCGCCGGCGTTCGGCGCGCTGCTCCGGGCGTTCGAGCGGCATCTTGCCGCCGGGCGCGGTCTGTCCCCGCACACGGTGCGCGCCTACGTCGGCGACGCGGACTTGGTGCTGGCGCATATCGCCAGGTGCGGGATCGAGAACGTCGCTGAGGTGGACATCTCGGTCATCCGGGCGTGGCTAGCGACTCAGCACTCGGCCGGACACTCTCGGGCTACCATCGCGAGGCGGGCTGCGTCGGCGCGGGCGCTGACCGCGTTCGCCCATGAGCGCGGCATGCTGGCTACCGACCCCGGTGCGCTGCTCGGCACCCTGAAGGCCAGGCGAGAGCTACCCGAGGTTCTGGCGGTCGACGAGATGCTCGCCGTGCTGGGCGAGGGACGAGCTGCCCGTGCCGGAGACCCGCGAGCTGCCCGTGCCCGGGATCGGCGGGGTGCTGCTGCTGCCGGGGACCCGCCGGGTACTGGTGCCGCGGGGCTGCGAGGTGCCTGGGGCCCGCGACGCGGTCGCGACCGGGCCGACGGCTCGGGACTGGCCGGTCCGGCCGACCCCGCGGCGGCGATCGACCTGCGCGATACGGCGATCATGGAACTCCTGTACGCGACCGGTATCAGGGTCAGCGAGTTGTGCGGGCTGGATGTTGATGACGTCGACGAGAGTCGCCGGACGATCAGAGTGCTCGGCAAAGGCGCCAAGGAGCGCACGGTGCCCTTCGGCATACCGGCCGGCCGCGCCATCAGCCGGTGGCGCGGTATCGGCCGGGCCGTCCTGGCTTGCGATACCTCGGGACCGGCGCTCTTCCTCGGCGCCCGCGGCAGGCGAATTGATCCGCGTACCGCCCGGCGTGTGGTGCACGCCAGGATCGCCGCTGCCGGGTCGGTGCCCGACACCGGTCCGCACGGCCTCCGGCACACGGCCGCGACGCACCTGCTCGAGGGCGGTGCGGACTTGCGCAGTGTGCAGGAGCTGCTCGGGCACGCGTCGCTTGCCACGACGCAGATCTACACCCATGTCTCGATCGAGCGGCTGGTGTCGGCCTACCGTCAGGCGCACCCGCGCGCCTGACGGGCGGCGCACCCCAGGGCGACGCAGCGACCCCTCATGATCCTGGTCGATTGTCAGAGCACGGACGACTGTCAGTCCTAGTCGCCGAGAGACGACCACGCTCTGGTAATCGTCCACGATCATGGACCTGCGCTGGGCCGTGGGCCCGCGCTGGGCCCCGCGCCGAGCCGTGGGCCCGCGCTGGGTCCTTGGGCCCGCGCCGAGCCGTGGCCTTGGATCCGCGCTGGTCTTGGAACTGCGCTGAGGCGCCCGAACCGTCGGGCAGGCGAGGCAGATCCGCCGGGATGTAGACTTCAGTGACGGTCCCGGTAAGTTCGCGTGCGCGGGCATCTTCCGGAGACCGCAATTCGCGTGTCTGCTAGCCGTTCGGGAATGCGTCAGCGCTCCCGGCGGAACGCACCTCACCGGTCCGCGGGTCTACCCGTGGCGAGGTCGTACGGGCACCAGGACAAACCGATCGCGCGTGCCCGCGGGCAGGCGCACGACAGGAAAGGACACCGGCATGGCCCCGGTCGTCACCATGCGGCAGCTGCTGGAAAGCGGCGTCCACTTCGGGCACCAGACACGACGCTGGAACCCGAAGATGAAGCGGTTCATCTTCACCGAGCGCAACGGCATCTACATCATCGACCTGCAGCAGTCGCTGCTGTTCATCGACCGCGCCTACGAGTTCATCAAGGAGACGGTGGCGCACGGCGGGTCCGTGCTCTACGTCGGCACCAAGAAGCAGGCCCAGGAAGCGATCGCCGAGCAGGCGCGCCGGGTCGGCATGCCGTTCGTGAACCAGCGCTGGCTGGGCGGCATGCTTACGAACTTCTCCACGGTCTACAAGCGGCTGCAGCGCCTGAAGGAACTCGAGGAGATTGACTTCGACGACGTGTCGGGGTCGAACATGACCAAGAAGGAACTTCTCCAGCTCAGGCGGGAGCGGGACAAGCTCGAGCGCTCGCTGGGCGGCATCAGGGACATGTCCAGGGTTCCCAGTGCCATCTGGGTGGTCGACACCAAGAAGGAGCACATCGCGATCAGCGAGGCGCGCAAGCTGGGCATCCCCGTGGTCGCGATCCTCGATACCAACTGCGACCCCGACGAGGTGAACTACCCGATCCCGGGCAACGACGACGCGATCCGCAGCGTTGCGCTGCTGACCAGGGTCGTGGCCGACGCCGTGGCTGACGGGCTGATCGCCCGGGCCGGACGGGCGGCCGGCGAGGAGAAGCCGCAGGGTGACGGTCAGATCGGCGCGGCTGAGCCGCTGGCCGAGTGGGAGCGGGATCTGCTCGAGGGCAGGACCTTGATTGGCGCCCCCGCGGCCAACGGAACTGCTGCGGCCGCGCCCGCCGCAGGTGACCAGGCCACGTCGGCCGTTGCCGCGGAGCCCGCGGCGGCGGAGCAGGCGGGCGCCGCGGCAGCCAGCACCGCGCCAGCCAGCACCGAGCCAGCCAGCACCGAGCCAGCCAGCACCGAGGCCGCTACCACCGAGGCCGCTACCACCGAGGCAGCCAGCGCCGAGGCAGCCAGCGCCGAGCCAGCCAGCGCCGAGCCAGCCACCACCGAGCCAGCCAGCACCGAGGCAGCCAGCACCGAGGCAGCCAGCACCGAGGCAGCCACCACCGAGGCAGCCACGACCGAAGCCGTCAGCGACCAGGCCTGACGGCCCGGTGCCCAGCCTGCCTAGTGCCAGGCCAGGCCCGGCCCCGTGCCGAGCCGGGCCGAGTTGCGCCGGCGCGGCCAGTCCGCGCCCCGGCGGAACGCGATAGGGGCACGACGGGCACGATGAGAAGACTGCGAGAGATGAGGACATGGCGAACTACAGCGCCGCAGATGTAAAGCGGCTCCGCGACCTGACCGGCGCGGGAATGATGGACTGCAAGAACGCCCTGGTCGAGGCCGACGGTGATTTCGACTCCGCGGTCGAGGCGCTACGCGTCAAGGGCGCCAAGGATGTCGGCAAGCGGGCCAGCCGCACGGCGGCCAACGGCCTGGTGACCTCGGCCATGAACGGGACGAGCGCCGGCGTGCTTCTCGAGCTCAACTGCGAGACCGACTTCGTCGCGAAGACCGACATGTTCCAGCAGGCCGCCGCCGATATCGCGCAGGCAGCCCTGCGGGCGGGAACGACCGACCGGCTTGGCGTTCTCGCCCTGCCGGTCAGGGACGGCCAGACGGCATCGGAGCTGATCGAGACGGCGAGCGCCTCGCTGAAAGAGAAGCTGGAGCTCGGCCGGTTCGCCGCCTTCGCTGGCGGCTATATCGTCGGCTACCTGCACAAGTCCGACCCCGGTCTGCCGCCGACTCTCGGCGTGCTGGTCGACGTCGACGAGTCCGGCGCATCGGTCGCCATGGATGTTGCGCACCAGGTGGCCGCTATGCGGCCGCAGTACGTCACCAGGGACGAGGTCCCCGAGGACGTGGTGGCCAACGAGCGCCGGATCGCCGAGCAGGTCACCCGCGAAGAGGGAAAGCCCGAACAGGCGATTCCGAAGATCGTGGAAGGCCGCCTGAACGCGTTCTTCAAGGACGTGGCGCTGATCGAGCAGCCGTCGGTCCGTGACCCCAAGAAGTCGGTGAAGCAGCTGCTCGCCGAGTCAGGGGCGACCGTGCGTGGCTTCGCCAGGTTCCAGATCGGGCAGGCCAGTTGAGACGATGCCCGGCGGCCACTGAGGCGAAGGGAGCCCGCATTGCCAGATAACACCAGGTCGGGGGACGGTGTGGCGGCGGGCGGAGCTGAAGCTGCCGCCGGGCACAGCTCGGAAGCTACAGCCGGGCACGGCTGGCGCGACGATCAGGACACCGAGCGCCCGCGCTGGCACCGGGTCGTGCTCAAGCTGTCCGGCGAGGCCTTCGCCGGCGGCGCTGGCCTCGGCATCGATCCCGATTCCGTGTCGCATTTCGCGCGCGAGATCAGGGACGCGACGCGGCTCGGGATCCAGGTCGCCGTCGTCGTCGGCGGCGGAAACATGTTCCGCGGGGCTTCCCTGTCCGCGCGCGGTATCGACCGGGCGCGAGCTGACTACATGGGCATGCTCGGCACCGTGATCAACTGCCTGGCGCTCCAGGATGTGCTGGAGAAACTCGGCACCGAGACGCGGGTCCAGACCGCGATCACCATGGGCCAGGTGGCCGAGCCCTACATACCGCGGCGGGCGATCAGGCACCTGGAGAAGGGCCGGGTCGTCATCTTCGGGGCCGGCCTTGGCGCGCCATTCTTCTCGACCGATACCTGCGCAGCGCAGCGGGCGCTGGAAATCGGTGCCGAAGCCGTTCTGAAGGGCACCCAGGTGGAGGGCGTCTACGACGCCGATCCGCGCAAGACTCCCGACGCGAACATGTTCCACCGCCTCGACTACGGCGAGGTCCTGCGCCGTGAGCTGAAGTTCATGGACGCGACGGCCGTTAGCCTGTGCATGGACAACGATCTGCCGATCGTGGTCTTCGACCTGATGGGCAAGGGCAATGTGGTGCGTGCGGTGCGCGGTGAGCGGATCGGCACGCTGGTAAGCAGGAACGCGCACAGCAGGCACGCGCACTGAGCGGCCGCGCGGCGGCTTGCCCGCCGCGCGCGCTCCGACAGGCACTGAGGAGCCGCAATGATTGACGAGACCCTTTTCGAGGCCGAGGAAAAGATGGAAAAGGCTGTCGCGGTCGCGAAGGACGACTTCGCGAATATCAGGACCGGCCGCGCGCACCCGTCAATGTTCAGCAAGATCACGGCCGAGTATTACGGCACCCAGACCCCGGTGAACCAGCTGGCCTCGTTCCACATGCCGGAGCCGCGGATGGTCGTGATCCAGCCGTTCGACAAGGGGTCACTTGGCGTGATCGACAAGGCGATCCGCAACAGCGATCTGGGCGTCAACCCGACGAACGACGGTGCCATCATCCGGGTGGTCTTCCCTGAGCTCTCCGAGGAGCGGCGCAGGGACTACATCAAGGTCGCCCGGCATAAGGCCGAGGACAGCAGGGTGTCGATCAGGAACATCCGCAGGCATGCCAAGGACGCCATCGACAAGCTGGTCAAGAACGGTGACGAGGGCGAGGACGACGGCCGCCGGGCTGAGGCCGAGCTCGACAAGCTCACTCACACCTACGTGGCTCAGGTGGACGATCTGCTGAAGAACAAGGAAACTGAACTGCTGGAGGTCTAGGCCCGGCGCAGGGCCGGGCTCGCCGCAAGGTATAACTTTGCCCTCAAAGAGGAACATCTCGCTAACCACACGTTGTGACCAGGTGGCGGGAGCGTGGCTAGCTGTTAGAACGTGCCTTTCAGGGCATGAGTGATCGCATCAACGGCCAGCCGACCGAGGGGAGGGCAGGCCGCTTGACCGAGCGGAGGACGATTAACACCGGCCGCAATCTCCCCGTCGCCATCGCCGTCGGACTCGGCCTGGGCGCCCTGGTCATCGTCACGCTGATGACCGTCAAGGTCACCTTCCTGATCCTCGTCGCGGTGATCGTCGCCATGGCGATGTGGGAACTCAGCCGCGCGCTGACCACCCGGCAGATCAGGATCTCGCTGATTCCGATCGCCGTCGGCGGCGCGCTGATGTTCGCGCTCGCCTACTGGCAGGGTCCCAGGGCCGCGCTCGCCGCGCTGGCGGTCACGTTCATCGCCGTGGTCGCCTGGCGCCTGCCCGGCGGGGCGGAGGGTTACCTGCGCGATGTCACGGCCGGCACCTTCGTGCTGATCTACCTCCCGACGCTGGCGGCATTCGTCGCGATGATGGTGGCTCAGCCGCATGGCGCGCACCGTGCGCTGCTCTTCGCGATCCTCACCGTGTGCAGTGACTCGGGCGGTTACTTCGCCGGCATCCTGTTCGGCCGCCACGCGATGGCACCGACCATCAGCCCGAAGAAGACCTGGGAGGGTCTGGCCGGATCGGCGGTCCTGTGCGTCGCGGCCGGGGCGCTGGGGATGAGGTTCCTGCTGCCAGGCACGGTCTGGGAGGGCCTGGTGCTCGGGGTCGCCGCCGTTGCCGCCGCAACCCTCGGCGACCTGGTCGAGTCCATGATCAAGCGTGACCTGGACACGAAGGACATGGGGTCGATCCTCCCCGGACACGGCGGGGTACTCGACCGCATCGACGCCATGCTCATCGTCGCGCCGGTCTCGTGGCTGCTGATGACGGTCTTCCTGTCCTGACCCGGCTCAGGAACGGCGCTGCGCCGGGATCGCCGGTTCCGGGCACGGTCGCGACGCTGGCCTGCCCGCCGGCAGTTACGGTCGCTGATTTGTTAAAGCTGAGGTCTTTCAGGCAGCCCGCCTGGCGGGCCGACCTAGCTGACGACCCAGCTGCGGCTCTGCGACGCCATCTGGTTGACCAGGCTGGCCGCGCCGCGGCTCTGGGCGAGCAGCCGCTCCCGGTTCGAGATGGGGATCATCCACAGCCACCTGACCGGCTCTCCGGCCACGGTGAACCCCGACAGGTCGGGCACCTCGGGGCCGAGCAGCCGGCCTGGGTTGTCGAGGAACAGGATCGCCTCGTTGCCGTTGCCGAGCGGGAACGAGGACGGCTCGTGGTACCAGCGGATCGTCTGGCCGTGCTCAAGCCAGCTGACCTCGCGCCACGGGTGCTGGGCCAGCCACAGGAAGATCCTGGCGGCCTGGTTGCTGGGCAGCGTGGTCGCGACCGCAAGCTCGATCCTGGCCCGGTCGGCGGCACCCGGGCCGGCCTGCTCGATCCCCGGCATCCGCTGGCAGCTCATTCCGACCGTGGTCAGCGCCGTGTAGGAACGGCGTCCGACCGGCGACCGCTCGGAGACGCCGACCAGCGGCTGCCGGGAACCCGACACGTCCCAGTAACGGGCACCAGGGCCGAGCCCGGCCAGCAGATGGCCGAGCATGCCCTGCTGGAACTGCGCCCAGGCCTGCGGGTCGAGCCGCCACCGCCAGAAGTCCGATGCCTCGCTCACGCGCGGGCCGAGGCCCTCCATCGCGTCATCGAGTGACCAGCCGAACGGCGTCTGCCCGATCACGTCCCGGCTGTAGCCGGGCATCCCCTTCGACATGTCCGACCAGCCGGGGATGACGGCCAGCAGCTCGCCGCTCTCGAAGATCGCGACCCCGTCGCCCTCCTCGAACCAGATCGCGCGCAGCGAGTCAGGATCCAGCGGCGGCCTGCCCTCGGGGTGCTTGGTGTAGCCATCCGGCATCTCGGGCGCCTGGCCCGCGTCGAGCAGAGCCAGGTCGATGTCGGCCGGCGCCTTGCGGTGGCTGGCGAGCCAGGTCGCGGCGATCGGGTCGTTCGTGTCGTGCATGTACGCCGCGGTGGTCCAGCCGTCGTATTCGACCACGAGGCGCCTGCTGCCATACGGGCTCTCGTTGTCCAGCAGCGTCGCAGGCCGTCCTGGTTTGGCGGATATCCTGGGTTGGCCTGCCCTGCCGCGCATGGTCTGCATGGTAGGGAAATCTATCCGCATTCTGCGGATCACGTGGCAACTGTCCGGATACTGTGAGGGGTTTGCTTGGAACTCGTCGAGATCGGGACACGCCGTCCTGCTCGCGTGCGTCCGTCCAGGCATCTGGCCGACCTCGATGCCGCGGAGCGGCGTGCCGCCGTCGCGGATCTCGGGCAGCCGGCCTACCGGGCCGACCAGCTGTCGCGGCACTATTTCGGCCGGCTGACCGAGTCGGCGGACGACATGACCGACCTGCCGGCCGGGGTGCGGGACACGCTGGTCGGGGCGATGCTGCCCCGGCTGCTCACCGCGACCCGCGAGCTGACCTGCGACCGCGGCCTGACCCGCAAGACGCTCTGGCGCGCGGCCGACGGCTCGTTCGTGGAGTCCGTGCTGATGCGCTATCCCGGCCGGGTGACGATGTGCGTCTCGTCGCAGGCGGGATGCGGGATGGCATGCCCGTTCTGCGCCACCGGCCAGGCAGGGCTGACCAGGAACCTGTCGACCGGAGAGATCGTCACTCAGGTATTCAACGGGGCCCGCGGGCTGGCTCGAGGCGAGATGGCCGGCGGCCCAGGGCGGATCTCCAATGTCGTGTTCATGGGCATGGGCGAGCCGCTGGCGAACTACGCGAACGTGCTGGCCGCCATCCGCCGGCTGACCGACCCGGTCCCTGACGGGCTCGGCATCTCCCAGCGCGCGATCACCGTCTCCACGGTCGGCCTGGTCCCGGCGATCAGGAAGCTCGCCGCGGAAGGGCTATCGGTCAGGCTCGCGGTGTCACTGCACGCGCCCGACGACGAGCTGCGCGACGAGCTCGTGCCGGTCAACCGGCGCTGGAAGGTCGCCGAGGTGCTCGACGCGGCGTGGGGGTACGCGGCGGCGACCGGGCGGCGGGTCTCGATCGAGTACGCCATGATCCGCGATATCAACGACCAGGCCTGGCGCGCCGATGCGCTGGCCAGGCTGCTGGCCGGACGCCTTGCGCACGTGAACCTCATTCCGCTGAACCCGACTCCCGGCTCGAAGTGGACCGCGTCCGATCCGGGCGTTGCGGCCGAGTTCGAGGCCCGCCTCGCCGACCGGGGGGTTCCGGTGACCGTCCGGGATACGCGCGGCAGGGAGATCGACGGAGCCTGCGGCCAGCTCGCCGCCGCCGGCCGGGATCTGCCTGCCTGACCCGTCGGTGGCGAGCTGGCGGCCGCCGGTCCGGATGTGACGGCCTGACGGGAGTCGCCCCCTGTTGCGCGGTCGGCGCGTTCACCCCGGCCGCCCGCGAACCGAGCTCAAGCTGCGTGGCTAGACCCGCCTCGTGCGACCTTTCACGAGCTGGCGTCATGATCACGCCCTGACTCGTCCCTGGTGCGATTTTCAGACGCCGCCAGACTCATGAGAAGTCGAGACGGCGGCCCTAGCGTGGGCCGTTGGCGCGCCGAGATCCGCGCGAGCAGGCGGTCCGTGGCGCTACTGTGATGATCAATGTCTGGAATGCCGTCATTGGGGAACTGGCGCCGCTGGCGGAGGCAGGTCGCCGCCCGGGTAATTCACTCTGCCTGGCGCCGCATCCAGCAAGCCGGAACCATCACGGCGGATACCGCAGCGGGCCGCAGGTTCGCGGCGTTCGGCCCTGGCTCCCTGATCGCCTTCCCGGCCGGTACCGTCTACGGCGAGCAGTGGATCGCGATCGGCGACGGCACCATGCTGGGGGAGCAGGTTTCGGTCTGCGCCGGCATGATGCCTGGCCACGACCTCGGGCCGGACCCGGTCCTGCGGATCGGCGATCGGTGCGTGATCGGCCGGGGCAGTCACATCGTCGCGCACCACTCGATTGACATCGGAGACGACGTCTTCACCGGGCCCTATGTCTACATCACGGATCAGAACCACAGTTACGCCGACCCGGAGCTCCCGATCGGGCGGCAGTGGCCGGTCAACGCGCCGGTCAGGATCGGAGCCGGCACCTGGCTCGGCACGGGCGTGATCGTACTGCCCGGCGCGATGATCGGCAGGAATGTCGTCGTCGCCGCGGGCTCCGTGGTCCGGGGTGAGATCGGCGACCGGTGCGTGGTGGCCGGCGTGCCCGCCCGCGTCATCAAGGGCTTCGACCCGGAGACCGGCTGGACCCGGTCGGGTTCGGGGTACTCGCGAGCCGATGCCGTCCTCAGCCAGGTTCTGGCCGGCGATTCCTTGCCGGGCGCGTCCGCGCTGGCCGATCCGTCACTGGCCGATCCGCAGGCTGAGCCCGCGCTGCTGGATCCCGCGCTGCTGGATCCCGCGCTGGCTGAGTCCTCGGTGACTGGTCCCTCACCGGCGGACGCGCCCTCGCTCGCTGAGTTCCTGCTGACCCCGGCGCCGTCGGAGGAGCCGATCCCTGAGCCGCTGCTGACCGATCGCGACTCCTGAGGCGATCGGGCGCTGCCTGCTGGCCACCAACGCCACCCGGTGCCGGCGACGCCGAGCGCGCTCCTCCGCTCAGCTGGCGGACGAACACCTCGCCGTGCAGTGCCCGCTCGACCAGATCTGCCGCTCGCGCCGCGGTAGCCAGCCTGCTGCCCTCGCTCCGGTAGGCGGTCAGTACCGCCTCGACGGCGCTGGGAGGCAGGTGCGGGCCGAGCTCCGACCTGGCCGTGCGGTACCCGCTCCTGGCGCCCTCGACGGAGGCGCCGAGGTGATGCCTGGCGAGGGCCGCCAGGGCGATCGGGTGACGCCTCAGGACGCCATGCAGCAGGTAGTCAGACGGGATCACCTCGAGCAGCCAGGTCACTGCTGACCGCTCGAAATCCGGGCTGCCCGGCGGCTGGACGCCGGTCGGCCAGCCAGGCGGTACGAATCCTGTCATGACAACAGAATAGCTTGTCATCGAACACATGTTCTAGACGTGTTCGTGATTTTGCGCTCAGACTGCGGGTTTCAGCGCGCTTCTAGCACCTCGAGGTCGCGCACCGCGAAGCGGTGGTGCTCGCACTCCTCTTGCGTCACCACGCCGACCGAGCGTGTTTCGTCGGGATAACCGGGTGCTGGCGCACGCCCGCACATCCGCTCGAGCGCGGCGTCGGTGAGACCGTCGACGATGCCGCGCATCAGTGCCATGCGATCCGCGCGTACCTTCAGCACCTCGGCGAACGTCGGGCTCGCATCGAGGTCATGCCATCGCGCCAGTTTCCCGATGGATCGGACGCGGGCAACCGGTTCACGGCCCGCGGCGCCGCGCGGGCGGGGTCGCACGGCGGTCCGGGTCAGCCCGCGCGGAACCGCTCCGGGGGGCCGAAGAGCTCGTCATCGTCGGCCGGGGAGTTGCGGTGCGGCCGCCTGGTCTTGATGTGCCGTCGCGGCTCGCGGACCTGGCGCGCCGACGGACCGAGTCCGATGGTGACCGCGCCGCCTCCGCCCGGCGA
The DNA here is from genome assembly GCA_035532775.1 of Streptosporangiaceae bacterium. GTDB lineage: Bacteria > Actinomycetota > Actinomycetes > Streptosporangiales > Streptosporangiaceae > Chersky-822. The sequence continues at coordinate 11,572 of DATKQH010000170.1, forward strand.
CCGGCCTAGCGTCAGGGTTCCGCCGGATCCCTCGGCGATGCGGCGTGCGATGTCGAGGCCGAGCCCGGTGGAGCCCGCGCTCGACAGGCCGCGCCTGGATGAGTCCGGATGGGAGAACCCCGGGCCGTTGTCGGAGACCACGATCCACGCACCGCCGGCGGTGCGCGGGGAGGCGCGGACGGAAAACGCGGTGCCGTCCGGGGTGTGTGCGAAGACGTTCTCGAGCAGGATGTCCACGCACGCGGCCAGATCCTGCTCGGCTACCCGGACGGGCAGGCTGAACGGCGGGAGCTCGACGGTCATCCACCGCTCCTGGTCCTCGGCGAGCGCGCGCCAGTATGCGGCCCGCTCGCCCACGACGGCCGTCGCGTCACAGGCGGCGGCCACGCCGTCCGCGGCCGGCCGCCTGGCCTGGGCGATGATCTCGTTGACCGTGCGAGTCAGCGCGTCAACATCGCCGATGACCCGGGTCGTCACTTCCTCGTCGTCGCTGAGTGACTCCGCGTCGATCCGCAGCGCCGTCAGCGGAGTGCGCAGCCGGTGCGACAGGTCGGCGAGTGTCTCGCGCTCGTGGGCCAGCAGTTCGCCGATCCGGGCGGCCAGCCGGTTGAGGCCGTTGCTCACCTGGCGGATCTCCGGCGGCCCCTCGACGGGCGCGCGTGCGGTCAGGTCCCCCTGGGCCAGTTGCTCGGCGGCACTGGCGACGTTTCCCAGCGGACGGACCAGGGTCCTGGTCAGCTGGGCGGCCACGATGACGGCCATCGCGAGCAAGCCGACGGCGACCAAGCCGAGCAGCAGCCAGGCCTGGACCACGCCGCGCCGCAGCCGCGAGTTGGGAACGAAGGACCTGACGACGGCTGTTCCCTGCTTCGGGCCGATGCCGGACACGGCCACGAAGATCGCGACTCCGCCCGGCGCCGCCTCGGTATAGCTCTTGCCCGTCTCGGCCAGCCGGACACCAGGTGAGACGGGCACCTGAGCGCCGATCCGCTGCCCGGACGGCATGAAGATCGTGACCGGCTCGCTGAGGTTCTGCTGATTCACCTGGTCGACGGCGACCTGCAGATCGGACGTGTGGTGGAGCGTGGCTACCAGCGGCGCCATGAACTGCGCGCGAATCGTCGCACCCGATACCGCGCTGTCGGCGGCGAAGGTGCGCAGCAGCAGGGCGAGCGGCAGCATGAACGACACCAGGATCAGCGAGCCGATCGCCAGCACCAGAAGGATGACCCGGAGTCTCATGCGAGCGCTCCGCGCGGCCTCATGACGGCGCGGAGAGCTTCATCCCGACACCGCGGACGGTATGCAGGTACCTGGGTTGCTGAGCGCTCTCCCCGAGCTTGCGCCTGAGCCATGAGACATGGACGTCCACTGTCTTGTCAGCGCCGCCGTACGGCATCCGCCATACGTGCGTGAGCAGTTCCCGCTTGGTGACCACCTGCCCGGACCGGACCGCCAGGTAGTACAGCAGGTCGAACTCTCGCCGGGACAGATCGAGCCGTCGGCCGTCGAGTGCCGCCTCGTGCGCCTCGCCGTCCAGCCGGAGCCCGCCGACAATCACCGGCTCGGTGCGCTTGTCCTCCTCGGCTGCCGCCCGTCGGAGCACCGCCCTGACCCTGGCCTCGATCTGGCCGACACCGAAGGGCTTCACCAGGTAGTCATCGGCTCCGGCGTCGAGCACGCGGACAATGTCCTCCTCGTCGTCCCTGGCGGTTGCGACGACCACCGGAACCTTGCTGATCGCCCTCAGCATCCGCAGCGCCTCGTAGCCGTCGAGGTCGGGCAGGCCAAGATCGAGAATGACGAGGTCGGGCGGACAGTCGAGCACGAGCTGCAGCGCCTCCATGGCCGTCGGCGTGCTCGAGACAGCGTGCCCCCGGTCGGTGAGCGCACGAATCAGCGCACCGCGTATCGCGGCGTCATCCTCTACGAGCAGCAGCTGTGCCATCCTATGAACGTATCGGCTGCGGCCGGCTCACTGTGCAAGATCGTCTCTAGTTAAGTCCCGGATCGCGCCGGTTGTCGGCGGATCCTCCGCCAGGACTGCCAGGTGCTCGTCATAGGCAGATCGTGACGTTGAGGAATCCTTTACGATGGCTTAACTCGATTCGAGAAAGTCTCTAACCGTGCGTTCCAGGCTGCTCATCGGCGCAAGCGCGTGGCTGCTCGGTGCCGTCTCGGCGACGGCCGGCAGCCTGTATGCGGTCGACCAGCTCGGCCAGGGCCTGTTCGCGCAGCACACCAAGCAGGTGTCGGTCGCCATGGTCAACGCCGAGCTGGCCCAGGACGGCGCCAGCAGGCCGGCCCAGACGCCGAGCCCGTCGCCGACGGCTACCCCCAGAGCCTCGCACTCCGCGCATAAGGTCCGGCCTGCGACCACGCACCGGGCGGCGAAGCCGGTGACGAGAAACGCCAGCAAGCTGCTGACGTCAGCGGGCGGCACCGCCGTGGCCTCCTGCCGGCAGGCCGGCGCTTACCTACTCTACTGGAGCCCCGCCCAGGGCTTCGAGACCCATGATTTCGTACGCGGCCCGAGCTCGGTTGCCAGCGTGACCTTCTCGAGTAACTCGGGCGAAGTTGTCCTGCGCGTGACGTGCAGCAGCTCAGGAGTCCCGACTCCGCACGTGTCAACGAACAGCTGGGGCGGCGCACAGCACGACGAGTAGGCCAACCGCGGAGTGAGCCGGTAGCCGACGGCTGAGCCAGCCTGCGAGCCGCCAGGCTGGCTCAGGGGCGGCGGCGCTTGCCAACCACCAGGGCCAGCGTCGGGCAGGCGGCGGCCGCCTTCCTGGCCAGACCTATCAGCTCGTCGGGCACCGGCTCGTCAGGCACGATCGGATAGCCCCACGGGTCCAGGGTGATGAACTCGGGCAGCAGTTCCGCGCACATGCCGTGGGCCGTGCACGTGATCGGGTTCACTCTCAGCCGCTCGCTCACCAGTACTCCACATCCCCGGGGACCGGCATCAGCGGCGGCTGGCGCACACCGTAGCAGGGCCCTTCCGCGTCGTGCCAGCGCGCGTCGTGACTGAACGCCGCCAGCGCGCTCGCGGCCAGCTGGGTCGCGCCATCGGGATGACGGCACGCGCCGCGGCCCTCGATCAGCGGAATCAGGCCGGCGATCCGGTCGACCGCGTCGCCGCGGCCGCCGTAGTACGCCAGGTCGGCCAGCGCGTCAGCCAGGGCAGGCAGGCCGAAGATGCAGGGCCCGCACTGGCCGGCGCTTTCGTTGGCGAGATACCGGACCACGCGCGCGGTCTCGGCGAGCCCGCAGGATGACTCCGGCAGGACGACCAGGATCCCCGCGCCCATCGCGCCGCCGACCGAGCGGAGCCCTGGATGCGACATCGATACCGGCCAGGCCACCTCGGCCGGGAGCCAGGTGCCGAAGTACCCGCCGACCAGCACCGCCTGCGGGCGCTCGGCTGGCCCTCCCGCCTGCATCAGGACCTCGCCGATCGGCGTGCCGAGCTCGATCTCGTAGACGCCGGGCCGCGCGATCGCGCCGCTGACTGTCACGAGCGTGGTGCCCGGCGCGGACGGCGTTCCCGCTTCGCGGAACCAGGTGTGGCCGTACCTGGCGATCATCGCCAGATGGGCGAGCGTCTCGACGTTGCTGACCGCGGTCGGGCGGCCGGCCACGCCGCGATCATGGGTCCGGGGCGGGGCGAAGGTGGGCAGGCCGGGTCCGCCGTTGAGGTGCTGAACGATCGCGGTCTGCTCGCTGGCGACGTACCGGCCCTCGATGCCGACGACCTGGATCGGAACCTGGTCGATCCCCGCCACCTCTCTGGCCTGGGCCGCTGCCTCCAGGCTCGCCACCAGCCTGGCGTCGTCACCGTGCACGACGAGGTAGGCCTCGGTGGCTCCGACGGCGAACGCGGCCAGCGAGATGCCGTCCATCACCAGATGCGGTGCGCGGCTGAGGAGAAGCCTGTCCTTGCGGCTGGCAGGCTCGCCCTCCGAGCCGTTGGCGACGACAACCGCTGGACCCGGGCCGGCGGCCACGGAGCGCAGCTTGCGGCCGGCCGGGAATCCCGCTCCGCCGCGCCCGGTCAGGCCGGAGCGTTCCACGACGTCGATCAGCCTGGTGGCGGCGCGGCGCGCGGCGCCCTCGACTCCGCTCCATGCGGCTTCCGGCAGCGGGAGCGGACCGTAGCTGTGCTCATGCTGATTCAGGCCCGCAGGCCGGCCGCCGGCGAGTCCGGCGAGCAGGCGGGGCAGCCGCCTGACCGGTCGAGCCGGGTAGGCCTGCCGCCTGGTGGTCGCGACGACGGTCATCGGGCCAGCCTCCTCGCGGGGATCGCCTGGACCGCTCGGTAGCCGACCGACACGAGGACGGCACCGATGCAGGCGAAGGTGAGGGCGAGAACCCAGCGCGCGCTGTGATCGGTGCCCATGCCCAGTCCATGCGCGATCGCCACCGGCCAGCACAGGTAGCCAGCCCAGTGCACGAGGCGCCACAGCCGGTGCCCGATCCGCTGCCTGAGCAGGCTGGTGACGGCCAGCGTGATCATCAGGTCGGAGGCCAGCGCGCCGAGCCCGAGCCACCAGCGCCTGTAGGAGGACAGGAACGGCACGATGGCGTCCGGCAGCCCGATCGAGGTGTACATATCGATCACGGTGGTGCCGACGTGCAGCGCGAGGAAGAGCAGCGCCAGCAGTGACAGGTTCCGGTGCAGCCCCTGGACGAGGAACCGGGGCCAGCGGCGGCTGGCGAACCGCCCCGCGTTCAGGATGCCGAGAACCATGGCCGCCGTCAGCAGGACCAGGGTCACCAGGCCGGCGGCCCTCGTCGCGTACCACAGGAACGGGCCGTGCAGGAAGGTGCTCACTGGGGCCAGCCTCCCGTCGTTACCACCCGTCCGTCCGGCTTGGCCAGCCTGGCCGGCAGGCTGAGGCTCTGCAGCCACTGCTGGGCAGGCCGGCCGCGGATGATCGACGCCGTGCTCGCCGTGTTCGCGTCGACGCAGGTGGCAGCGGCGACTGAGACAGCGGCCCAGTAGATCTCCGCGGGCTGACCGGTGCCCGGTACCACGATGTGGTGCATGGCCTGGTCGCCGCGGCGCCAGCCGCGGACCGAGGGGCAGGACGTCGCGAGGCCGCCTGCCTCGATGGCCACGACGGGCGCGGCGGCGGCATCGGCCGGGGCGCCGGCGACAGTGGCCGCCTCGGCGGCCGGGGCGCCGGTCACCCCGTCGTCCACGCCGATCCGCCAGCCGCCCTCCGGAGCCTGACCGGCGACGGCGATGTCGCCGCCCAGGTTGACCAGGACGCCGCAGCCGATCTGCTCGCTGATGGCATCGGCGGCCAGGTCCGCGGCGAGCGCCTTGGCGGTGGCACCGAAGTCGAGCAGCACGCCGTCCGGCACCTGGACCGTCAGGTCCTCGGCGTCGAAGTCCACGCACTGCCAGCCGGCCGCGGGGGCGGGCGGCTGCGTCAGGGCGGACGTATCGTCGGCCAGCTCGGCGAAGTCCTTGTCGTAGCCGAGGCTGACGAGCGAGCGGCCGCAGGTCGGGTCCACATCGCCGTCGGTTATCTCCGCGGCCCGCAGGGCGACGTCGAGTGCCCGGGCGAACACCGGGCTGACAGCGACCCGCCGGCCCGCTGACCTGTTCACCGCGGACAGCTCGGAGTCCGGCCGGAACCTGGAGCACGCCAGGTCGATCGCCGCGAGCTCGCCGGACAGGATCTGCCGCGCCGCGTCGAGCGCGCCGGGCATGGTGACAAGGACCGAGCAGAACGTGCCGAGCGCCTTGGTCGTGCGGCCTGCGACGGCGGGCACAGCCGGGCGGCCGAGGGTAATCGCCGACGTAGAGGATGTGTTACTAGCAGGATTAACAGGGGCCTGTGAGGTCATGTGATCAGTGAGGGGTCTCGGGGTTCGGGGGGTGAACGGCCATCCGGGGGGTGTCAGCCTCCGGACTTCGAGCCGCTCGTGGTCGTCTGGGACGCGGTGGGGCTCGGGGCCGGCGGGGTTGGCGGCGGCTGGGGACTCGCCTTGCTCGTCGTCGGCTTCGGCTGAGCGGTTGGCTGGGCGCCGCTGGTCGGCTTGCTCGCCTTCGGCGAAGCTTTCGTGCTGGCCTTCTTGTGCGCACTCTTGCTCGCACTCGGGGACGGCTTGGCGCTGCCGCTCGCGGCGGCGCCAGAGCTGCTGCCGGCGCTCGGGGAGGCAGGCGCTGACTGCGACACCGTGGTGGCCGTCGTGGCCGAGTGGTTGAACAGGTTCATGAATCCGACCACGCCGACCGCGCTCAGGAGGGTAGCCCGCCAGGTCATCGTCGACAGCTTGCGCAAGCCATAGTCCCGGTGCGCGCTGAGTCGATCTCGTTGCTTCATGGGCGCTAAGAAAACCGGAAAATACGTTAAGGGACCACCAAGAGCGGCTCAAGGGGGTGCTGCGTTACCGGGTCGGCAGGCATGGCGGGCCTGCGTTACGGAGGCAGTCGTCCGGCCGTCTGCGGCCCGAGGCGCGGGCCGCTGGCCTGGCATCCAGCAGTCGTCCCGCCGTGTTCGGATCCCGGTTCGGACCGGCTGGCCTGGTGCGGCGGTGCACGTGACGGTTTTCGTTATAAATGAAGCTGCGAGTAGACTGAACGGGCCGTCACTCCGGCGCTTCCCCAGTTCGCCAATTGGAGCCTTCTCGCATGCCCGTCAGCCCGGCCGAGCTCGCCGCCGACGTCGCCACCCGCGATGACCTGCGCAACGTGGCGATCGTCGCGCACGTCGATCACGGCAAGACGACGCTGGTCGACGCCATGCTGTGGCAGTCGGGGGCATTCCGCGCCAACGCCCAGGTCGCCGAGCGCGTGCTCGACTCCGGTGACCTCGAGCGGGAGAAGGGCATCACGATCCTGGCCAAGAACACCGCGGTGACCCACGGCGGCCTGACCATCAACATCATCGACACGCCCGGGCACGCCGACTTCGGCGGCGAGGTCGAGCGCGGCCTGTCCATGGTCGACGGGGTGCTGCTGCTCGTCGACGCCAGCGAGGGGCCGCTGCCGCAGACCAGGTTCGTGCTGCGCAAGGCGCTCGAAGCCAAGCTGCCGGTGATCCTGGTGATCAACAAGGTGGACCGGCCCGATGCGCGGATCGCCGAGGTCGTCGACGCCTGCTACGAGCTGTTCCTGGACCTGGACGCGACCGAAGACCAGATCGAGTTCCCGATCGTCTACGCGTCGGCGCGGGCCGGACGGGCGTCGCTGACCATGCCCGAGGACGGCACGCTGCCCGACTCGGCCGACCTGGAGCCCCTGTTCGAGGTGATCAGGCAGTTCGTGCCCGCGCCGTCTTATGACCCGCGCGCGCCGCTGCGGGCGCACGTCACCAACCTCGACGCCTCGGCCTACCTGGGCCGGATCGCGCTGTGCCGGGTCGAATCCGGCGAGATCAGCAAGGGCCAGCAGGCCGCATGGTGCCGCCGCGACGGTTCCATCGAGCGGGTCAAGATCTCCGAGCTCTTCCGGACGGAAGCGCTCGACCGGGTGCCTGCGGCCACCGCGTCGGCCGGGGACATCATCGCGGTCGCCGGCATCAGCGACATCATGATCGGCGAGACGCTGGCCGACCCGGATGACCCGCGGCCGCTGCCGTTGATCACCGTGGACGAGCCCGCGATCTCGATGACGCTCGGCGTGAACACCTCGCCGCTTGTCGGCAAGGGCGGCTTCACGGTCGGCGCCGCGGGCGCCACGGTCAAGCCGACCGGCAAGGGAACCACGAAGGTGACCGCCCGGATGGTGCTCGACCGGCTCGAGACTGAGCTGGTCGGCAACGTCTCGATCAAGGTCCTGCCGACCGAGCGGCCGGACACCTGGGAAGTGCAGGGCCGCGGCGAGCTGGCACTGGCCATCCTGGTGGAGACCATGCGGCGGGAGGGTTACGAGCTGACGGTGGGCCGGCCGACCGTCGTGACCCGCGAGGTCGACGGCACGCTGCACGAGCCGGTCGAGCGGCTGACCATCGACGTGCCCGAGGAGTATCTCGGCGCCGTCACCACGCTGCTCGCGGTCCGCAGGGGCAGGCTCGAGCAGATGACCAACCACGGGACGGGCTGGATCAGGCTCGACTTCATGGTTCCGGCGCGCGGGCTGATCGGCTTCCGCACCCAGTTCCTCACCGACACGCGCGGCACCGGCATCGCGCACCACGTGTTCGAGAAGTACGAGCCCTGGGCCGGGCCGATGCGGATGCGCGCGTCCGGCTCGCTGGTGGCCGACCGGTCCGGGGCTGCGACCGCGTACGCGATGTTCTCGCTGCAGGAGCGCGGCACCCTGTTCGTGGAACCCGGCACCGAGGTGTACGAGGGCATGATCGTGGGCGAGAACTCCCGCTCGGACGACATGGACGTCAACATCGCCCGCGAGAAGAAGCTCACGAACGTGCGGCAGTCCACCGGTGAGGAACTCGAGCGGCTCGTTCCGCCTCGGATGCTGAGCCTGGAGCAGGCACTCGAGTTCTGCGCGGACGACGAGTGCGCTGAGGTGACACCGACCGCGATCCGGCTCCGCAAGACCGTGCTCGACGCCAAGGAGCGCGGCCGGAAGCGGGCCAGGACCAGCCGCGAGGCCTGAGACTAGCGGGATGCGGCGAGGTGGCGCCTTGCCGTTGAGTGGCGCCTTGCCGCAGGGTGGCGCCGAACCGCAGGGTGGCGCCGCGCAGCGTAGCTGACCCGCTACTTGAAGGTGAGGTAGATGTAGGCGCCGAGGCCGAAGATGACGCAGTAGATGGCGAACGGCGTCAGGGTCCTGGTCTGGAAGTACTTCATCAGGAAGCGAACGGACAGGTAGGCCGCGACTCCGGACACGATGCTTCCGGCGAGGATCTGGGGCCGGATCCCGTTGCCGAGCGGGCCGAACAGGTCAGGGATCTTGAGCACGCCCGCGGCCAGGATCACGGGCGTCGCCAGCAGGAACGCGAATCGTGCCGCGTCCTCACGGGACAGGCCCCTGAACATTCCGGCGACCATCGTGACGCCGTCCCGGCTGATGCCGGCGAGCAGCGCGAGTATCTGGGCGGAGCCGATGATGATGGCCTGCCAGTAGCTGAACGACGTCAGCCGGCGGTCGGCCTGAATCGCGGTGGCCATCTCCTGCTGGCGGATGGCCCGCTGACCCGACGAGTGCGCGCCGCCGACCCGGCCCGCGCCAACCAACTCGGCCTCGCGATCTCGGAGCACTTGCTCGTCGGCCTCCCGTGACTTGCGGGGCCTGAAGCGCTCCCCGATGAACAGGATGATGCCGTTGACCACGAGGAAGATCGCTGCCCGGCTCGGGACGCCGAAGATCACCCGGAACTTATGCTCGAACGCCAGGCCCACGAGGCCGACCGGGATGGTGGCAAGGATGATCATCCACGCCAGCTTCTGGTCAGCACTCGTGATCTTGAGCGGACGCCGGATGCTGGGCTGGAAGGAGGTGAAGAAGCCGCCGATGATCCGGACCCAGTCGCGCCAGAAGTAGGCAGTGATGCCGATGGCTGTCGCCACATGCAGGCCGACGATGAAGGCCAGGTACGGCGACTCGGGCTTGGACACGTTCAGGTCCTTGGCCCAGCTGCCGCCGACGAGCGCCGGAATCAGCACGTTGTGGCCAAGGCTGGAGACAGGGAATAGCTCGGTGGTGCCCTGAATCAGGCCGACGATGATCGCCTCGGCAAAGGTCAGGTGTGTCATGTCAGCCTCTCGCTCGGCGGGCCGGCGTGCGCCCGCGCCAGCAAGGATATTCGTGCCAAACCAACCTTGCCGTCAACTCACCGTAGGCAGTGCGTGATCTTGTCCGACATAGTCGGACGGCCCGCGCTGGCGGGCCGTTGCGCACGAAGCAGGGCCGGTGCCCTTAACCAGAGATTAATAAGTCAGCTCGTTCGTTTATCACGGGGGAGGGTAGTCCGTGTCGCACGGGAACCCGGGGTGACACGGGCCCCATGAAGGAGACACGAGCGATGTTGCAGCTGGCCGGCTTGCACCCTGCGGTGGCGCTCAACCCCCTGAGCTCGATCTCGCTGCTGGCGAGCCTGGGGGCGCTCGGCGTCTTCCTGGCGCTATTCGCCGAGACCGGACTGCTGATCGGGTTCTTCCTGCCTGGCGACTCGCTGCTGTTCACGGCCGGGCTGCTGTGCGCGAGCTCGTCCTCGAGCAAGATTCAGCTGTCCTTGCCACTGGTGCTGCTCGCTGCGGCGGGAGGCGCGCTGCTAGGCGCGCAGACGGGGTTCGTGATCGGGCGGAAGGGCGGAAGGGCGTGGCTGGGCCGCACCCAGAACAGGTTCCTGCTCAGGGGTGCCGAGCGGTCTCAGCATCTGCTGTCGCGGTACGGGTACGGCAAGGCCATCGTGTTCGCCAGGTTCGTTCCGGTTGTCCGGACGGTGCTCAACCCGATGGTCGGCGCACTGGACGTGCCGGCTCGCACCTTCACAATCTGGCAGGTCGTGGGCGGGCTGATCTGGTCCGTCGGCGTGACCATGATCGGCTTCGGGCTCGGCTCGACCATCAGCAGCGTGGACACGTACCTGCTGCCGATCATCGCGGTGATCATTGTGGTCTCGCTGCTGCCGCTCGTGATCGAGTTCTTCCGCAACAGGAAGGCTCCCCACCATGAGCCCGGCCAGGCGGAGCAGGTGACCCCGCCGGAGCCGGCCGCCAGCCAGGTCTCGCAGACCCGGACCAGCCACCGGTCGCAGGGCTAAGTCGCAGGGCTAACTAGCCGGCCAGCGGCCCGAGCGTCGGGACTGCCGGCGGCACCCCCCGGGGGCGGGAACCCCCGGGGCGTCAGGTCTGCTTGCCGGGAACCTTCGGGGTGTCGCTGCGGCCGCGCCTGCCGATCTTGCTGCCGAGCCAGACCAGAGGGTCGTACTTGCGGCTCACGACGCGCTCCTTCAGCGGAATCAGCGCGTTGTCGGTGATGTGGATGTTCTCCGGGCAGACCTCGGTGCAGCACTTGGTGATGTTGCACAGGCCCAGGCCGAAGTCGTCCTGCGCGATCTCGCGGCGGTCGGCGGTGTCGGCCGGGTGCATCTCTAGCTCGGTGACCCGCATCAGGAAGCGCGGCCCGGCGTAGACCGGCATGTTCTCCTCGTGGTCACGGATCACGTGGCAGACGTCCTGGCACAGGAAGCACTCGATGCACTTGCGGAACTCCTGCGACCGCTCGACATCCTCCTGCTGCATCCGGAACTCGCCGAGCCCGACGGCCGGGTCAGGCGTGAACGACGGGATCTGGCGCGCCTTCTCGAAGTTGAACGACACATCCGTGACCAGGTCCCTGATCACCGGGAAGGTCCGCATCGGCGTGACCGTGATGGTCTCGTCCGGCTCGAACAGCGACATCCTGGTCATGCAGGCGAGCCGCGGCTTGCCGTTGATTTCCATCGAGCAGGAGCCGCACTTGCCCGCCTTGCAGTTCCACCGGACCGCCAGGTCGCCGGCCTGGGTGGCCTGCAGGCGGTGCAGGAGGTCCAGCACGACCTCGCCCTCGTTGGCCTCGACCTCATAGTCGACGAGCTCGCCCTGGCCGGCGTCGCCGCGCCAGATCTTCAGCTTGACCTTCGCGCCCATCAGTGCGTCTCCTCGCCCGCGGCGGCCGTCTCCTGCGCCGGGGGCTGTGCTGGCTCCTGGGGCAGTTCTTCCTCGGTCAGGTACTTCATCAGCTCGGCCCGGTCGAACAGCACGAGCAGGTCCTCCCGCATCGGCGGCATCGGCTGCTTTTTCAGCACCACCTGCTGCCCGTCCTCGTCGAGCGAGCAGATCAGGTTGACCTTGCGCCACTCCGGCGACATGCCGGGGAAGTCGTCGCGGGTGTGCCCGCCGCGGCTCTCCTGCCGCTCCAGCGCCGCCTGGGCGACGCACTCGGCGATCAGGATGATGTTGCGCAGGTCGAGCGCCAGGTGCCAGCCCGGGTTGTAGGCGGGGCCACCCTCGGCGCGGACGACGGCCGCGCGCTCGCGCAGCTTCTCCAGCTCGGCCAGGGCCGCCTTGATCTCGCCTTCCTTACGGATGATGCCGACCAGGCTGCTCATCGTCTGCTGGACCTCGGCGTGCACCGCGTACGGGTTATCGCCAACCGCGCGCTCGAACGGGGCGAGCGCTTCGGCCCGCGCCGCGGCGATGTCGCCGTCGCCGGCCACGGGGCGCTTGTCGCCCAGCGCGTCCACGTACTCCGCCGCGCCCATCCCCGCCCGGCGGCCGAACACCAGCAGGTCGGACAGCGAGTTCCCGCCGAGCCGGTTCGACCCGTGCATCCCGCCGGACACCTCGCCGGCCGCGAACAGGCCGGGGACGCACGACCCGCCGGTGTCGGCGTCGACCTCGACGCCGCCCATCACATAGTGCTGGGCAGGGCCGACCTCCATTGGCTCCTTGGTGATGTCGACATCGGCGAGTTCCTTGAACTGGTGGTACATGGACGGCAGCTTGCGCAGGATCTCCTCGGCCGGCCGCCGGGAGGCGATGTCCAGGAATACCCCGCCGTGCGGGGAGCCCCGCCCGGCCTTGACCTCGGAGTTGATCGAGCGGGCCACCTCATCGCGGGGAAGCAGCTCGGGCGGGCGCCGGTTGTTGGCCTGGTCGGCGTACCAGCGGTCGGCCTCCTCCTCGGTTTCCGCGTACATCGTGCGGAACACGTCAGGGACATAGCCGAACATGAACCGCTTGCCATCGGAGTTCCGCAGTACACCGCCGTCGCCGCGGACCGACTCGGTGACGAGCAGTCCGGCCACCGACAGCGGCCAGACCATGTGGGTGGGGTGGAACTGCACGAACTCCATGTTGAGCAGCGTCGCGCCCGCCAGCAGCGCCAGCGCGTGCCCGTCCCCCGTGTACTCCCAGGAGTTGGACGTGATCTTGAAAGTCTTGCCGATCCCGCCCGTCGCCAGCACGACGGCAGGCGTCTCGAACAGCACGAACTGGCCGGTCTCCCTGGTGTAGCCGAACGCGCCGGCGATCGCGTCGCCGTCCTTGATCAGCCTGGTGACCGTGGTCTCGGCGAAGACCTTGATCATGGCTTCGGGGTCGCCGTGCTCGCGGGCGTCCTCTTGCTGCAGCGCGACGACCTTCTGCTGCAGGGTGCGGATCAGCTCCAGGCCGGTGCGGTCACCAACATGGGCGAGCCGGGGGTACTCGTGGCCGCCGAAGTTGCGCTGGCTGATCTTGCCGTCCTTGGTGCGGTCGAAGAGCGCGCCCCAGGCCTCAAGCTCCCAGATCCGGTCCGGTGACTCCCTGGCGTGCAGTTCGGCCATCCGCCAGTTGTTCAGGAACTTGCCGCCGCGCATGGTGTCGCGGAAATGCACCATCCAGTTGTCGTTCGGGTTGACGTTGCCCATCGCCGCCGCGGCGCCGCCCTCGGCCATCACGGTATGCGCCTTGCCGAACAGCGACTTGGAGATGATCGCCGTTCGCTTGCCCGCCAGGCGGGCCTCGATCGCCGCCCGCAGCCCGGAGCCGCCGGCGCCGATCACTACGACGTCGTAGGGGAGTCTGGTGATGTCAGTCATGACAGGTTCGGCACCTTCTGCCTCAGTCTAGAAGAACCGCGGGTCCGCGAAAACGCCGCTGGCGACCAGGCGGATGTACAGGTCGGTAAAGAGCACGAAGCCGAGCGAGATCCAGGCGAACTGCATGTGCCTGCCGTTCAGCTTCGAGACCAGCGTCCACGCCTTGTACCTGACCGGGTGCTTGGAGAAATGCTTCAGCCTGCCGCCGGTGACGTGCCGGCAGGCATGGCAGGACAGCGAGTAGAGCCAGAGCAGCGCCGCGTTGACGATCAGCACCAGGGTGCCGAGGCCCATGTGCCCCCACTGGCCCTGGTGGTTCTTGAACGCCAGCACGGCGTCGATGGTCAGGATCACGTTGAAGATCAGCGCGACGTAGAAGAAGTAGCGGTGCACGTTCTGCAGGATCAGCGGCAGCCGGGTCTCGCCGGTGTACCTGGCGTGCGGCTCGCGGACGGCGCAGGCCGCCGGGGCCTGCCAGAAGGCGCGGTAATAAGCCTTGCGGTAGTAGTAGCAGGTAAACCTGAAGCCCATCGGGCCGCCGATGATGATGATGGCCGGGGTCAGCGCGGTCAGCCACGGGATCCAATGGAAACCCGAGCCCTTCGCGCAGGTGGTGGCCAGGCACGGCGAGTAGAGCGGCGAGATGTAGGGCGCCCAGAAGTAGTCCTTGTTGATCAGTGATGCCCAGGTCAGGTAGATCACGACGATCGCCAGGAAGGTCGCGGTAATCGCCGGCTGGCGCCACCACGGATCCCGGCGCAGCGTCTTGCTGGCGATCTGCGCCCTGGTCTTGGCCGGCGCCTGCGTTACCTGCGTCATCGACGCCTCCGCGTTGAAACTGAAGTCGATCGGCCAGTGTCGTAGCACTGGGTCATCGCCCGCGCGCTGTCCGTCCGGCGGATCGTCCCGGGCCGGTAAACGCAGCGCTGCCTGCGTTGCCCACAGAACCTTATTCCAACGGTAATCATCATGCCGACCTGGGTGTAACTTCTGCCGGTGTGACTCTCGCTACATGGTCGCCGTTACCGGCACGGTGCCGGGCGCCCCGGTACCGAGGCCCCGATATCGAGAGCACGGCGCAGGAAGTCGACCTGGAGCAGCAGCAGGTTCTCGGCGACCTCCTCCTGCGAGGCCATGTGCGTCACCCCCGACAGCGGCAGGACCTGGTGCGGGCGCCCGGCGGCGAGCAGCGCCGAGGACAGCCGCATCGTGTGCGCGACGACGACGTTGTCGTCGGCCATGCCGTGGATGATCATCAGCGGCCGGGACAGCTTGTGCGCGTCGGCGAGGAGCGAGGACCGGTCGTAGGCGGCGGGATTGTGGCCGGGGTGCCCCAGGTAGCGCTCCGTGTAGTGCGTGTCGTACAGCCGCCAGTCGGTGACCGGAGCGCCGGCGATCGCGGCGTGGAACACGTCGGGTCGGCGCAGCACCGCCAGCGCGGACAGGTACCCGCCGAACGACCATCCCCTGATCGCCACCCTGGACAGGTCGAGATCGGACCCGTGCTGGCTGGCGCTGAACTCGGCCGCCGCGGCCAGCGCTTCGACCTGGTCATCGAGGACGGGGTCGGCAAGGTCGCCGGCCACGGCGCGATCCCACTGCGGACCGCGGCCAGGGGTGCCCCGGCCGTCGGCGACGACCACGGCGAAGCCCTGATCGGCGAACCACTGCGAGGTCAGGTAGGCATCGGCGCTGGCGAGCACGCGCTGCGCATGCGGCCCGCCGTACGGATCCATCAGGACCGGGAGCTTCGCCGAGCCCGGCTTGTGCCAGGACGGCAGCAGCAGCGCGGTGCGGATCTCCCGCCGTCCGGCCCGCAGCAGCTCGACCCGCAGGCCGCCGAACGCGGGCTGCTCGGCCAGCGAGCCGATCGTCGCCGCGACGGCGGGCCCGGCCGGCTGGTCGCGCAGCACCGTGACGGTCAGCCCGTGACCGGCCATCGACCGGCTGGTCAGCACGGTCGTGCCGCCCGCCCGGATGGCTCCGTGCACGCCGCGATGCTCGGCGGCCCCGTGGCCGTGCAGTGCCGCCTGGGTGCCGTCCCGCCTGACCGTCCCGTCCGGCCGCACGGTGCAGTCCCCTGAGACCCGCCTCAGGCCGTCCTGGCCGTAGGCCCAGACTCCTGTCTCCATGGACTCGCCGTCCGAGCCGGACATCAGCACAGTATCGCCGTCCACCGACAGGACTGCCCTGACCTGCAGGCCAGGCGGGGTGACTGGCTCCGCGGTGCCATCGGACAGCTGCCGCTCACTGGCCACCAGCAGCCGCCGCGCGCCATCGGCGTCCGCGGTCCAAACGATCCGGCCGTCTGCCAGCCTGCCGGGGACGCCGGGAACGATGTCCAGCCAGCACGCGTCCGAGTCGTCCCGCAGTACCGAGGTGGCGCCGGTCTCCGGATCGACGGACAGGAGCCGCATCCGGCGCTGGCCCCTGGACTGCACGACGATCAGCGGCGCACCGGCGTCCCAGCTGGCCGTGGTGAGGTAGCCGAACGCGTCGGCGTCCCACCGGACCGGAACCGAGCTCCCGTCCACGTTCACGATCATTAGCTCAACGAGGGCGTTCGGGGTACCCGCCGCGGGATAGCCGACCTCGGCAGGCGGCCGGTCGGGGTTCGCGGGATCGGCGATGAACCAGCGGTGGACGGCGGAATTGTCGACCCTGGCGACCAGCAGGGCTGATCCGTCCGGAGCCCACCAGTACCCGCGCATCCGGCCCATCTCCTCGGCCGCGACGAACTCGGCCAGCCCGAACGTGACGTCGCCGGGGCGGTGCTCGCCGTGCGGCCCGATCAGCTCGGTGTCCGTGCCGCTGGCGAGGTCGGTGATCCGCAGCGCCCCGTTGCAGACGTAGGCGACCCGCCGGCCCGCCGGGTCCGGCCGCGGATCGATCGCCGGGGACTGGGCGCCGGCCTGCCGCGGACCGTGGCCGTCCGGTGTCAGTTGCGCCGTGTAGACCTGCCCGGCGATGGCGAACGCGGCCATCGTGAAGCCGGCGTCCGTGGCAAATGCCACCACTCCGCCAGCCTGCTCACGAGATCGCTCCCGCCGAGCCCGTTCCTCTTCTGGCTCGTCCTTACCGGCACCGATCGCGATCGGATCAACGACCAGGCGTTCAGACCCGCCGTCCGGGCGCTGCGGATCGGCGGGCAGGTCGAGCACCCACAGGCAGGTGACCGGATCGCTGCCGCCCTTGCTGCGCAGGAAGGCGAGCCTGCTGCCGTCGGCCGAGATCTGGAACGAGCGCGGGGCGCCGAGGCTGAAGTTGCGGGTCCTGGCCTGCTGGCGCGGGAAGGTGTCGGTCATGACAGTAGATCCTGCCAGGCCGCGCCGGCGCCGGCGGAGGAGCGGCGGCTAGCTATCCTCACCGCATGAACGAGGTTGACGGCAGGCGGCTGATGCTCGTGCACGCCCACCCGGACGACGAGTCGATCGGGACGGGCGCCACGATGGCCAGGTACGCCGCGCAGGGAACCCACGTGACGCTGGTGACCTGCACGCTCGGTGAGCTCGGCGAGATCATCCCGCCGGACCTGGCGGACCTGGCCTGGGACCGGGAGAACAAGCTCGGCCAGCACCGGATCGGCGAGCTGGCCGCGGCCTGCGCCGCGCTCGGGGTCACCGATCACCGCTTCCTGGGCGGAGCGGGCCGCTGGCATGACTCGGGGATGATGGGCATGCCGTCGAACGACTGGGACGGCGCGTTCTGGCGTGCCGACGTCGACGAGGCGGTCGGCGAGCTGCTCGAGATCATCAGGCAGGTGCGGCCGCAGGTGCTCGTGACCTACGACTCGAACGGCTTCTACGGCCACCCCGATCACATCCAGGCGCACCGGGTCGCGTGGCGGGCCTTCGAGCTGGCCGACGGGCTGGTGCGCAAGTTCTACGCGACAGCGATCCCGAAGTCGGTGATCGCCGAGGGGATCAAGCTGATGGGCGGCAACACGTCCAGCGCGTCCGGCGGATCGGCGGGGCCGGATGAGTCGTCCGCCGGGGCCGGGTTCCTGGCGGTGGAGTCCGTCGACGACCTGCCGTTCGGCGTGCCGGACGAGCAGGTGACCACCGAGATCGACGCGACCGGCTTCCTGGACGCTAAGCTCGCGGCCATGCGAGCGCATGCCAGCCAGATCGCCGTCGACAGCCCGTTCTTCGCGCTGTCCGACATGGTCGGGCAGCGTGCGCTCGGCGTCGAGTATTACACGCTGCTCGCCGGGCCGCACGGCCCCGGCGCCGGCAGCCATGGCTGGGAGTCCGATCTGTTCGCCGGAATTGACTAGTCTCCGACCGTGACCCGCGGCCTGACGACGATCACCTACCTCACGCTGTTCCTGTTCGGAGTGGCGCAGGGAGTTCTCGGCGCTTTCTATTACAACTCCGGGCCGCCGCCGCTGGCATCGCTGGGATTCGACCTGGCCATCCTCGCCACGTGCCTGCTGGCCGCGTGGGGAACCGAGCGGCCGGCGGCGGCGTTCCTGCCCGCTCTCGGCTGGTTCATCGCGGCGTTCGTGCTGGCCTCGGGGACGAAAGGCGGCAGTGTCATCGTCACGGCCAGCAGCGGCGGCGAGTGGTTTCTCTTCGGCGGCGCCGCGTGCGCGATGATCGGCGCGCTCGCGGGCTTCACCGTGTGGTCCAGGCGCAAGCCGGTCGGCCGGGGCAACTGACGCCGCTGCCTGTCGCGAGCCGGCCGCCCGCTGACGCCTAGCCGGCCGCCTCCGCTGACGCCTAGCCGGCCGCCTCCGCGGCTGTGCTAGCCGACCGCCTCCGCGGCTGGCGACGTGGCATCCAGCGGGACCGTGCGGGCGGGCGGCGGGGGCGGTGGCGCGGGGGTGCTGAACATCAGCGCGCAGGTCAGCATCAGCGCGACGACGAACACGCCGTAGATCCAGAACGCCGGCGTGAGGCCGGAACTGATCGTGAGCCCGGCCCGCGCTGCCTGGCCCGGCGTGATCCCGAACTGCAGGGGTGAGGCGGCCTGGCCGGCCTGGATCAGGGCTGAAATCGCCTGAGCCGCCATCGGGACGATCGCGCCGGCCAGCAGCACTGCCCCGTACCTGGCCGGGCGCCACGCGGCGGCTGCGATCACCACGGCGACGAGGGCGACCATCACGGCGACATCGCCGGCGATCACCAGCGCGGGATTCGCGAACGCGTTGCCCGCGGTCAGTGACTGCGTTGCCCCGGCCGCGGTCCGCAGGACGTAGCTATCCCACGACGGCGCGAAGGCGATCGCGGTGCCGAGCGCGGCGACGGCCGCGAGGGTCAGGGTCAGCGTCGTCTCCAGGCCCCGTGGCCGGCCCGGTGCGCCGGTCGGGCTCAGCCAGAGGGCCAGCGCCGACCCCGCCGCGCACCCGAGCCAGCCGATCAGGGAGAGCATGAGGCCGGTGCCGAACAGGTGCGCGCCCCCGGTAATGGCGGTACCAGCGTCGGCCAGGAAGAGGCCCGAGGTCACGATGCTCGTGCCGGCGGCCAGGAGCGCGCCGGTCCGCTGCCGGGCGCCGCCGAGCAGGATGAGCACGGCGGCAGCGGCCCAGGCGGCGAGGTAGATCGCATGGGGCACGACCTCGGCCGACTGCCGGATCAGGCCCACGCTGCCGAAATAGCCGGGGAACAGCCCGGCGATGCCGACCGCGACGCCGATGGCGAGCAGCGCCGCCGCTACCACGCCGCGCCCCCTGCGGCTGGCGACCAGCCCGGGCTGCTGGTCCGCGGGGGCGGCCTGCTGGCTGACCGGGACGATCGAGCGCCGTGCCTCGATCTCGGTGAACCTGGACCACGCGGCCTGCCAGCCCTCGGGGTTCTCCGGCCACCACTCCAGCGGCTGCGCCTGCGTGCCTCCCGCGGGCCAGATGCCGTAGAAGCCGGTCCCTCGCCCGATCTCGTACCTGGCCCCTCGGTGCGAGATGATCACTTCCTCATGCACGGTTCGCGGCCCTTCCCGCTCAGGTGGATCCGTTCTCAGCCCATCGCGCCTCGCGCTATGTTACGGACCAGGAGCGTAGGACCCGAACCTCCAGGCTGCCTGGACGGAACCTGAGGCCTTCCTGACGGGCCCCGTCAGCCGCGCCAGCGCAGACCCGGGCGAAAGCGGGACACCGGCGCGCGGTGGCCGCGAGCGCACGGGCTTGCGGTCAGCGCGCGCCGGCCGGCAGAAGCTCGGCGGGAATGTCCGCGAGTGCCGCGCGGAGTTCCTCGCCTAGCGCCTTGGCCTGGGGGTCGAGCCTGGTGCTGGCCGCGACGCCGCGGCCGAGGAGGCCGACGATCACGAAGTTGAGCGCGAGCAGGTTGGGCAGCCGGTACCGCTCGATCCGCAGGCCGGCCGCCGACGGTATCAGCTCGGCTAGGCGCTCGGTCGTGAGGAAGCTGTCCAGCCAGGCGAACTCGGCCGCGGTGCGGACCCAGACGCCCACGTTGGCGTTCCCGCCCTTGTCGCCGGACCTGGCGCCCGCGATGACGCCGAGCGGGACCCGCCTGGTCGGCCCGGCGGTCGGCGGCGAAGCCCCGGCTGTCGCGGGCTCGGCGGTTGCCGGTCCGGCGGTTGCAGGCTCGGCCATCGCGCCGCCCGCCGTAGCCACGCCGCTCGTAGCGTGCGACGCGGAGCCGGACGGCTCGGCGCGAGCCGGGCCCGTCCAGACTGGTTCGCCGTCGAGGATCACCCGGGTGCTCACCAGGCCGGCGGGAACGGCGCTCGGCCAGAACACCCCGTACATCGAGGCATCGCCTGGCGGGGTCAGCGCGTAGAAGCCGGGATAGCTGGCCAGCCCCGTCTCCACCACGGCGGCCGAGAACGCCCGCCCGACCTTCGCCTTGTCCTGGTCGAGCACGGCGATCCGCAGCAGCGCCGGGTCCGAGCCAACCAGTTCGACGTCGGCGGTCTGGAACGCGTCCTTGCCGCCATCGACCCTGGCCCAGATCGCCTGCTCGGCCAGGTCGGCCTTGGCGGCGACGTCGAGGCCCTCGATGGCCAGGATCATCGAGTTCCGGTAGCCGCCCGCGTAGTTCAGCGAGACCTTGAGGTCAGCGGGCGGCGGCTCGCCGCGCACGCCGGTCATCCGGACCCGGTCAGGCCCGACCTGCTCGAGGGCGATCGTGTCGAACCGCGCCGTCACGTCCGGGTTCAGGTACCGCGGGCCGCCGATCTCGTAGAGCAGCTGGGCGGTCACCGTGCCGACCGAGACCTGCCCGCCGGTGCCAGGATGCTTGGTGATCACCGCCGACCCGTCGGCCGCGAGCTCGGCCAGCGGGAAGCCCGCGTGGGCCAGATCGGGCACCTCGCCGAAGAACGCATAGTTGCCGCCGGTCGCCTGGCAGCCGCATTCGATCACGTGGCCGGCGACCACGGCGCCGGCCAGCGCGTCCAGGTCGTCGCCGGTCCAGCCGAACCGCCACATCCCCGGGCCGACGGCGAGGGCCGCGTCGGTGACCCGGCCGGTGACCACGATATCGGCGCCAGCCGAGAGCGCCTGGGCGATCGGCAGGCCGCCGAGGTAGGCGTGCGCGGTTAGCGGCGTGACGCCGGCCTCGGCGAGCGTCTCGCCCGTGTCGGTATTGGCCAGCTGGTGGGCGGACCGCGTCAGCTCAGGCAGCCTGGCGAGCAGGTCATCGCCTTCCACGTGCGCGACCACCGGCGTCAGCCCGGCTCGCCTGGCCAGCTCGGTGACCGCCGCCGCGCACCCCGCCGGGTCGAGGCCGCCGGCGTTGGCGACGATCTTGATGCCGCGTTCCAGGCAGGAGGGCAGTACCTGCTCGAGCTGGGTCAGGAACGTCCTGGCGTATCCGGGCCGTCCGCTCAGCATGGCCTTGCCGAGCAGCAGCATCGTCAGCTCGGCCAGCCAGTCGCCGGTCAGCACGTCGATCGGACCGCCCTGCACCATCTCGCGCGCGGCGGACACCCGATCGCCGTAGAACCCGCTGCAGTTGGCGATTCGGAGCACGTTGAGGCTGTTCACCCTGGCTCGCCTCAGCAGTCCTGGGCCGTGGGGACCCAGCCCGGATCGCGCTTGGCCGCGAACGCGGTCATGCCCTCGCGGGCTTCCGCCGAGCCGAAGTAGCGTCCAGACAGCTCCGCCATCCGCGCGAGCCCGTCGGCCACGCTCTCCGCCGGGACATCCCTGAGCACGCCCTTCGTGCCCGCCAGTGCCCCAGGCGCCCCGCGAAGCAGCATCGACGTGTACCTCGCGATCTCGGGGTCGAGTTCCCCGGCAGGAACGGCCCTGGTCAGCAGCCCGATCTCGGCGGCACGAGCGGCACCGAATGCCTCCCCGGTGAGGAAGTACTCGGCCGCCGCCCTGGACGGCATCCGGCGCAGGCAGGGCACCGAGATCACGGCGGGAACCACGCCGATCCGCACCTCGGAGAACGCGAAGCTAGCCCGGTCGACGGCGACGGCGATGTCACACGCGGCGACCAGGCCGATCCCGCCGGCCCTGGCCGCGCCGTTGACCCGGCAGATCACTGGCTTGGAGCTGTCCCAGAGCAGCTGGACAACTCCTGACATCAGCGAGGTCGCCCCCGAGGGGTTGGTGAGCGCCTCCGTCAGGTCGGCGCCCGCGCAGAACACCTTGCCAGCGCCGGTCAGGATGACGACCCGGACGGCCGGGTCGCTCATCGCCTGGTCGAGCGCGGCCCGAAGCTGGGTCAGCAGCCCGGTCGACAACGCGTTGGCATTGTGCGGCGAATCGAGCGTGACCGCCGCGACTCCTCCCGCCGTCTCGGCGCGGACGAGCGGCACCTGGCCAGCTTCGGTCATTGTCGCTCCCCGGTCTCCTCGGGCTCTGCCGCGGTGACGATAGCGAGCACGTCGCCCGCGTTCACCTGGGCACCGATGCCGACCCGCAGTTCTGCCAGGATGCCACTGGCCGGGGCCACGATCTGGTGCTCCATCTTCATGGCCTCAAGGACCAGGACAGGCTGCCCGGCGAGCACCTTGTCGCCTGGCCCAGCGGCGATCCTGGTCACGCTGCCGGGCATCGGCGCGACCAGCGATCCTGACTCGGTCACCGGCTCCGGCGCGGGCAGCCGGTCGAGCAGGGTGAGCCGGACCGATCCGAGTGCGGAGTCGACCCAGACCGCCGCGCCAGCCCTGGTTATGCCGAACCAATAGCGCACGCCCGCGACCTCCAGCGTCACGTGCCCGGGTGCGAACGCGGCGACCGTCGGCTCGGCTGCTGGCGGCTCGGGCAGTGGCGGCTCGGCGGCGGCATCGGCGATCGTGATCCCGGTCCGCGTCCAGTGGTAACGGACGTCGATCCGGCCGCGCGGCCCGGCGAAGGAGGTCAGCTGCGGCTGGCTGACCACGTTCCGCCAGCCGCCGGGGATCGACGCGACGACCCTGGCGGACCGCCTGTTCTCTGCGGCCGCGGCTACCGCGGCCGCAGCCGCCGAGATCCGGCAGGCGGACTCGGCCGGGAGCAGGGCGGCGAAGTCGTAGCCGCCGAGCAGGGCGGTGTCGGCGCGGCCCTCGGCGAACACAGGATCGTGCAGCACGCTGACCAGCAGGTCGCGGTTGGTCGCCGGGCCGGCGATCCGCGTTCCCGCCAGGCCGGCGGCAAGCCGCCTGGCGGCTTCGTCGCGGCTAGGGGCCCAGGCGATCACCTTGGCGAGCATGGCGTCGTAGTGGGTAGAGACGTCCGTGCCTGGTTCGACCCCTGAGTCGAGCCGCAGGAACGGCGCGCGTGAGCCGCCCTGGCCTACGGGACCTGGCGGCAGGCCGAAGGCCGAGTCCACGCCGGGCACCGCCAGGGCGTGCACGGGCCCGCCGGACGGCCTGAACCCCTCAGCCGGGTCCTCGGCGTACAGCCGTGCCTCGATCGCGTGCCCGGTCGCCGCCGGCGGATGCGCGGGTAGCGCCCGCCCTTCGGCGATCGCCAGCTGCAGCGCGACCAGGTCGATGCCGTGCACGCACTCGGTGACCGGGTGCTCGACCTGGAGCCTGGTGTTGAACTCCAGGAAGTAGAACTCCCCGTCGTCCGCGACGAGGAACTCCACCGTGCCGGCATTGACGTACCCGACGGCCCGTGCCAGTGCCGCGGCGGCGGACAGCAGCCGCTCCCGAAGCTCGGGCCCGACCGCGGGAGACGGCGTCTCCTCGATCACCTTGGCGTAGCGGCGCTGCACCGAGCAGTCGCGTTCGGTCAGTGCCCAGACCGTACCGGCCTGGTCGGCCAGCACCTGCACCTCGATGTGGCGTGCACCGGTCAGCAGCGGCTCGCAGAACACCGTCCCGTCGCCGAACGCGCCCTGCGCCTCACGCCGCGCCGACTCGATCGCCTCGTCAAGCTCGCCGGCCGCGAAGACCGCCCGCATCCCCCGGCCGCCACCGCCAGCGGATGCCTTGACCAGGACGGGGAATCTGGTGACCGACCCCGGGTCGAGCTCAGGCAAGACCGGGACACCAGCCGCGGCAGCCCTTTTGCGCGCCTCAATCTTGAGTGCCATGGCCTCCATGGCCTCGGGCGGCGGACCGACCCAGACCAGGCCGGCGGCGAGCACGCGCCGCGCGAATCCCGGATCCTCGGCGAGGAACCCGTAGCCGGGGTGGACGGCGTCGGCGCCCGCGGCGAGCGCGGCGGCGACGATGGCCTCGGCGTTCAGGTAGGTCTCGGCCGAGCTCGCGCCCGGCAGCCTGACAGCGCGGCCGGCCTCGGCCGCGTGCGGGGCGCCGGCGTCCGGGTCGGAGAAGACGGCCACTGTCGTGATCCCGGCCGCCCGGCACGACCGGAAGACCCGCCGGGCGATCTCGCCGCGGTTGGCCACCAGCAAGCAGCTGATCACGGCACGCCCCTCACATCCTGAAGATGCCATAACGGCTCGCACCGGCCAGTCCCGGCCCGGCGGCCGGCCCCGCCCCGGCGCCGTCGGGTCGTCCGGTGGGACCGGGCGCACCGTCGATCGCCGACAGGCACATGCCGAGCGCGGACCTGGTATCGCGCGGGTCGATCACGCCGTCGTCATAGAGCCTGCCGGACAGGAAGAACGCCTGGGACTCGGCCTCGATCTGCTCCTCCACCATCGCCCGCATGGCCGCGTCGGCTTCCTCGTCGTACGGCTCACCGCGCGCGGTGGCGGCCTGGCGGCCGACGATCGACAGCACGCCGGCGAGCTGGGCCGGTCCCATCACCGCCGACTTGGCGCTCGGCCAGCTGAACAGGAACCGCGGGTCGTACGCCCGGCCGCACATGCCGTAGTTTCCCGCGCCGTAGGAGGCGCCCATCACGACGGTGAGGTGCGGCACCCGGCTGTTGGCGACCGCGTTGATCATCATCGCGCCGTGCTTGATGATGCCGGCCTGCTCGTAGCTGGCGCCCACCATGTAGCCGGTCGTGTTCTGCAGGAAGAGGAGCGGCACGCCAATCTGGTTCGCCAGCTGGATGAACTGCGCCGCCTTCTGCGATTCCTCGCTGAACAGGACGCCGCGCGCGTTGGCCAGGATGCCGATCGGGTACCCGTGCAGCGCGGCCCAGCCGGTCACCAGGCTCGTGCCGTAGAGCGGCTTGAACTCGTCGAGGTCCGAGCCGTCGACGATCCTGGCGATCACCTCGCGCGGGTCGAACGGGACCTTGAGGTCCTCGGGGACGATGCCGAGCAGTTCCTCGGGGTCATTCGCGGGCTCGGCCGGGGTGCAGGCCGGCCCGGGGCCCGGTTTCCGCCAGTTCAGCCGGGCCACGATCGACCGGCCGATCCGCAGCGCGTCGTGCTCGTCGGTGGCCAGGAAGTCGGCCAGCCCGGACTGCCTGGCGTGCATGCTGGCGCCGCCGAGCGACTCGTCGTCCGACTCCTCGCCGGTGGCCATCTTGACCAGCGGCGGGCCGGCCAGGAACACCTTGGACCGGCCGTCGATCATGACGACGTAGTCGCTCATCCCCGGCACGTAGGCGCCGCCGGCGGTCGAGTTGCCGAACACCAGCGCGATCGTCGGGATCCCGGCGGCGGACATCCTGGTCAGGTCGCGGAAGATCTGCCCGCCGGGGATGAAGATCTCCTTCTGGGTGGGCAGGTCGGCACCGCCCGACTCGACCAGGTTGACCAGCGGGAGCCGGTTCTCGATGGCGATCTGCATCGACCGCAGCGACTTGCGCAGCGACCACGGGTTGGTCGAGCCGCCGCGCACCGTCGGGTCGCTGGCGCTGATCATGCACTCGGTACCCGAGATCACGCCGATGCCGTTGACGCCGCTGCCGCCGACCGGGAAGCCGGTGCCGTGCCCGGCCAGTGCCGACAGCTCGAGGAACGGGGAGTCCGGGTCGATCAGCAGCTCGACCCGCTCGCGGACGGTGAGCTTGCCGCGGTCGCGGTGCCGCTGGACGTACTTGGGCCCGCCGCCCGCCAGCGCCTTGGCCTGCTCGGCGTCCAGCTCGCTCAGCTTCGCCAGCATGGCCGCGCGCCGGCTCGCGTACTGAGCACTGCCGGTGTCCAGTGTGCTGGCGAGAACAGTCACAACCGGAACCATATGACGCGACCGGCGGTACCCGACAGCCGCGGTCGCGCTGCTAGATCCGGACGACCGCGACTCTCTCCCGCCGGGAGCGCTCTGGTTCGTCTGTCAGGCGCGCCATGTCCCTGGTGTCGCTGGTGAGCAACACCGCCGGTCGCGGCTGAGCCAGCGCGACTACGGCCACCAGGGCGTCCAGCGCGTGGTCGTGGCCCGACAGGCCGACGCGGCCCAGCAACTCTCCCGCCATGCGGGCCTTTGACTCGTCGATCGGCGAGATCTCGATCCGGCGAAGCACGCGATGTACCGGCGAATCTCTCGGCCCGCCGCGCAGCACCTCGGTGAGGGTGGAGGCGGCCACGATGACGGGCGTTTGCGAGTCATAGGCATCCATCGCAAAGGAAACTGCTCGCGAGTTGCCCGCGGCGAGCTTGGCCAGCCCGTCGGCGTCGAGGACAAGTGCGCCTACTCCTCCTCGAAATCCGGCCATTCCCGCCTCGTCTGCTCGCGTATTTCGGGCGGAACGGGTCCGTACTCGGCTTCGAGTTCGTCGATCAGGTCGCCGAGCAGGTCATGTCTGACCTCTCGCTCGACGGCTTCGCTGACATACCGGCTGAAGCCGCCTGCTCCGGTGCGGGAGCGGACGGCTGCGGCTAGCTCTTCTGGCATGGACACACTCACCTTCCTGACCTTGCCGCCGTGCAGCCGGGCGCTCTCGTCGATGAAGACCTCCGTCGGCAGGACCGAGACGATGCACTTCACCACCTGATCTCGCGGAGCCGAGCCGAGCGCCTCCCTGAGTGCCCGCTCCAGCGTGCCCAGCTGCGGCAGCGAGTCCGATGCCGCCCCGCGTTCCGGCTTGTCCGGTCGTGATCGAGCGCTCACACCAATGATGCTACCAGCGGTAGCAACATTGCGCTATTGAGCGCCGACTGCCGTGCGCAGGGCGTCCAGGGCGTGCCTCAGGGCGGCGGCCCGCGTGGCCGGCAATCTGCCCGTTCGCCTGGTAGTGGTCATAGACCTGCACGAGCTGGTCGTACTGCTGCTGCACCTGCTGGGCGTTCTGGCCGGGCGGCCGGAAGAGCAGCTGCTGGAGCTGGTTGAACATGTTCTGCCCGGCCTGCTCGCTCACCTGCCCGGTGGCCACGCCCGCTTCCAGGTCGCTGACGAAGGCGCCGGCGGCAGCGGCGGCCGGCGGGAGCCGGCCGGGACGCTGGCAGAATCCGCTGCGGGGGTGGTTCTGCTGATTGGCGTGATGCGCCGCGTCGGACCGGTGGCTGACCGCGGACGGCCCGGCCGACGCCCCGGCACGCGGCGCAGTGCTCCCGGAACCACCCAGCAGCACTGCCGCGAGGGCGGCCGAGTGCGTACAGGTCGGCCTGCGGCCCGACCGCCTGGCCTGAGGCCTGCTCGGGCGACAGGTAGGCCGCGGTGCCGAGCACGGCCTGGGTCCGGGTCCCGCCGCCCGGGCCCTCCAGCCTGGCGATACCGAAGTCGAGTACCTTCACCTCGCCGCCGGACAGCGCGATGTTGGCCGGCTTGATGTCGCGGTGGACCAGGCCGGCGGCGTGGGCGGCATCCAGCGCCTCGCATACCCCGACCGCGATGGTGATTGCGTCGTCCGCTGGCAGAGCTCCCGCCTCGTCCAGGATCTGCCGCAAGCCAGAAAGGCGCGTTGGCATACCGGGCGCGGCTAGCCGCCGGGGCGCAGGACGAGCGATCCGAGCAGCCGGTCAGCCTCGGCGTTCGGATCGAGGGTCAGCCCGGTGTGCACCGGGCCAGGCTGCACGACGGTGCTCCTTGGCGCCGTCAGCCACCGGAACCTGCGCCCGATGTCCTGCTGGCCGGCCGACCCCGCCGCGGGCCGCTGCTCGCATACCTGGACCACGGCGGCCAGGGCGCGTTCAATACTGGCGATGTCAGCGGCCGGGTCGAGCGCGAGCACGCGCTCGGGATCCAGGGCCACCCGGGCGCCCAGGTAGCGCAGTGGCCGGCAGTAAAGCAGCACGCCGGCGTTGATCAGCTCGCCCCGGTCCACCCTGGGCACGACCCGCAGCACCGCGTACTCGAAGCCGTGCCGTTCGCCGGTCATGACGTCCCACCGCCATCCGATCGTCGCCGCGGCGACGGCAGGAGCCAGTCCGGCCGTCCCGATCTGGTCGTTACCCGCCGCGCCCGGCCGGGCCGCCGCGCCGTCTCGCGAATCCCGGCCAGCCAGGCCGCGCGGTCAGCCAGGCGCCGGCTCAGCTGCCCGACGTGGGCCTGACGGATCAAGTCCGGCTCGTCAAGACCCGGCTCCGGCTCGAGCCATTCATCAGGAACGGCCGCCACGGCCTCCCGCAGCACGTCGCCGGTCATCCTGCTCGCCAGCTCGTCGTCGGCTTCGTCGATCTTCGGTCCGCAGCCGAGCAGCGCGTGATCGGCGATGTCGTAGGGCCAGGTCGCCGCGGCGTCCGCGGTGTCCCAGCGGTGCTGGTAGGTCAGGGTCGCGCCGTGATCGATGAGGCAGAGCTCGTCGCGCCAGAACAGCATGTTCGGGTTGCGCCACGACCGGTCCGCGTTGCTGACCAGCGCATCGAGCCAGATGATCCGTCCGGCCTGCTCGCCGGTGACGGTCGCGGCATCGGCGTCGAAGTCGACGGCGCCGGCCAGGAAGTCGACGCCCAGGTTCAGGCCGCCGCTGGCCCGCAGCAGGTCCTGGATCTCCTGGTCGGGCTCGCCGGAGGCGAGGTCAGGATCCAGGTCGACGGCGACCAGATCCGGCACAAGCAGGCCGCAGGCCCGGGCCAGCCGGGCGGTCACCACCTCCGCGACCAGCGC
Source organism: Streptosporangiaceae bacterium (assembly GCA_035532775.1). Lineage (GTDB taxonomy): Bacteria > Actinomycetota > Actinomycetes > Streptosporangiales > Streptosporangiaceae > Chersky-822. The sequence continues at coordinate 40,305 of DATKQH010000170.1, forward strand.
CTTGCGTCCCTGCCCGGCCCCGCGGAACTTGACCACGTACGTGCCCAGGTCGTCGGCCTCCATGATGGCCGGCAGCGAGCCGCCTTCGCGCAACGGCGTTACATACCGGGTGGCGGTCACCGAAGGCAGCACGCCCCAGAGCCTATGCAGGATCCGCCCAGCCTGCTTGCCTGGCCCGGCGGTCGCCGTCAAGATCGGACTCAGAACCGAGACCCGTGCCCGTGCAGGCAGCCGAAGATCGCGATAACAGCGACCGACGCGGAAGGAGCCCGATGAACAGGGTGGTGACCGGATACGACGACAGCGGCAGTCCCGCGATCCTCCGGCAGGGGGAGCCGCCGACCGTTATCCACGCCGGCCGGTACGTTACCACCGAGCTGTGGGTTACGGACCGGACGCCGCCGGCGGTGGCTGGCTCGGATACCTCGACCCGTCCGTGGGCGCTCGAGCCCCCGCCTGGCGGTACCTGCTTCCGCATCGTCGAGATCGCCCCGGCTGGCGCGGAGAGCGACGGCAGCCAGCCAGCCGAGGCTGACGGCGATGGGCTCGACTCCGGGCACGAGGCATTCCAGGACGCGCATGCCACGGAGACACTGGACTACGTCACGGTGCTCAGCGGGCAGGTGACGCTGGTCGTGGGAGATGCTGAGGTCACGCTCGGACCTGGGGAATCGGTGGTCCAGCAGCCTGGCGTCCCGCACGACTGGCAGAACCGGTCGGCCGAGCGGGCCGTGATGGTGGGCGTGCTGCTCAGCGCGCGCTAGCCGCAGGGCAGGGCAGCGCTAGCGGACGATCGCGTCTGGTCATCCACGCAGGCCGGTATGGCACCACCGAACCCTCGGTCAACGGGGTCCTGAGGGGTCACCGCCGATCAAGGGCAGTGTCGAGGGAGCCTGCCAATCGGGCCGCGGTGGCTGACCCGTCAGCCCGTTGAAAGTGGAACACCTTGGGGTGGAAGAATCCGGCCTGGAAACTGAGCACGCCGATCTTCATTCCTGGCCTCGGCGGGCCGACGACGGTCAGGAGATCCTCGACCGCAGCCCGCGGCGTCTCACCGTCGTTGGAGCCGACGAGAAATCTTGTGTGGCCATCCGAGGCCGTGAGCTGCTGAAGCGTGCTCTCGAAGTAGCCCAGCGCGCCCGCGCCGAAGAAGCCGGTCTGCACCCCCTGGCTGCCACGACAGCCTGCGCCGCAAGGAGCACATCGCCGAGCCAAGTTCCGAGGGCCTGCTGCGGGTCTCGCGAGCCCGTGTTGGACCAGGGGACTCGGTGGTCCAGCAGCTCGGCGTCCCGCACGACTGGCAGAACCGCTCAGCCGAGCGGGCCGTCATGGTTGGCGTCCTGCTCAGCGCGCGCTAGCCGCCGGGCAGCCGGGCCTGGCGACGCTAGCGGACGATCGCGTCGAGCTGGTCGAGCGCCCAGTCCAGGTCGTCCTGGCTGATCATCAGCGGCGGAGCGAGCCGGATCGTGCTGCCGTGCGTGTCCTTGGCCAGGACCCCTGCCGCCATCAGCCGCTCGGAGACATCCCGGCCCGCCAGGGCGGTGAACTCCACGCCCGCCCACAGCCCGCGACCGCGCACGTCCCGCACCGCGCTGGAGGGCAGGGCGTTGAGCCGGTCATGCATATGCGTGCCCAGCTTCGCCGATCGCTCCTGGAACTCGCCCGTAGTGAGCATCGCGATGACCACACGGGCGATCGCGCAGGCCAGCGGGTTGCCGCCGAACGTCGAGCCATGCTGGCCTGGCTTGAACACCCCGAGCACGGCCGCGGCGGAGACTACCGCGGAGACCGGGACGATCCCGCCGCCGAGCGCCTTGCCGAGCACGTACATGTCGGGGACGACATCCTCGTGCTCGCAGGCGAAGGTGGTCCCGGTCCGGCCGAGGCCCGACTGGATCTCGTCCGCGATCATCAGGGCACCCCACCGCGTGCACAGCTCGCGGACGGCGGCCAGGAAACCGGCCGGCGGGACGATGACGCCAGCCTCGCCCTGGATCGGCTCCACGAGCACGCCGACCACCCGGTCATCCATCGCGGCGGCGAGGGCCTCGGCATCGCCGTACGGGACCACCCGGAAGCCCGGCGTGTACGGCCCGTACGAATCTTTCGCATCCGGGTCGGTCGAGAAGCTGATGATCGTGGTCGTCCGGCCGTGGAAGTTTCCCTCGAAGGCGATGATCACCGCCTGGTCGGCGGGCACGCCCTTGACCTCGTAACCCCACTTGCGCGCCGTCTTGATCGCCGTCTCCACGGCCTCGGCGCCGGTGTTCATCGGCAGCACCATCTCCATGCCGGCCATCGCGGCAAGCTCGGCACAGAACGGGCCGAACTGGTCGTGCTCGAACGCCCGGCTGACCAGGGTTACCCGTTCGAGCTGGCGCTGCGCGGCAGCGACCAGGCGCGGGTGCCGGTGGCCGAAGTTGATCGCCGAGTACGCGGCGAGCATGTCCAGGTAGCGTCGGCCATCAACGTCGGTGACCCAGGCGCCCTCGGCAGTGGCGATCACCACCGGAAGCGGGTGGTAGTTGTGCGCGCTGTGTACGGCGGCCTGGGCGCTGAGCTGTTCCGCGGTCAGATGATTAGCCCGCACCGGTGCCTCCCGCTTACCTGAGCTCGAGCGTGCAGCACTTGGGACCGCCGCCGGCCTTCTTGAACTCGGACACGTCGACGGGCACGACCGTGAACCCGGCCGCCCGGATATCGGCGGCCAGGCCTTCGGCCTGCACGGGCATGACGACGTTGCGGTCGTCGCTGAGCCCGTTGAGCCCGAGGGCCTCGGCGTCGGCGTCCTTGGCCTCGATCAGCTCAGGGAAATGAGCAGCCAGCGCGGCCTGCCCGGCCTCGTCGAAAGCGGCTGGGTAGTAGGCGGCCGTGTACTCGTCGAGGACGATGAGCGCCGTGTCCAGGTGGTAGAACCTCGGGTCCGCCAGCCGGACGCTGATAACCGGCAGGCCGAAGAGCGCCTCCACCTCGCCGCTGATCGCCTCGTCGCTGCGGAACCCGTACCCGGCGAGGATCGCCCGGCCGGTGAACACGAGATCGCCCTCGCCCTCGTTCACATGAAGCGGTTCGACGACGGGATATCCGTGACGCCGGAACCAGTCCATGTAGGCGGCCCCCTCGAGGTGCCGTTCCGGGTGCTTGAACCTCGAGCCGAGCACCTTCCCGCCGATCGCCGTCGCGCCGTTGGCGGCGAAGACCATGTCGGGCAGGCCGGGCTCGGGGTCGATGGTGTGCACCGTGTGGCCCAGGCTGAGGTACGTCGCCCTCAGCTGCTCCCATTGCCGCCTCGCCAGCGGCAGATCCACCGGGTGATCCGGATTCATCCACGGGTTGATCGCATACTCCACCGTGAAGTAGTCCGGCGGGCACATGAGATATGTCCGAGCATGCGTCGACACGCGATGGCTGCGATACATCGACGTCATTGAGCCTCCAGATGACAGGTGATCACCACGAGCTTAGAAGCCGGCAGCTGAGATGTACCCATGCTCCTCATGCGCGCCGACGGCGATTCGTTGCGCAGCTTGTGACTCTGGCGGCGATCCCTTGCGCCGACGCGCAGTGGGGCTAGCGCAGGGCGCGCAGGCGGGCGGCGGCCGCGCCGATCCGCTCGTCCGTCGCCGTGAGCGCCACCCGGATATGGCTGACCCCCGCGGGCCCGTAGAACTCGCCAGGCGACACCAGGATGCCGATCTCGCTCAGCACCCGGACCGATTCCCAGCAGTCGTAGTCCGGGTGCGCCGCCCACAGGTAGAGCCCGGCCTCGGAGTGAGTGACCGCCCAGCCAGCCTGCTCGAGGGCGGGCCGGAGGGCGGCCCGGCGCCGCGCGTACCTGGCGTGCTGCTCCTCCGCGTGGCTGTCGTCACCCAGCGCTGCCGTCATGGCCGCCTGAACCGGCCCGGGGACGATCATCCCGGCGTGCTTGCGCACCTCGAGCAGCGCGGCAATCAGGTCGCTGTCGCCTGCTACGAAGCCGGCCCGGTAGCCCGCCAGGTTGGACCGCTTGGACAGCGAGTAGACGGCCAGCAGCCCGTCGTGCGATGACCCGCAGACATCCGGATGCAGCACCGAGACCGGCGTGGCGTCGAAGCCGAGGTCGAGGTAGCACTCGTCGGACGCCAGCACCGCCCCGGTCGCCCTGGCCCAGCCGGTGAGGTCGCGCATCCGGGCTGGCGGCAGGACCCGGCCGGTCGGGTTCGACGGCGAGTTGAGCCAGGCCAGGCGGACGGGCAAGCCCCCGGACCGTTCTGGCTCGTCGGTGGCGACGGCTCGCGCCCCGGCGAGCCGGGCCCCGATGTCGTAGGTCGGGTAGGCCAGGGCAGGGAAGCTGACGGCATCAGACGGGCCGCACCCGAGCAGGGTCGGCAGCCAGGCGATCAGTTCCTTCGTGCCGATCACCGGCAGTACGTCATCGGAGCTGATTGTGACCTGGTGCCGGCGTGCCAGCCAGCCAGCGGCCGCGGCCCGCAGCTGGCGAGTCCCTCTGGTCAGCGGGTAGCCGGGGGAGTCGGATGCCGCCACGAGCGCGTCCTGGATCACAGCCGGAACTGGATCGACCGGCGTCCCGATGGACAGGTCAGCGATGCCGTCGGGGTGCGCGGCGGCCGTCGCCGAGGCGGGCGCCAGCCGGTCCCAGGGAAACCCGGGCAGTCGCGAAGCGAGCGTCCGTTCCGCCGGGCCGGCGGTGGTTGCGGCACTGGCGACTGCCATTGCGTTATCGCAAATAATCAGTGCTCAGTGGCTTGCGGCGGGAGCGCGGCAACGATCGGGTGGTCCTTGCCGATCTTTCCTGTCTTGGATGCGCCGCCCGGGGAGCCGAGATCTTCGAAGTATTCGACGTTGACCTTGTAGTAGTCCTTCCACTGCGAGGGCACGTCGTCCTCGTAGTAGATGGCCTCCACCGGGCAGACCGGCTCGCAAGCACCGCAGTCGACGCACTCGTCCGGGTGGATATAGAGCATGCGCTCGCCCTCGTAGATGCAATCGACGGGGCACTCCTCGATGCATGCCCGGTCAAGTACGTCGACGCAAGGCAGGGCGATGATGTACGTCACTTACTAACTCCTCTGTCAACCGCTGCGGGCACCGGGCGGCGGCACCCGACTCAGTATCGCGGAATCAGGCCGGCATCGCGAAGCCGACCCGGCACCGCGTGATGCCGGCAACTCCGCAGGCATCGCAGGCTATCAGCCGAACGCGACCCCCAGCCGGGCTGCCGGTCCATGACGGGCCTTCGGCTGGCTGGTCCAGCCCTTCCTGCCATGTGCGGCGGTCCACTCGTAGCCCTGGTAGCTCACGTGCCTGATACCGAACCTACCGGCATGGCTCACGAGCCAGGCGGCCGCGGCCCAGCCAACGTCGGTCCCGTGAACCCGCACCTCGGCAACCGGGTCGCCGGCGTGGCTGATCGAGAGCCGGCCGAAGGTTCTCCTGAGCTGCGTTCCGGCCGCGCTCAGGTTGGCGTGGCCGCTGATGCCCCCGGGGTACCAGCACCAGACGTCGTGCGGCAGATGACCGCTGAATCCGCCGGCCATGGCCGCGCCCTGCGGGGCGTACTGGTCGTAGGCCGATCCGTCCGCACTGCGCTGCACCGCCTGGGCTGCCTGGTAGATGCGCAGGTGCTGATAGCGCGGGACCGCGGCGAGCGCGGCGAAGAACCGCGTGCTCGCGTAGACCGGGTCGAGCAGCTGGCGCCTGGTCCCCCAGCCTTCAGAAGGCCGCTGCTGGAAGACGCCGACCGAGTCCCGGTCCCCGTAGCTGAGATCTTGCAGCTTGGATTCCTGCAGGGCCGTCGCGTACGCGATGGTCACCGCGCGCACCGGCATGGAGCGGTGCGCGGCCACGCCCGCGATGGTGGCGGCGATGCCGGCCTGGCCGGTGTCGAGGGTCACCGGGAACCTGCCGCCATGCGCCACGCAGCCGCTGCTGACCGGTCCGGGGAAGTGGACATGCTTCAGCTTCGAGATCGCCAGGGCGGCGATGATCAGCACGATGACCAGAACGGCTCCTGCCCCGACCCGGCGAGAGCGAGTTGCTGCCACGCATCAGAAGTTACCTGCTATCGGCACCAGCTAGGCTCGCTCAGCATGGACAAGACTTCCGTGGCGCCGCCGGCCGCCTCTCCGCTGCCTGACGAGATTGACCGGCTATGGGAGGACCGCGCCGCGCTGACGCCGGACCAGACGGCGGCCCGCGAGGTGATCACGGCGGCGGTCGACCTGATCGACGCGGGCGAGGTCCGGGTTGCCTGGCTTGATCCCGACAGTGATGCCGTCATCGTAGACGAGCGGGCGAAGCGGGCGATCCTGCTGGCCTTCCGAGTGCTGCCGATGGTGCAGTCGCAGGTCGGCGACTTCCGCTACCACGACAGGGTGCCGCTGACCGCACGGCTCGACGGGGTCAGGGCGGTGGCGGGCTCCATCGTGCGGTGGGGTGCCTACGTGGCCCCTGGAGCCGTGCTGATGCCTTCTTTCGTCAACATAGGCGCCTACGTTGACTCGGGCACGATGGTTGATACCTGGGCGACCGTGGGATCATGCGCGCAGATCGGCAAGAACGTGCACCTGTCCGGCGGGGTCGGCATCGGGGGAGTGCTCGAGCCGCCGAACGCGGTCCCTGTCATCGTCGAGGACGAGGCCTTCGTCGGTTCCCGCTCCATGGTCGTGAACGGCGCGAGGGTGCGGACCGGGGCCGTGCTCGGCGCGGGGACGATCCTCACGCCGACCACCCACGTGATCGACGTGCAGACCGGCGAGGAACTGCCGCGCGGCGAGGCGCCGGCCTGGTCGGTCTGCGTCGGCGGGACCCGCGGCCGGGCCTTCCCAGGCGGGGAGTTCGGCATGCCGTGCGTGCTCGTGCTCAAGCGGCTGGCCGAAGGAGACCGGCACGACAAGGCGGTGCTCAACGACGTTCTGCGCGATCACGGCATCAACGCCTGACCGCGGGAGCGTGCCGCGACTGGTCTGGCGTGACTGGTCTGGCGCTGGATCTGCGGCGGGATGCCCGGCCCTAGAGGTGTCAGCATCGGCGCGGTCATGGCACGATTCTCGTTGTGTACTTCGTGCTGCTGGCGGCTGCCGTCGCGATCCTGGCTGGCGTGGTCGCGGTGGCCATGGGGTGGGGCGGCGAGCTCGCGATATCCCGCCGGGACCTGCCGGTAATTCCGCCGCGGCTCAGGACGGCGTCCGACGTGGCGAGGCTGCGCCTGCCGCTCGGCCTGTTCGGCTATCAGGCAGAGAGCGCCGACGAGGTACTCCAGGTGCTGGCCGGGCGGCTCGCCGAGCGGGACGCCGAGATCGCCAGGCTGCGCGAGGAGGTGCAGTGGCTCGGAACGCAGCGGAACGGCAGTGCGGGCGGCGCCGTGCCGCCCGCACTGGCCGGGCCGGCCGTCGCCGTGCAGCCGGAAGCCGAGTCACCTGGCACCGAGTCACCTGGCACCGAGTCACCGGAAACCGAGCCACCTGACACGGAGCAATCTGGCACTGTGTCACCTATTCCTGAGTCATCTCGCCCTGAGTCATCTCTCACCCAGTCGGCTGACACCGGCGACGGCGAGGTGCTGTCAGCGCGCGGTCCTGCTGGAGGCCAGTCATCGGCACCGATCTGAGAGGCGCGGCCGCCGGACCAGACGGGCAGCCCCGCTGCCCGTGGTCCCTGGGCACCGCCGACTACCTCGACTATCACGACCAGGAGTGGGGCCGGCCAGTCCGCGACGACACGGGCATGTTCGAGCGGCTGTGCCTCGAGGCCTTTCAGTCGGGTCTGTCCTGGCTGACCATCCTGCGGAAGCGGGAGAACTTCCGTGCCGCGTTCCGCGGATTCGATCCGGCGGCCATCGCCGCGTTCGGCCCCGACGACGAAGCGAGACTGCTCGCTGACGCCGGAATCGTGCGCAACCGAGCGAAGATCGAGGCGGCGATCAACAATGCCCGTGCCGCGCTCGACCTGGCGTCGGGGCTGGCCGCCATGGTCTGGAACTATGCGGGAGATCAGGCAGCGACGCCCCTGACGCTGGACGACGTGCCGTCATGGACGCCGGCATCCAAGGCGCTCTCCGCCGACCTGCGCCGGCACGGCTTCCGGTTTACCGGCCCGGTCACGGCCTACGCGACGATGCAGGCGTGCGGCGTGGTCGACGATCATCTGGCCGGCTGCTTCCGTCGTGGTGCCTACCTGTCCTGAAGGCTCTAACCTGAAAGCGACGACCTGAAAGTGCCCGATATGATACTTATCATCGCTTTGCCGTTGTCGGCCGAGAAGGGCCGGTCGCTCGCGGCAGGTCATGATCGGCGGACTCTCGCCGTGCCGGAAGATGGGACCTCATGTCAGCGGACGGCCAGGTAACCGCGCGGCGCAAGCCGACCGTGACCGTTATCCCCGTTGATCGGGCGGTCGCGGACGGGCGGCCGGCTGGCTCGCCGGCCAAGCCAACGCTGGCGCGACTCCAGGTCGATCTGGTCGCGCTGGACTGGCAGCGGTCCGGGACGGAGGCCGGATCGTTCGAGGTCGCCTTCATCTCCGGCGCGGGACCCGGCCGGGCCGACTGGGTGCTGCTCCGCGTGGCGGGTGATCCCGGCGGACGGGTGCTCGTCTACGACCGGACCGAGTGGCTGTGCTTCATCGACGGCGCCGGTCACGGAGAGTTCGACTGGCCGGCCGAGTTAACTCGGGTCCGGGCATCGGCCGCCGCCGTCGAGACCGTGACCGCAGCGCCAATAAGGCTCGTGCCTAGCGCCGCGAACCCGAGGCGCAGCGGCGTGCCCTGGGTGTGTGCTGGCCACGCCGCGTGACCGGCGGCCGGAATCCCGTGCTGTGCGCTCCTGGCATTCAGGCCCGCAGAGCTCCTGGCGGTCAGGCCCGCAGAGCTCGTCGCGGTCAGGGCTTTCACCTGATCAGCGACCGGATGACCCGTGTCCCGGCTGAAGCCCTCCGATTCCCGGTTTAAAGGCTTATGCAGTTCGCTAATCTGCCTACATAACGATTGAGGACATGAATTGTGAATCGCAACTTAAGGCACGCTAGGGTAGCTACATCGGGGTACGAGGAGGCTGACGGATGAGCGATGACGCCTACGGCGCCACCGTCGCCAAGCTCCGTCTGGCCCGCAGGCTGACCGAGCTCCGGATGGCGGCCGGATACACGGCGAACCACGTCTGCGACATGCTGAACTGGGGCCGCGGCAAGGTCGGGCGCTTCGAGGCCAACCAGTGGAAGCGGCCCGAGATGAGCGACATCAGGGACCTGCTGAGGTTCTACGAGGCCGACGAGTTCGCTACCAGGGAGATCGAGGCCCTCGCCCTGCAGGCAAGGGTCAGGCCGTGGTGGCGCGACTTCCAGGACATTTTCGATAACGAGTTCCCTGGCTTCGAGGCCGACGCCTCCCGGATCCGGGTCTTCTTCCCGCTGGTCGTTCCCGGCCTGCTGCAGACCGCCGACTACGTCGACGCGCTGATGCGCTCCGCCGGGAAGCCGCCTGCGTGGCGCCGCCGGGCGACCGAGGCGAGGCTGCGGCGCCAGCAGATCCTGGAACGTGAGAAGGGGACCTTGCCCCAGCTCCAGGCCGTCATCACCGAGGCATCGCTGCTGTACAGGTGGGGCAGCAGGGCGGAGCGCCGGGACCAGTTGCTGCACCTCGCCGAGATGGGCGAGCGCCAGGGCGTGCACCTGCACCTGCAGCGGTTCGCTGACGGTCCGCCGCCCGGCCTGTTCTCCGCGGTGCAGATCTTCGACTACGACGGCGGCGAGGCCAGCCTGGTCTTCACCGAGCATGACCACGGAATCCAGGAGGTCAGCGATGCCGAGTACATGAATAGCTACATCGAGGCCTTCGACCGGGCCGTAGACGTGGCGCTTGAGCCCAGGGACACGGCCGTGTACTTGAAGCAGCTATCTGAACGACTGGAGTAATCGTGACTGACCTGTCTCGTGCCGTCTGGCGTAAGGCCAGGGCTAGCTATGCGAACGGCGGCTGCGTAGAAGTTGCCGCCAATCTTGGCGACGTAGTCGCCGTCAGGGACAGTGCCCGGATTGACGACGGAGCTCACGTTGTCCACCGCGCGCAGTTCGCGGCACTGCTCGCCGATATCAAGAGTGGCCGTTACGACATCTGACGTCGTTGTGTAACGGCTGAGCGGCCTGTGCCCAGAGTGTCGGGATTTACGGGCCAGCAACCGGAATCCCCCCGAGGAGGGAGCCTCGGGGGGATTCCTTTGCGAGTGCGCCTGTCTCGAGGAGCCTGGCGGTCTAACCTGGATAGATACACCGCCAATCCTACACTTACATTCAGCAAACCGACGTCAGGCCGCAAATCGTTAAAGTCGTTTCTTTCGCTTTAATCGGTTGGAAACGGGCAGGCGAGATGACCAGGTGTACGGTGCATCTCACGGTTATCTGCTGGGGTCATTGCGAAGAGTGCCAATTGACTCGTAATCTGTGCTTCACAGATGCTGAAACCTGAGGAAGGCGGGGCCAGGATGTTACTGACACCCGCCGATCGAGGTCCGGGCGCGCGGCAAGACACGGGACATGCTGCTCCGGCAGATGCCTGGCTAGCGGCTCCGGTCTCCGAGCTCTCGGCTCCGCTTACTCCGCGTGCGGCGCGGCTTGCCCAGGCGGGCGCGCTGGCCGGCCAGCCAGCTGACGGCGGTCCAGAGTCCGGGCTGGCCGAGGCGAGCATCCGTCACGGCGGCTGCTTCGTCCGGCAGCTACCACTGGAAAGTACCTGCGCCGGTGCGGCCAGGCGTTTCTTCCGGGAGGCGCTAGCCGGGGCTGACCTTCCAGGCGATCTGATCCACGACGGCGTCACGATGGCCAGCGAACTCGCCGCCAACACGATGAACGCCCACGGCAATGTCGAGTACGGCGGTCAGGGCCACCGGCCGGTGAGCGGCATGCCGGAGTTCTGGCTCTACCTGCGGGGCTGCGGCTCAGGCCGGGAGATCGTCTGCAAGTTCTTCGACTCCGAGCCAGGCTGGGACGCGGGCGAGCCGCTGCCGGTGGGGGCCGCCGTGCCTGCGGGCCCCGACTCGGTCCGCGGCCGCGGCCTGCAGATGGTGGCCGGCCTGTCAGCTGGGCGCTGGGGTCATCATCTGAGCCGCGGCCGGCTCGGAGCCTGGAAGGTCGAGGGCAAGGCGGTCTGGTTCGCGCTCCGCATTCCGGCGACGAGCGACCTCGCCCGCTCCGAGCGGCTGGCCCCCCGCGGCGCCAGGGCGGTCGCCGAGCTCGCCGCCGCCCTCGCCGACCGAGGCCTGGGCGCGGGGCTGGTGCCGGTCACCGAGTCCGGCGGAGACCTGGCGGTCCTGTCCGTCAGCCGCCAGCTCACCGTGTGGTGCCGTGGTGAGGTCGTGTGGTGGCAGGAGCCCGACGGCGGCTACGACCGGCTGACGGTCTCCGATCTGGTCGAGGCAGCGGAGCGGATCGTCTGCGCGCACGAGGATCTGCTGGCAGCCCGGGCTGGTGAGCTAGCGAATGCCGAGGACTCAGCCTGCGATGACCAGGAGGCGGAGTAACGGCTTCCGCTGGCGGAGTTAACGGCTTCCGCTGGCTAGCTGCCGCGAAAGACCGGCTTCTCCTTGCGGACGAACGCCGCCGTCGCGGCCTTGTGATCATGCGTCTCGCCGAGCCTGACCCGAAGCTCAGCTTCCTTATCCAGCGCGACGGCAAGCCCGTGCCCGGCAGCGAACAGCAGGCTCTCCTTGATCGCCCCGTGGGCTGCTGTCGGGCCAGCCGCCAGCCTGCCGGCTAGATCACGCGCCTGCGCGGCGAGGTCGTAGGCGAACGCGGCGCCCGCTCCGGCCGCAACACCGTCGATCGCGGCGATGACTGGCCTGGGTATCGTCGCGATGCTGGTGACGATCGGGTTGTAGTGCTGCCGCACGGTGTCGCGCTGTCGCTCACTGGGCTCTCCTCAGCTACGTCCGGACGGGCGGCCTGTGCTGCCCACCAGACAACAGTCCACGAACCGTGCGGCGGCGGGCAAGAGCCGGTCCGCTTCGGAGTGAAACAATTCGGCGGCGTCCCGGCCCGGCCACCGCGCGGGCAGCAGCTCAGCCGGGAGCCCAGGATCCACGAACAGGAATTTCCGCCACTCGTGCACGAGCTTGCTTCTGATGGCGAACACCGTCTCGTCTGGCTGATCCCGGTCGCTGGGCCGGACGAGCTCGTGAGCCCGTCCCAGCCACTCGGTGTAGGCAGCGGCCAGGCCGCCGAGGTCCCACGCCCTGGCCGCGAGACCGCGGGCGTCGCCGTCATAGCTGGCGCGGAAGCGCTCGGCGCTGATGCGCTCCGCCGCGAGCAGCGACTCGAGCTCGACCGACGGGCGCGGGCTGATCCAGGTCGAGCGATCCACGCAGGCGTAACCGAGATAGCCGAGCGCCGACTTCAGCCGCTCGCGCCCGGCGCGCTCCGCAACCCGCTCGACCACGACCACGTGCCAGCGCCCGTCCCAGGGCGGCGTGCCCCGCCGGTAGATCCGGTCGGCCGCTTCCCGCAGGCGGCCGACAGCACGCGGAGTGAGCCGGTATCCCGCGCCGCCAGGGAGCCTGACCGGCGCCAGCCAGCCCTGCCTGGCCATCCTGGAGACCGCCGTGCGCACGGCCGGCGCCGAGATCCCCAGCGGTGCGAGCAGCCTTACCAGGCCCGCGACGGGCGCCTGCTCGCCGCGCGAGAGCAGGTGATCGCCGTAAATATCGAAGAGTGCCGATCTGGCGTTCACGGACCCAGTCTCACGCGAGGACAGGCTCAGGGCGACGGTCTAACGGTGATCGATGCCACCAAGCTCAGTGAACTGAACGATAATAGAGGTACCGATTGATGTAGATGTGGCTTGGCGGCTCCGGGCAGCAGATGGCTAGCGACATGCTTGGCGTCACGGCGCTGAGGTAAGGCTCTGAGGCAGCGTCGGCGTATGCGGCGCGGCTGGCCATGCGGTTCGATGACAGGAAGGGGAGACGGATGGCGGCGATGAAGCCGCGGACGGGTGACGGTCCGCTTGAGGTCACTAAGGAGGGCCGCGGGATCGTCATGCGCGTGCCACTTGAAGGCGGCGGCCGGCTCGTCGTCGAACTGACGCCAGACGAGGCCAAGGCGCTTGGTAAGGCTCTTGATTCGGCCGTCGGCTGAAGCAGTGTGACGGATGCCTGTTATCAGTACTGTTAGCCCGCTGAGCCGTGTCGATCTCGGAACGGCGGGAGGCTATCTGCGTGCCGCGATCGCCGGCCGCTTCGAGCTGCCCGATCTTGTCGTTGTCCCGGTCGGAGCAGACGGTGAGGTGCCTGCGGACGCCGCTCTTGACGTGCTGCTTTCGGTCCCTGCGGCAGAGCTGGCCAAGGCGGTCCAGCTGAACGGCAAGGCCGGCCAGCTCACCCAGGCGGCGGCCAGGGCCGGTGAGTCGACGATCAGGATCGTGTTGCTCGGCGTTGGCGACCGGTCGGCGAGCGCGCTCCGCCGGGCGGGAGGCGAGCTGGGCCGGATGCTGCAGCCCGCCGACGGGGCGGTGGCGTCGGTCGTTGCCGGCCACCCTGACGACCAGGTGCGGGCGTTTGCCGAGGGGGTGCTGCTGGGGTCCTACCGGTACTCCGAGAAGTCCGTTGCGACCTCCGACCCGGTGAAGGACGCCGAGGTGACGCTGCTCGTCACCGACCCTGGAGACGAGCAGGGCTCGCGGCCGGGCGGAGCGGTTACCCCGGCTGCGGCGGCGATCGACGAAGCCATCACGTTCGCGACGGCGGTGGCACTCGCCAGGGACCTCACCAATACCCCATCGGTGCGCAAGAGCCCGCAGTGGCTGGCCGATGCCGCGAGCAAGGTCGCGGCGGAGGAAGGCCTGGGCATCAGGGTTTGGACCGATCACGAACTCGCGAACTCAGGCTTTGGCGGTCTTGTCGCCGTCGGCTCCGGTTCAGACCGGCCGCCGCGACTGATCGAGCTGCGCTACGCGCCCCCCGGCGCGCAGCGGCATGTCGTCCTGGTCGGCAAGGGCATCACGTTCGACAGCGGCGGGCTCTCGCTGAAGCCGAACGACGGCATGAAAGCCATGAAGACGGACATGGCTGGCGGCGCTGCCGTGATCGCGGTGATGTCGGCGCTGGCCAGCCTGGGCGTCACCGACAAGGTCACCGGACTCGTCGCGGCGGCGGAGAACATGCCGTCGGGGTCGGCGTACCGGCCTGGCGACGTCCTCACCGCGTACGGCGGCCGCACGGTGGAAGTGCTGAACACCGACGCGGAAGGCCGGCTCGTCCTGGCCGACGCCATCGCCTACGCCAGCGCGGTGCTCGAGCCAGATCTGATCGTGGACGTGGCGACCCTGACGGGCGCGGCACGAATCGCGCTTGGCAGCAGCCGCGCGGCGCTCTACTCGACCAGCGACGACCTCGCGGCGGCTCTGCTCGCCTCGGGCGAGGCGAGCGGGGACCGGCTCTGGCGGATGCCGCTGACCGACGACTACCGCAGCGCCCTCGACTCACCCGTTGCCGACCTGGCGAACGTCTCGCGCCGCGACGGCGGGGCCGGCTCCATCACGGCCGCTCTCTTCCTGCGCGAATTCGCCGGAACCCGGCCCTGGGCCCACCTCGACATCGCCGGGGCCGCCAGAAGCGGTGCGGACGACGGTGAGCTGACGTCAGGCGGGACCGGATTCGGCACCAGGCTGCTGCTCCGCTGGCTGCTGGCGGCCTGAGTGCCCGGGCTCTGAGTGCCCGGGCCTGAGGTCAGCCCGCCCGCTTGACCGCCACGAGCAGGCCGTCACCGGTCGGCAGCAGCAGCGGCACCAGGTTCTCATCCGCGAAGACAACCTCGCGCAGTTCGCCGACGGACGCGGTATCCGGGTCGCGATGGGCCAGGTTCGCACCTTCGTCTGCCCAGAGCGCGTTGTCGAACGCGACGATTCCGCCTGGCCTCAGCAGGCGGAGCGCCGCCGTCAGGTACTCGGGGTACTCGCGCTTGTCGGCGTCGCAGAAAACCAGGTCATAGGCACTATCGGCGAGCCTTGGCAGCACCTCGAGTGCGCGGCCGGTGATCAGCCGGTACCGGCCCGATCCGAAGCCCGCCTCCATGAAGACGGATCGGGCCAGCCGGTGGTGCTCTGGCTCGAGGTCGACGGTGGTCAGCACCGAACCGGGCCGCATCCCCCTGAGCAGCCAGATGCCGGACGCGCCGCAGCCTGTGCCGATCTCGACCACCGCCTTCGCGCCAATGGCGGCGGCCAGGAAGCGCAGCACCATGCCCGTCAGCGCCGCCACCGGGACCGCGCCGCCAATCTGCTCGGCGTTCGCGCGGGCCGTCAGGAGCGGTTCGTCCTCGCTGACGAATTCGTCGAGGATTCCGGTGACGTCTGAGCGGAAGATGGCGACCTCCCATAACTTCAGTAAACTTCCCCCGCGCCGCAGCCTAGCGTTAGCCGAGGTCAGCCGGGAACATGCCGTGCGGGCTGTACGTTGACGGTTTGCGGACCTGTAGCAGGGTGAGGTAGCGGTGGTAGCAAGAGGCCGCTGTGCACGGAGCGGGCCGTTACGGCAACCACGATCACGCAAGGGACGGCTGATGCAGACTGAGGCGATGGAGGATGCCGGCCCCGTGCACGTCAGCACGGTGCAAGTCACCACGGGGCAGGCCAGCGTCGGAGCTGCTGCCGCACAGTGGACACCGCCGACCTGGGAAGAGGTCGTCAGGGACCATTCGGCTCGGGTCTACCGGCTGGCCTATCGGCTGACCGGGAATTGTCACGACGCCGAAGACCTCACGCAGGAGGTCTTCGTCCGCGTATTCAGGTCCTTGTCGACCTATACGCCGGGGACCTTCGAGGGCTGGCTGCATCGCATTACCACCAACCTGTTCCTCGACATCACCCGCAGGCGGCAGCGAATCCGCTTCGAGGGGCTTGGCGAGGAGACGGCGGCCAGGCTGAAGGGGACCGAGCCGACTCCGTCGCAGGCATTCGATGATCGGCATCTCGATCACGACGTAGCTGCCGCGCTCGCCGACCTGCCTCCCGAGTATCGCGCTGCCGTCGTCCTGTGTGACATCGAGGGGCTGACCTACGAGGAGATCGCCGACGTGCTCGGCGTCAAGCTGGGGACGGTACGCAGCAGGATCCATCGCGGCCGGGCTCAGCTGCGCGCCGCACTCGAGCATCGCCGGCCCATGCACGGCACGGTGGCGCGGCGCCGCGCTGGCGAGACGGCGCTCCTGGGCAGAGTCCCTTCCTGCGAGCTTCCTGGCGTCGCCGTGGCCGCGGAGGTGAGTCGGCGGTGAGCCACCTCGGACGCTGGCTGTCCGCACTGGTCGACGGCGAACTGGACAGCGAGGAGCGGGACCGCGTCCTCAATCACATCGCCGGATGCGAGGCGTGCCGTCAGGAGACCAACGCCATGCGCGCGCTGAAGCGCAGGCTGACAGCCCTGGGTGAGACGTCGGCGGAGTCGGCCATCGCCGGCCGCCTGATCGAGCTTGGCCGCAACGACCGGGCCGTTCCGGTAGGCGCGGTGCACGGTTCACCGGCCCAGCGGCCGTCGCAGCTAGGGCTGGCCGAGCGGGGGCCACGTCAGATCATGCAGGGCCTGCGGATGGCCGCGGGCGCAGCGGGGAGCGCTCTGCTCGCGATCGGCATCTTCGCCTTCCTGCTCGGCAACACCGATTCGCAGCCCCCTGCACCGAAGGTCACGCCGTCCGTCGACAGCTACCTGCTCCAGCACACCTACGACGCGGGTGAGGCGCCCGCCGGGTCTGGCCCGGTAACCGGGGCGACGCAGGCCCCTGCGGGACATCAGGGCACCGGAGCGGCGGGGCTGGGAATGCCCAGCCCCGAGCAGTTCAGCAGGCGGCCCGCGGTTCTGGTCGGGCCCGCCAGCCCTGGACCCGTCGCATCGGCCGCCGCCAGGCCCGGACCGGTCTCGTCGGCAGCCGTCAGCCCGGCTGCGGCTAACCCCGGAGCCGCCCGCGCCCCCGATACCCGCGTCGCGAGTCATAACCCCAGGTAGCCATGATGATCTGGCTCTACTGGCGACGCTCGCGGCTCGTGATCGGAGTAGCCGGCCTCGCGCTCGGAACGCTCGCGGCGCTCATCATGATCGCTGGGGCCGTCGCGGATGCCGGCAAGCGGCCAGGATCCGCCACCCCGGCGGCGATGCGAAGAGCCGGCGAAGCGCAGCGCAGCGTCACGCCGCCGTCCGCCGCCGACCCGCAGGTTCACCGCGGCCTGGTCCTGATGGCCGCCGCCGTCACGGCCTGCCGGACGGTCTCCTACCGTGGCGTTCAGATCGTGGCGTGGTCCAGCCCCGAGGGATCGTCGTCCTATCTGCTCGACGTCTGGCACCGGTCGGGCGAGCCAGAGCTGGCCGAAGGCGATGGCGATGTCGACGACCCGGGCTCGCCGGCGGAGACCCCTGGGTCGGCTGCTGGCAGCGGCGGGGCGGTCGGCGTGCTGAGCATCTCCGAGGGGATGCTCGATCTGCTGCGGGTCAATTACGTCATCGAGTACGCCGGACCCGGATCGTCGAGCAACAGGCCTGCTCAGATCGTCGCGGTTCGGCGCCATGACGGCACGCTGGCCGCGCGGTACTGGCTGGACAGGCAGACCGGCCTGCCGCTCCGGCGCGAGATGTTCGACCAGAGCGGGCACCGGATCAGCGAAGGCGCCTTCATCGATCTGGAGCTCGGCGAGAACGGCATGGGCCTCGCGCCGCCCGTCCAGGGGCAGGCATGGAGCACCTACGTTCCGCTGTCGCAGCGAATGGCGCCGAAATCGCGGCCCACGGCGGCCCGGCTGACCGCACTGCACGCGGACGGCTGGCCGGTGCCGAGCAGGCTGGCCGGCAACATGGTTCTGGCCGGGGTCACCAGAACGGCCGCTCCATCAGGACCAGTCGTCGATGCGTCCTATTCGGATGGATTGTCGGTTGTCTCGGTCTTCATGCAGCACGGTGAGCTCTCAGGAACGCTGCCCGGGTGGCACGAGGAGCGGGTCGGCGGGCTGCCGGTGTACTCGACCGTTCCAGGTCAGCTGGCCGAAGAGGGCCTGGCCTGGTCAGCGCATGGCGTGGTGTTCACGGTCATCGCGGACGCGCCACCGGAAGCAGTCACCGAGGTTGTCGCTCAGCTGCCGCATGAGCGTCATGCCGGTTTCTGGACGCGAGTAGTCCGGGGGCTGAAGCGGATAGGCTCCTGGTTTGATCCGTTCGGCTGACCCGGTGGCTGCCAGGGACAGTTAGTCTGGATCGAGCGGACCTCGTCAGCGGGAGAGGTCACAACGGCAGGAGCGCGAGGCAGCTTGTTTGATCTGTCCATCACCAAGATCCTGGTCCTCGGCCTGCTCGGTCTGGTGATCTTCGGGCCTGAGCAGCTACCCAGGATGGCGGCCCAGGCCGGCCGGGCGCTGCGGGACCTGCGGCGGCTCGCCGACTCCGCGCGAGCCGATCTGACCGACAGCCTCGGACCCGAGTTCCGCGATTTCGACTTCAACGACCTCAACCCGCGTGCGTTCGTCCGCAAGCACCTGCTCGAGGACCCGGACGACGACAGCAGCCCGTGGTCAGGGGACGGTGCCGAGGCACCCTACGCGGAGCTGCCAGAACCCGACCCGGTCCCTGCGACGCTGGCCGCAGGCGAGATTCCGCCCTACGACTCCGAGGCCACCTGACGCCAAGCCTGGCTCAGGCCAAGGGTCAGGAGTCAGCTTCAGCAGGCTGCCTTGGCGGGCCGACACCGGGCGCCGGGTCAGGAGACGGGGGTCAGGCCCAGCTGCCGCCCCACCAGGCTGCGTGACCTGCCGCCGATGAGCTCCGCGATCCTGGTCAGCTCCTGTGCGGCGGGCGCCTGCGGCTCGGCGAGCACGAGCGGCACGCCTTCGTCGCCTGCCTCGCGGAGCCGGAGGTCGATCGGGATCTCGCCGAGCAGCGGCACGTCCGAGCCGATGAGACGGCTCAGCGTCTGCGCGACCTGCTGGCCGCCGCCCTTGCCGAAGACCTCGATCCGCTCAGCGCAGTGCGGACACAGCAGGTACGCCATGTTCTCGATCACCCCGACCACCCGCTGGTGCAGCTGGTTGGCGAGCGAGCCGGCTCGCTCCGCGACCTCGGCTGCGGCTAGCTGCGGGGTCGTGACCACGATCAGCTCGGCGCCGGGGATCAGGTGCCCGGCCGAGATAGCGACGTCCCCGGTACCGGGCGGCAAGTCGAGCAGCAGCACGTCCAGATCGCCCCAGTAGACATCGGCGAGGAACTGCTGGAGCAGCCGATGCAGGATCGGCCCGCGCAGCGGCAGCGGCTCATTGCCCTTCTTCAGCATCCCGCTGGAGATGGCCTTGACGCCGTGCGCGACGGGCGGCATGATCATCTGCTCGACCTGCGTCGGGCGGCCGGTCACGCCGAGCATCCTGGGCACCGAGTGGCCGTAGATGTCGGCGTCGAGCAGGCCCACCTTCTGGCCCATGGCGGCCAGGGCGACGGCCAGGTTGACGGTAACCGAGGACTTGCCGACGCCGCCCTTGCCGCTCGCCACGGCGTACACCTTGGTCAGCGAGGCCGGGCTGGCGAACGGGATCTCACGCTCTGGCTTACCGCCGCGGAGCTTGCTCTGCAGCTCGCGGCGCTGCTCCTCGCTCATCACGTCGAGTTCGACGCGGACCGAGGTAACGCCGGCCAGCCTGCAGACGGCACCGGTCACGTCGCGGGTGATGGTGTCGCGGAGCGGGCAGCCAGAGACCGTGAGCCACACGTCGACCCTGACCGCGCCGTCGGCGGCGACCTCGACGTTCTTGACCATCCCCAGTTCGGTGATGGGTCGCCGGATTTCCGGGTCCTGCACCGTGGCGAGTGCCTGCATCACCTGATCGGCGGTGGCGGAGCCGGGCCGGGCACCGGACTGCACGCCGGTTCCGGCGTGCTCTGACGGCGTAGTCGTGGACATGTGTTCATGCTAGAAGCACCCGCAGACCACGTCGAACGCCCGCCAGGGGATTATCGACTCATGAGCAGCGCCGACCGCCCTTCGGGGGGTCCCGGGGGTCGTGCTTCCGGGCTAGGCCCGCGGGGGGCTCCGGGGGGTCGTGCCCCCGGGCTAGGCCCGCGGGGGGCTCCGGGGGGTCGTCCCCCCGGGCTAGCACCGCGCCGGACCTGTCTGACAGTGCCGGGCAGCAGCGAGAGGTTTCTGGCCAAGGCCAGGGAGGCGGCTGCCGACGAGGTCATACTGGACCTGGAGGACTCGGTGGCCCCCGGCGCCAAGCAGCAGGCACGCGAGCTCGTCACCGCGGCCCTGGATGGTGGCTGGGCAGGGCAGCGGCTGCTCGCGGTGCGGGTCAACGGGGCGGTCAGCCCATGGGCCTACCGGGATGTGATCGAGGTCGCCGAGCACTCGGGCGGCAGGCTCGACGCGATCGTGCTGCCGAAGGTATCGGCGCCCGCGCACGTGGTCTGGCTGGACCTGCTGCTCGGCCAGATCGAGCAGGCGGCCGGCCTGGAACAGGGAAGGCTGGCCATAGAGGCGCAGATCGAGGACGCGGCCGGGCTGGCCGCGGTCGAGGAGATCGCGACCGCGTCGCCCCGGCTGGCAGCGCTGGTCTTCGGGCCGGCCGACTTCATGGCCAGCCTCGGGATGCGGTCGCTCCGGATCGGCGCCCAGCCCGAGGACTACGCGGGAGGCGATGCGTTCCATTACCCGCTGATGAAGATCCTGGTGGCGGCTCGATCGGCTGGTCTGCAGGCCATCGACGGGCCGTACGCCGCCATCGGCGACATCGGCGGGCTGCGGGCGGCATCGGCCAGCGTCGCGGCACTCGGTTATGACGGCAAGTGGGTGGTCCATCCCGATCAGATCGGCCCGGTCAACGCGGCGTTCTCACCCGGTCAGGCAGAGTACGACCGGGCCGAGTCGATTCTCGAGGCCTATGAGCACGCGACGGAGGTCCAGCGGCGCGGTGCGGTCATGCTCGACGGCGCGATGATCGACGAGGCGTCGAGGAAACTCGCGCTGACGGTAGCGGCGCGCGGCCGGGCCGCAGGCCTGACCAGGCGCTCATCTGCGCCATGATCATGGTGGCTTGTCGTCGTATATAACGCGGTCTATCCACCGTGATCATGGAAATGGGGCGTGGCCGCTGCCGGAGTTTACGGTGCTCACGCGCGGAGCATCGTAGGTAGTAGCTCATGAACGGCGATCGACCGGGGGAATTCGGGGCATGGTGGCTATGGACCTGACCTGCCCCCGGTGCGCCGGTCCCGTTGCGGCGCCGAGTGCCTGGTCAAGCAGCTGGCGGTGCGCTCAGCACGGAGATATCGCCCCGCTCCGGCAGGTGCGCAGCCTGTCTCCCGAGGGACTTGCCGGGCTCCTGCGCAACGCTGCCGTTCCTGCCATGCTGCCCTGGCCGCTGCCCGACGGCTGGCTGCTGACCGGCTTCGCGGCGGCTGGTGACGAGCGCAGCGGCACCAGAGCCTGCGCCGTCGCGCTCTCCGGACCCAACCCGGTCGGCGGCCCCGGTGAGATGCTGCTGATCTCCGAGGAGCCCGGGATCGGCCTCGGTGCGTACTGCGCGGGCCTGGAGGGCCCCGACCCCGGCGACGGCTTTCCCGACTGCTCGCCGCACGCTCAGGTCGAGTTCGGCAACCACGAGTTCCCGCTCTGGCATATCGACACGCCGGGCCGCGCTGCCTTCGCCGGCGAGGTGATGGGCAGCTGGCTGTGGATCGTGCTCTGGCCCGATACGGCGGGCACGCTGCTGGTCCAGCCGATGCGGCTGCTCGATCTGCGTGACCCCGGTCAGGAACTCGACCTGCCGTTCGGAGCCCGCTCGCCGCGGCTGCCGGGCGAAACCGGTTAAAGTCTGCTGGTGCGCGCCGATCTGCACTGCCATAGCTCAGCGTCTGACGGCACCCGGCCGCCAGCAGAGGTGATCGCGCGCGCTGCCGCCGCGGGCCTCGACGCCATCGCGCTCACCGACCACGACACGGTGGCGGGTATCGCCGAGGCGGCGACCGCCCTGCCGCGGGGACTGACCCTGATCCCGGGTATGGAGCTGTCGTGCCGCCGCGACGGCCACAGCGTCCACCTGCTCAGTTACCTGTTCGACCCCGAGCACGAGGAGCTCGCCGCCCAGGTCCTGGCGATCAGGCAGAGCCGGGTGGAGCGGGCCAGGGCGATGGTGACCACGCTGAACGAACTCGGAGTGCCCGTCACGTGGGAGCAGGTGAGCGCGATCGCCGGCGACGGCGTGATCGGCCGGCCGCACGTCGCACGGGCGATGATCGAGGCGGGCGTGATCTCGTCCGTCGACGAGGCGTTCACGCCGGAGTGGATCGGGCCAGGCGGGCGGGCGCACGTGAGCCGGTACGCCCTGGATCCCGCCGACGCGATCGCGCTGGTCCACGCGGCCGGCGGCGTCACCTCGCTCGCCCATCCGCTCGCGGTGACCCGTGGCTGGATGGTGCCCGACGATTTCATCGCCGAGCTCGCGCTGGCCGGGCTCGACGGCGCCGAGGTCGCGCATCCTGATCATGATCCCGCTCAACGGGACCAGCTCAGGGCTGTTGCCCGCAGGCTCGGACTCGTCACGACCGGCGGAAGTGACGACCACGGGCAGCTGACCGGCGACCGGATCGGCTGCGAGTCGACCGGACAGGAAGACCTCGGCAGGCTGCTGGAGCGGGCGACGGGAGCGCCGGTGATCACCCGGTGACTCGGCTGCTCTCCGACGTCAAGTTCTTCTGGGAAGTCTTCGTCACGCTACTGGTGATCACCGACCCGCCTGGCATCGTGCCGGTCTTCCTCGGGATGACGGGCGACCGGTCGGCGGCCGAGCGGAAGCGGCTGGCCTGGCAGGCCGCGGTGGTCGCGCTCGGGGTCATCGTCGTGTTCGCGGTCTTCGGCCGGTCCATCCTTGGCTACCTCGGCGTCCAGCTGCCTTCGCTGCAGGCCGCGGGCGGCCTGCTGCTGCTGCTCGTCGCGCTCGAACTGCTGACCGGCAGGGCTGCTGACCCGGCGGAGCTGGAGAAGGCCAAGGCCAACGTGGCGTTCGTGCCGCTCGGCACGCCGCTGCTCGCCGGGCCAGGCGCGATCGTCGCGACGATGCTCTTCGTTCAGCGCGTCGGCTCGGTTGGCGGCGCCGTCGCGCTCGGTGCCGCTATTGTCGCAGTCGTCATCGGGCTCTGGCTGGCCATGCGGTTCTCCGGGATCATCCTGAAGCTCTTGCGGGACAGCGGCGTTGAGCTGCTGACCAGGATCGCCGGGCTGCTGCTGTCCGCGATCGCGGTGCAGCTCATTGTCGATGCGGTCCGGACGCTCATCCGGATCGGGCTCAGTTAGTCGTGCTTCGCGGAGCGGCGGGGCGCCACCACGGATCCGCGCTCCGCGCCACTAGTCAGCGGGAAGGGCAGGGCCAGATGCAGGCCAGGATCGACCGGGTCGCCGGCACAGTGAACACCTGGATCATCGGAGATGACGACGACGTGATCGTCATCGACCCTGGTGAGTCGGCCGACGCGGTCCTGAACGTGGTCGGCGAGCGTGAAGTGCTCGCCGTGATCTGCACGCACGGTCACGCCAGGCACGTCGCGGCGGCGTTCGACGTCGCGAACCGGGACGAGGCCCCGGTCGCGCTGCACAATGCTGACCGGCTGGCCTGGCGCGAAGCGCATAGCGGCACCGAGCCGGATATCCAGATGGAGGACGGCGGCATCTTCGACGTCGCCGACGTGACGCTGGAAGTGATCCACGCCCCTGGTCACAGCCCGGGTTCGAGCTGCCTGTTCTGCGAGGAACTCGGCGTGCTCTTCTCCGGTGACGTGGTCAGCAGCGGCGGCCCGGTCCCGCATGAGGGATTCTTCGAGGACTTCCCGCGCCAGCTGAGTTCGATCGGCGCGGCTGTCCTGACGCTGGACGCCCAGACCAGGATCCTGGCCGGGCACGGGGAGGAATTCACCGTCGCGGGCGCCGAGCGGCGGTTCGACTCCTGGGTGTCGGCAGGCCCCGAGGGACTCATCGACAAGCCGGCCGAGTGAAGGCGTGTCCGTAGATCGTCAGCCTGCTGCGCGGCGGCCTGGATCTGCCCGCCCGAGCCGCGCTTGCCCCCGTGATCACGCCGCGGGCCCGTTTCGGCTGAAAACTAGGACAGGATAGAACGGTGCAGCAACTCGGCTTTGACGGCATGCCGCGCCGGCTCTATCCGTGTACCCCGAGCCGACTGCGGACCTGGCTGGACTGCCCGCGGCGGTACCGGATGACGTACCTGGACCGCCCGCCGCCGCCCAAGGGGCCGCCGTGGGCGCACAGCAGCCTCGGCGCCAGCGTGCACAACGCGCTCGCGGGCTGGTGGCGGCTCAGGCGCGAGGAGCGGACGGTCGCGGCGGCGGGCTTGCTGCTGGAGCGGGGCTGGCTAACGGACGGGTTCGCCGACGATGGCCAGTCGGCCGAGTACCGGCGCCGGTCAACGGTGCTGGTCGAGGGGTACGTGGCCCGGCTCGACCCGGCGTGCGAGCCGGCCGGCGTCGAGCGCACGGTGGCGACCAAGACGGACCTGATCGCGGTCTCCGGGCGGATCGACCGGCTGGATGACCGGCCGGCCGGTCTCGCCGGGGATGCGCGGCCCGGGCTGGCGGGCCTGACTCCGGACGGCCGTGCGCCGCGGCCGGGCCCGGAGGCCCGCGAGCTGGTCGTCGTCGACTACAAGACTGGCCGGCACCCGCTCACGGTCGACGACGCGCGGTCGTCGCTGGCGCTCGCGCTCTATGCGCTCGCGGCCGGGCGCGTGCTGCGCCGGCCGTGCCGCACGGTGGAGCTGCATCACCTGCCGACCGGGGGAGTCCTGCGCTGGGAGCACACCGAGGAGTCCCTGAACCGGCAGCTGCGCCGGGCCGAGGACATCGCCGGCGAGTGCTCGGCGGCGGACGAGAGGTTCCGCTCCGAGCCCGAGACGGGCCGGGGCGACGACGTCTTCCCGCCGACCCCCGGCAGCTGGTGCGGCTGGTGTGACTTCCGGGCGCAGTGCCCTGAGGGGCGGACGGCGGCTGCGCAGCGCCGGCCCTGGGATGGCCTGGCCGCCGACGAGGCGGACTTCGAGCTGGGCGGGCGAGGAGCCATCTGACGTCGCTGTGCCGGGTCGTACGGCCAGCGCCGCGCTCCGGCCGCGCCCGCGCCGCCATTGCCGGCCGCGCTCATCATCGTGGACACTATTCAGAACGTGGTCTTTGGTCAGCGTCGTCGGCTGAGGATCGTCCAGGTTCTGACTAACGTCCACGATCATGGAACCTTCATGACCGATCGGGCTCCGTCAGTGGGCGGACTCGGCCTGGTTCCAGAACCTGGTGAGCATTGCCGCCGTGGTTTCTGGTGCCTCGACCGCCGGGGAGTGGGCGGCACCGGGAATGCACACGCGCTCTGCGCCCAGCCGCTTGGCCATCGCGTCCTGGATCTCGGGTGGCCACGCGTCATCATTCTCGCCGTAGCTGACCAGCTTCGGCAGCTTCTCGAGTGCGGCCAGCTCGGCGGTGCGGTCCGGGCAGTTGAGGAGGTGCCTGGCCATCTCGGCGAGGCCAAGCGGGCAGCTCAGCAGCGCCCGCTCCGCGAGGAAGTCGATGATCTCGCCGGGCGTTCCCTCCGCCTCGGCCTGCGGCCGGAGCTGGCCATGCCAGATCTGGGCGATCATCGCCCCGAGCAAGTCGATATCGGAGCCCGCCGGCTCGAGGAAGTCCAGCAGGTCGCGCAGCGTCTGCGCTCGCACCCCGCCGATCGTGCCCGGGCCGGAGCCGAGCAGGCTCAGCGACAAGAAGGCGGTCGGCGCGGCCAGAGTCGCCTGCCGGGCGATCAGCCCGCCGAAGGAGTGGCCGAGCAGATGTATCCCTTCGGCGTCGTACGCGATCGCGGCTGCCACCGCGAGGAGGTCGTCGGCCAGCTGGTCAAGCTCGTAGCCGGTCCTGCTCGGAGCCGGCTCGGACTGGTACTGGCCCCGCATGTCGATCGCGATGACGGAGCGACCGGCGGCGGCCAGTGACTCGAGTACGGCGAGGAAGTCTTCCTTGCTGCCGGTGTAACCGGGGACGAGCAGCGCAGGCTGCCGCTCGCTGACGCCGCTGGCCGACCGGGCCGTCAGAGCCGCGAACGAGCCGCGCGGCGTGTCGAGCACGAGCGGCCGGACGTGATGGGACATTTGCAGCGATCGCGGAGTGCTCACGGGTTGGCAGCCTACCCAGGCGGACTAGTCCGGACCGGACCTGTCGCGAAGTAACGGTCGTAACGGTGTGAGTGATTAGCTGGCGTCGATGTCACGCTGCTCGGCATGGCTGGCCGGGCGGGTCGAGCCCGGCTGAGCGTCACCGGCGTGCTGACCGGCTGGCCGGCCACTGCGGCTGCGGCTGCGGCCGGAGCGCCGCCTCTTGCGCGGCTCGTCGCCGGCCGGCTTGACGGTCGCCTGCGCGGGCGCGGCTCCCCCGGTGGCAGTCGCGTGCTCGGCAGCGGTCCCGGCGGTCCGCACCGGGGAGCCGGCCCTGGTCCGCCGTCGGGGGGACCTGGTCCGCTCGGAGGCGGCACGCTGGCTGCCGCTCTGAGCCGCGTCACCGCTCCGGCGGCCCGCGTCACGGTCCCCGCTCGGGCGCCGGGTACTGGGCGCGTGCTGGCGTGACCGGCTCTTGCCGGTTTCGCCGATGTCCTCCAGGTCCTCGGCCTCAAGCCCGGCGCGGTCGCGCCTGACGCTCGGCAGCGACCCGGTAGCCTCCGCCGGTATGTCCAGCGCGCTGAAGAGGTGCTCCGACGTCGAGTACGTCTCAAGCGGCTCGGGGTGACCGAGATTCAGCGTGTCGTTGATCAGCTTCCAGCGCGCCATGTCCTGCCAGTCGACGAACGTCACGGCGATGCCGGTACGCCCGGCGCGGCCGGTCCGGCCGATCCGGTGCAGATAAGCCTTCTCGTCTTCCGGGCACTCGTTGTTGATGACATGGGTCACGTCGTCGACGTCGAGCCCGCGCGCGGCGACGTCGGTGGCCACGAGCACGTCGATCTTGCCGCTCCGGAACGCGCGCAGCGCTCGCTCGCGCTGGCTCTGGCCCAGGTCACCATGGACGGCGGCGGCCGCGAAGCCGCGATCGGTCAGATGGGTCGTGACCTGGTCGCAGGCGCGGCGAGTGCGGCAGAAGACGATCGTCAGGCCGCGGTCCCTGGCCTGGAGCACGCGGGCGAGCACCTCGATCTTGTCCATCTGGTGCGCGCGGAACACATGCTGGTCGGTGGTCGGCACGTGGGCCGGCTCGTCGTGCTGCTCGGCCCTGATGTGCGTCGGCTGGTGCAGGTGCCGCCTGGCGAGCGTCACGATCTCTGACGGCATGGTGGCCGAGAAGAGCATGGTCTGCCGGTGCGCGGGCGTGAGTCGCAGGATCGCCTCGACATCGGGCAGGAAGCCGAGGTCGAGCATCCGGTCGGCCTCGTCGAGCACGAGGATGTCCACGGCCGACAAGTGCAGCTGACCCTGGCGGGTCAGGTCGAGCAGGCGTCCAGGCGTGCCGACGACGACGTCGACGGTGGCCAGTGCCTCGATCTGAGGCTCGTAGGCGCGCCCGCCGTAAAGAGTGACGACGTTGACGTCCGTGCGGGCGGCCGCGGTACGCAGGTCGTCAGCGACCTGGATGGCCAGCTCTCGCGTCGGCACGACGACCAGCGCGCGCGGCGCGGCCGGCTTGCCGCGCTCGGTGTCGAGCAGGTGCTGAAGGATCGGGATCCCGAAGGCGAGCGTCTTGCCGGTGCCGGTCCGCGCCTGGCCGATGACGTCGTGCTCGCCGAGCGCGATCGGCAGGGTCAGTGCCTGAATCGGGAACGCCCGGGTGATACCCGCGGCTTCCAGGGCAGCGCAGATGGGCTCGGCGACGCCGAACTGATCGAACGTCATGGATTCGGCCTGAGCGGTCGCGCTCGCGATGATCTCGTCAGGAATCTCGTCCGGCACGCCCGTCGCCTGAAGGGTGCCGTTCTCGGTGGCCAGGGTCACGGCCACGGTGTCTGCTGACATGATCTCGGTGTCTATTACGAGGTCTGCGTTCGCTGGCAGCTCATCGTGTGGCGCCAGGTCTGTCGTTAGGTCTTGCGTAGTCAGGGCTTTCCGCCTCCATCGGTGGTCCGCGGCCGGCCGGGCGCGTGAGCGCCCAGTCTGGTAGCCGCAGGACGGCAGTTGACTCATCCGGAGGGCGGGCAATCGCTCACCCGCACCGGGCCAGCTACATCTGGTGCTAGCCGAGCAGTGACCGGGAGGAGCCGGGCGCGGCGCCGGAGACCGAGAGGTTTCTCGTGCCGTGCTACGTGGTTAACGCGCCTCGGGGTAATCCCATTCCAAGATGACGTCGCTGACCAGTGTAGCAACGTTGGCTGACAGTCGATCATCGGCTGAAGCTGGCGGTCATCACGGGCTGACGCGGTTGTTACGCTTCCGGTGTGACCGAGCATGAGCCCGCGACTATGGCGGAGCAGGAGCCAGCGGCTGCGGCGGAGCACGAGCCTGCGTCCGTGGCGGAGCACGAGCCGGCGACCGACGGCGTGATCGAGTTGCTCGGGCTGCTTGCCTATGCGTCGCTGGTGGCGTTCTTCCGCCTCGCTGATGATGCCTCCCTGGCCGCCTCGCTGCCGGACAAGGCGGACCTGGCCGGCATGGCGGTGGCGCAGTTCGGTCATTTCGAGCTGCTCAGGGACCGGATCTCGGAGCTCGGAGCCGATCCGCAGCAGGCCATGCAGCCGTTCGTCGAGCCGATCGACGCTTTTCACGCCAGGACGGCGCCGTCGAACTGGCTTGAGGGACTGGTCAAGGCATACGTGGGCGACGGCATCGCCGCCGACTTTTACCGGGTCATCGCGCAGCTGCTCGATCAGCCGACCCGATCCCTCGTGCTCTCGGCGCTCGCGGACTCCGGGCACGCTCAGTTCGCGATCACGCGGGTGCGCGAGGCGATCGCCGCCGATCCCGCGGTGGCCGGACGGCTGGCGCTGTGGGCCCGCCGTCTGGTCGGCGAGGCGCTGAGCCAGGCGCAGCGAGTGGCCGCGGAGCGGGAGGCGCTGGCCCGGCTGCTCGCGGGCGGCTCGGCGGCGCAGCTTGGCGAGATCGGCAGGATGTTCGCCGCGCTGACCGACGCGCACGCAGAGCGGATGGCCGCCCTCGGCCTGGCCGAGTAGGCGCGTCCGAGTAGGCGCGCTCCGTCAGGAGCCGAAGCCGATCCGGCGTGGTTCAGCCTGATCGAGCTCGACGTAGGCGATCTTGTCCCCGGGTACGAGGATCGTGCCGCCTTTGCTGTCGGTGACCACGAACAGCTTGTTCTCGGCGACGGCGGCCATGAGCGCCTGCTTGATCTCCTCCGCCGATGCCCCGGTCTCGACCACGAGCTCGCGCGCGGCCATCTGTATGCCGATCTTGACTTCCACGGCGATCCTCCGCTCAAGAACGCTAGCCCGCAGCTCCTGTCCGAAGGCTAGCCCGAAGCCCGCCAGTCGGCGGCAATGCGAGAGTTACTCGTGCGTGCCTTCGGCGTGCGCGCCCTCGGCCAGCGGCCAGCTCCTGATCCCCCGCCAGGCCAGCCGGGCGAGGAGATCCTCCGCTAGGTTCTGGTCGATCGCGCGCTCGGTGCTGAGCCAGTACCTGGAGCCGACCTGAGCCATCCCGACCAGCGCCATGCCGAGGAGGTCCGCCTCGGCGTTCGAGACGCCGGCGTCCTCGCGGATGAACTCGCTGACCATCTCGGCGCACTCGTACAAGGCCCGGTCGAGGCGGTCCCTGACGGCTGGCTCGTTGCTCAGATCGGACTCGAAGACCAGCCGGAACGTCTCGCCCGCGCCGCTCACGTAGTCGAAGAAGGCGCGGAAGGTGGCCGGCACCCGCTCGCGGTTGTCCGTGGTCGAGGCGAGCGCCGCGGAGACCGCGCCGACGAGATCCGCCACGCTCTCATCCAGCAGCGCCAGGTAGAGCTCGAGTTTGCCGGGGAAGTGCTGGTACAGAACCGGCTTGCTGACGCCGGCCCGCTCCGCGATCTCGTCCATCGCCGCGGCGTGGTACCCCTGCGCAACGAAGACCTCGCGAGCGGCCCCGAGTAGCTGCCTGCGCCTGGCTTGGCGCGGCAGTCGGGTGCTGGCCGGTCTGGTGGTCTGCGGCGTCGCGATCACAAAACTCTCCGATATCTATCGGCGGCGGTCGGAAAGCTGCCCGGGCTGTCATCCTACGGCCGGGTAGCAGCTGATGCCGAACGCCGCGATGCCGGTGATGACCGCGCGTGCCCGGACCCGCGCCCGCAGCGGCTGCGCGGAGAGCAGCGGGCTCAGCAGTAGTCGTCGTCGCTCAGGCGAACCTCGCGGCCCTGCTCGGCGACATCGGCCTCGTTGGCCTCCAGCGGTAGTTCCTCGAGTTCGGTCTCATCGGCTTCGTCCTCGTCGGGGAAGACTTCCTGGTGCTGCTCGACGACGTCGGGCACTGGCTCGTCACGTTCTCTCTCAGTCATGCCGACCCCCTCTGGAAGTGTGGACCTCGCCGCGTAAGCGAGGTTATTCGCACCCTCGAACATATTGCCGAATGGCTACAGTAGAGCAACGCTGGTTGTATAGCTATCGCATCTGCCGGGGTAAGGAGACGACGTGCGCAGTATGTGGAAGGGCGGGATCTCCTTCGGGCTGGTCATGATTCCCGTGCGACTCTACGCCGCGACCGAGCAGAAAGACATTGCCTTCCGCCAGGTGCACCGGACCGACGGCGGTCGGATTCGGTTCCGCAGGTTCTGCTCGGTATGTGACGAAGAAGTCCCTTATGAGGACGTCGTCAAGGGTTACGAACTGCCGACCGGCGAGATGGTGGTGCTCGACGACGACGATCTCGCGGATCTCCCGCTCCCGACAACTAAATCTATCGAGGTCCTGCATTTCGCTCCGGCGGAGCAGCTTGACCCGATCTTGTTCAACCGGAGCTATTACGTGGAGCCCGAGGCGGCCGGTGCCCGCGCCTACGTCCTGCTGCGGGACGCGCTCGAGCAGTCGGGCCGGATCGCGGTCGCTCAGGTCGCCCTGCGCCAGCGCGAGGCGCTCGCGACGCTGCGCAGCAGGGACGGCGTCCTGGTACTGGAGACCCTGCTCTGGCCGGACGAGATTCGCGAAGCGGCCTTCCCCTTCCTGCAGCAGGAGATCGAGGTGCGCCCGCAGGAACTGACGATGGCCGCATCCCTGATCGACTCGATGACGACCGATTTCGACGCCGACGCCCATCACGATCGATACCGGGAGGCGCTGACGGAGGTTGTCGAGGCGAAGGTGCAGGGCAGGGAACTGACCCAGCCCGCTCCGC
The DNA here is from genome assembly GCA_035532775.1 of Streptosporangiaceae bacterium. GTDB lineage: Bacteria > Actinomycetota > Actinomycetes > Streptosporangiales > Streptosporangiaceae > Chersky-822. Next base: position 71,581 of record DATKQH010000170.1, read on the forward strand.
TGGAGATCGCCGCCGGACCGTCGACCAGCCTGGCCGACGCGCTGAAGGCGAGCCTGGCCGCTGCCCAGCAGGGGCCAGGCGCCGGCGAGAATAAGGGAAACGCCAAGGCGATCGGGGATAAGCCGAAGGCCGGTTCCACCAGGTCCCGCTCGACCAAGGACGGTCCTGCCAAGGACGGGGCTGCGCAGGACGGGGCTGCGCAGGACGGTTCCGACGAGGCTGGTTCGGGCGAGGCCGGGCCCACCAAGGCTGGCACCGCTCAGGCAGGCACTGCCAAGACTCGCACGGCCAAGACTCGCACGGCCAAGAGGCCAGCGCGGAAGGCCAGCTGACGCACCCGATCACGGCCGACCGGGGGCGGAACTGCCTCCGGCGCGCCGACGAGGCCGTGTAACGCAGATGCGAGGCGAGATGTCATGTTGCAGGTGACAGACGATCCGACCCCGAGGGATCCGGTTCCGGCGGGCTCAGCGCCGCTGGATCCGATTCCGCACTGGCCAGGCCATCTCGCCGACCTGCCCGGTATCCAGGTGTTTGTCCGCAGCGCTCCTGCCGCTGAGGGCGCCGAGCCTGCCGTGTTCATCCACGGACTGGGCGGGTCGTCGACCAACTGGACCGACCTGATGGACCTGCTGTCCAGGCCGGTCGAAGGCCGCCCGGACGCGCCGGTCCTCGCCTGCTCGGCCATCGATCTTCCCGGCTTCGGCGCGTCACCGCCGCCCGCCAGCGGCGACTACTCGATCAACGCCCACGCCACGGTGGTCGTCGAGCTGATCGAGAAGCTCGGCGGCGGGCCGGTTCACCTGATCAGCAACTCGATGGGCGGCGCGGTCAGCACCCGGGTCGCGGCCTGCCGGCCTGACCTGGTCCGCACGCTCACGCTGGTCTCGCCGGCGCTGCCCGACCTTCGCCCTCGTCCGCTGCCGCTCCGGCTGGCGCTGGCCGCCCTGCCAGGAGTCGGTCCCGCGATCATGGACGGGCTGCGGAGGCTGCCCGCGGAGGTACGGACAGACCGGGCGTTCCGTGACGTCTACACCGATCCTGGTGTGGTCCATCCCTCGCGACGCCAGGAGGAGATCGCCGAGGTCCTCCGGCGTGACACCCTCCTGTACGCCAATCACGCGCTGATCAGGTCGGCGCGCAGCCTGGTCACGGAGTACTTCAAGGTCGGCAGGAGATCGCTATGGCGCGACGCCGCCAGGGTCGCCGCCCCCGCGCTCATCCTGCACGGAAGTCACGACCGGCTGGTCAACCCGGTCATGGCCGGCAAGGCCGCTCGGGCTTTCCCGACCGCCAGGGTGCTGGTCCTTCCTGGCGTCGGTCACGTCGCGATGATGGAGCGGCCGGCCACGGTGGCGGCCGAGATCAGGGCCTTCCTCGACTGGGTCCAGGCGGCGGGCGGACCGGCGAAGGCGGCGGGGCGGCTCAGCGACGAGGCTGCGGCTAACCAGGCGCAAAGTTAGCCATATCAGGCGACAAGCCGCGAGCCGGATGCGAGGCTAGCCAGATGCTGATCGCGGCGTCACGGATCATTACAGCCAGCAGCGTCAGCCGTGGCGCGGCCACGATCCCCGCTCCCGGCTATGTGGTCTGCGCCGGCGGGACGATCACCGCGGTCGGATCCGGGCCGCCTCCCCGCCGCCCAGACGCCGAGCTCACCGGCGGTTTCCTGCTGCCCGGCTTCGTCGACCTTCAGGTCAACGGCTACTACGGCGTCGAACTAGGCGACGCTGACCCGTCAGGCTGGGCCACGGTCGCCCGCCGGCTGCCCGAGACCGGTACCACTGCGTTCCTGCCCACGTTCATCACCAGCCCGGTCGACGAGACGATCGCGTCACTGCGCCGCGCCGCTGGCTTCGTCCCTGGCATGGCCGCCCCCGTGCTGGCTGGCACTGGGGCCGGGGCGCGGGTACTCGGCGTGCACCTGGAGGGCCCGTTCATCGCCAGGAACCGGCGCGGTGCTCACAACCCGGCCTGGATCACCACTCCCGACCCGGCGACGATCGACGCGTTCCTGGACGCCGGGTCCGGCCTGGTGCGCGTGCTGACGCTCGCGCCCGAGATCGACGGCGCCATGGCCGCGATCAGGCAACTGACGGCGGCCGGCGTGCTGGTCAGCGTCGGGCACTCGGACGCAACGGCCCAGCAGGTCAGCGCGGCGGCCATGTGCGGCGCCAGGATGGTCACGCATTTGTTTAACGCACAGCGTCCCCTGCATCACCGCGAACCGGGCGTGGTCGGTCAGGCGCTGGCCGACACCCGTCTGGTCAGCGGCCTGATCGCGGACCTGCATCATGTCGCCGGCCAGGTCGCCGCTCTCGCGTTCACCGCCGCGCCCGGCCGAATCTGCCTGGTGACCGACGCCGCGGCCGGTGCCGGAATGCCGCAGGGCCGCTACGTCCTCGGCGGCGAGCCGATCGAGCTTGCCGAAGGGGACGGGACACCGCCCGTGCGTGCCGACGGCACCCTCGCGGGCTCGGCACTCAGGATGGACTCGGCGGTGGCGAACATGGTCGCGGTCGGGGTCGGCTTGTGTGACGCGGTCGCCGCCGCGACCAGGATTCCCGCCGACCTGCTCGGCCGACCCGATCTCGGCCGGATCGCATCGGGCGCGGCAGCGGACCTGACCTGGCTGAGCGACGACCTGCGCACGGTCGCGACCTGGATCGGCGGCCAGCAGGTCTACGGCCCCAGCCTGGGCTAGTCTGGATGCCGGACAGAAGGATCATAAAGCCTCTCAGTATTGCGAAAAGGACGGGGCTCGCAGTGGACTCGGCGACGCAGCAGCAACCGGCGACACACATGCGGGCCGAGATCCTCGAGCAGCCCGCGGCGTTGCGCGCGACGATCGGGACGCTGCTGCCGCGCACGGCCGAGGTCGCCGCCCTCGCGCAACAGGCCCGCCAGGTGCTGTTCTTCGCCCGCGGGACGTCGGACAACGCCGCCGTCTACGGCACCTACCTGATCCAGACCAGGACCGGACGGCTGGCTAGCCTCGGATCGCCCTCGGTGGCGACTACCTACCGGAGCCGGATCGACCTGTCCGGCGTCATGGCCGTCGGCCTGTCCCAGTCGGGCCGGACTCAGGAGATCGTCGAGACGCTCGAGTGGGCACGTGACTGCGGCGCCAGCATCGTCGGGATCACCAACGGGGCCGGTTCGCCGCTCGCCGAGCTAGCCGACGTCGCGCTCGTGACCGAGGCAGGTGCGGAACAGGCCGTTCCCGCCACCAAGACGTTCACCTGCCAGCTCGCAGCCCTTGCCGTGCTCGCGCTGGGTCTCGGCGCCGACCTGGACGCGGGCCTGCTGCGGCAGCTGCCGGCGGTGGTCGAGGAACTGCTCGACCGGGCGACGGCCCCCGATTACGGAATCGCCGAGATCGTGGCCGAGCTGACCGCCGTCAACGGCCTCGTGGTATCCGCACGCGGGCTGGCCTACTCGGCGGCGCTCGAGCTCGCCCTGAAGATCAAGGAAGCGTGCTACCTGCACGCGATGGGCATCTCCTATGCCGACTTGCAGCACGGCCCGATCGCGGTCGTGGACTCGAGAACGCCAGCGATCATCATGGCGGCCGACTCGGGTCCCACGCTCGAGGCCGCCATCGGCCTCGCCAGGCGGGTAACCGGCGCCGGCGCTCGCGCCTACACGATCGGCGGCGGGGCCGAGCTAGCCGCCGTGAGCAGCCGGGCCCTGACCGGTGCCGCGCTGCCCGAGTGGCTGGCACCCATCGGCCTGATCGTCCCGGGGCAGCTGCTCACCGAAGAGCTGTCACGTCGGCTCGGCATCGACCCTGACAGCCCGCGCGGGCTGAGCAAGGTCACCCAGACCTCCTGACCGGCGGCGCGCCCGGGCGGTGTGGCCGGGTACCGCCCGGACCCGCCTGGCGCGGCGAGTCGCCGCCGGGGATTGCGTGATGCTCCCAAGGCGAGTCAGGTCTCGCGGTGCACCTTGTGCTGGGCGGCCTGGGCGCGCGGGCGCAAGACCATGAGGTCCACATTGACGTGCGAGGGCCGAGTGACCGCCCAGGCCACGGCGTCGGCCACGTCGTCGGCGGTGAGCGGCTCGGCCACGCCGGCGTAGACCGCGGCTGCCTTCGCCTCGTCGCCGCGGTACCTGGTCAGCGCGAACTCGTCGGTCTTGACCATGCCGGGGGCGATCTCGACGACCCGGACCGGCTGACCGCAGAGTTCGAGCCGGAGCGTCGCCGCGATCGCGTGGGTCCCGTGCTTCGCCGCGACGTAGCCGCCGCCTCCCTCGTAGGCGGTGAAGCCGGCGGTCGAGCCCATGATGATCACGGTGCCGTCGCCGCTGGCGATCAGCAGCGGCAGCAGGGCCTGCACCACGTGCAGCGTGCCGAGCACGTTGGACTCATACATCGTCAGCCAGTCCCGCGGTATGGCGTCGGCTATCTGATCGCCGCCCAGGGCACCGCCCGCGTTGGCGACGAGGACGTCACAGCCGTCCAGCGAGGCGGCCAGCGCGCGGACCTGCGTCCTGTCGGTGACGTCGAGCTGGCTGACCTGGGCGCTTCCGCCCGCCGCGGCGATCCGCGCGGCCACCTCCTGCAGCCGGTCGAGCCGGCGGGCCGCGAGCACCACGTGATAGCCCTCGCCGGCGAGCCGCTCCGCGGTCGCCGCGCCGATTCCGCTGCTTGCCCCGGTCACCACCGCTGTCCGCTGCATGCGGTGAATTCTGCCAGCCGCGCGCGCTCCCCGTGCTGGCCGGCTGAGGGTTGGCTGGCCGACCCCCACGTTTCACGGCGGGTTAGCCGGCCGAGCACGAGGGTCACCTACTATCGGATTCGTGGCCGAACCATCCTCGACAGTCCGTGCCGTCATCTTCGACTGGGGCGGGGTGATCACCAGCCCGATCCTCGACACCGTCACCGCGTGGCTGGACGCCGAGCGGATCGACCGCGGCAGCTACGCCGCCGCGATGCGCCCGTGGGTCCAGCGCGCGTACGGCCCTGAGGCCGCCGAATCGCCCATCCACGCGCTCGAGCGCGGCGAGGTCAGCGACGCGGAGTTCGAGGAGATCCTGGCGGCGCTGCTGGTCAGCGTCGACGGCGAGCCGGTCGCGGCTGCCGGGCTGCTGAAGCGGATGTTCGGCGCCTCGGTGCTGCAGGCCGAGATGCTGGAGCTGATCAGGGAGCTGAGGGCCGGCGGCCTGCGGACCAGCCTGCTCTCCAACTCCTGGGGCGTGCGCGACGGCTACCCGCGGCACCTGTTCGGCGACCTGTTCGACGACGTCGTGATCTCCGGTGAGGTCGGGATGCGCAAGCCGGAGGAGCGGATCTTCCAGCTCGCTGTCTCCCGGCTGGGCCTGTCGCCCGGCGAGTGCGTGTTCGTCGACGACGTCGAGGGCAACATCGTCGCGGCTCAGGAGCTGGGCTTCCTGGCCGTGCACCATCAGGAATCGGCGCTGACCAGAAGCGAGCTGGCCGGGCTGCTGGCCCGGCCGAGCAGCGCGGCCTAGCGGCAATCCGACCTGACGCTCCAGGGGCCGGTTCCGCGGGCGCGGCTGGCACTAGCCTGATGCGCTATGGCGGAAGATGTGGCGGCGGCTGGCGTGGACGCCGAGGGCGGGGCTGCCGAGGGCGGGGCTGCCGAGGGCGCGGACGTGCCGCGGGTCGAGAAGCGGGCGCGGCCCGGGTACCCGCAGCCGACCAGCGTCGGCCGCTCGGCGAACATGAAGGCCAACCGCCGCGTCGACACCAAGCCCGAGCTGGCACTGCGACGGGCACTGCACAGCCTCGGCTACCGGTACCGCAAGGACTACCGGCTCGACCTGGCGAGCGGCGTCAGGGTCAGGCCCGACATCGTGTTCACCGCGCGGAAGGTCGCCGTGTTCGTCGACGGCTGCTTCTGGCACTGCTGCCCGGAGCACGGAACCCAGCCGGCGGCGAACACCTGGTACTGGGAGCCCAAGCTGCGGCGCAACGTGGACCGCGACCGCGCCGCCGATGCCGCGCTCGGCGAGGCGGGCTGGACGGTGATCAGGTTCTGGGAGCACGAGTCCATCGACGCGGCGGTCGCCGAGGTGGTCGACGTGCTCGCCACGGGCCCGGCGGTCGCCGGGGGCCGGGCGGAACCGCCACAGATTCCGTGATCCGGTTGAGCCACGTGATGATTCCGGGGTCGCCGTCTGCGTCTGGCTGGCAGACTCAGTAGGACTCTTCGCTGCCGCCGGTGGGCTGTGCGCAGGGCCAGTGATCCTATCTGCAGTGAGCAATGTGGGGACCTCATGCGCGTCTACCTGCCAACCACGCTGGCGGCGCTGGGGTCTGCGCTGGTGGCGGGCCAGATCGGCCCGGCTCCGCTGACCGGCTTCGCGGTGACGCCGGCGCTGCGTGAGTGGTACTCGAGCGGCGAGCTCGAAGAACTCGAGTACGTCGCGATGATGCAGGCCGCGCGCGCCTCGCTGCGGATGCTGCACGTCGACACCAAGGCCCCGCGGCGGAGAGTCGTGCTCGCCGCCGAAGTACCCGAGCCCGTGATCAGCGTCAAGAACGGGCTCGACCGGCCAGGTCAGGTGGCTGTCACGCTCCCTGTCCAGCTCGCGGATGTGGTGTCGGGGCACGTGGACGCCATGGATGCGGTACCTGACATCGACGCGTCCGCGGCGGCGCTGCCCGCCGCGGACGCCGGCGACGGTGACGCTCAGTTCATCGTGGACAGCGCGGAGGGTCACGAACTGCTCTGGTACGCCACCCAGGAGCTGATCTACCTGATCGGCTAGGTCTGTTGAAGCGGATAATTAGCTCCTCGCGCTCGAAGTCGACCTCGAGGGGCACGCGGCCGCAGTTCAGCCCGCTCTCGGCAGGCAGCCTGGTTCGTGGCACGATGGAAGTCGACGAGACTGGAGTTACCCAGACTGGGGTGACGCCGCGGCCCCAGTCGTACAACGTCGTACGCATCTGCCGAGCTGTGGGAGCGATCCGTGTTCGATGCCGTCACCAGTGTCCCCGTTCCGGCCAACGAGCCGATCAAGTCCTATGCGTCGGGCAGCCCCGAGCGTGCCGCCCTGGAAACGAAGATCAAGGAACTGTCCGGAGAGGCAGTCGACCTGACCATGACCGTCGGCGGCGTGCAGCGGATGGCCGCCGGCGAGTGGACCGACGTCGTCCAGCCGCACAACCACGCGCATGTCCTCGGCCGCCTCGGCGAGGCCAGCGACGAGGACGTCGCCGCCGCGATCGAGGCGGCGAGGCTGGCCGCGCCCGGCTGGCGCGAGCTGTCGTTCGACGACCGGGCCGCGATCTTCCTGCGCGCTGCCGAACTGCTGGCCGGTCCCTGGCGCTCGGTGATCAACGCGTCCACGATTCTCGGCCAGTCCAAGTCGGTCTACCAGGCGGAGATCGACGCGGCCTGCGAGCTGATCGATTTCTGGCGGTACAACGTGCACTTCGCCAGGCGGCTGCTCGCCGAGCAGCCGACCTCGGCCCCCGGTTCCTGGAACCGGCTCGAGTATCGCCCCCTCGAAGGCTTCGTTCTCGCGATCACGCCGTTCAACTTCACCTCGATCGCCGCGAACCTGGCCACCGCGCCTGCCTTGCTCGGCAACGTGGTCGTCTGGAAGCCGTCGCCGACTCAGCAGTTCTCCGCGCACTTCCTGATGCGCCTCTTCGAGGCCGCCGGCCTGCCGCCTGGCGTGATCAACATGGTCACGGGCAGCGGTCAGGCGATTTCCCGGGTCGCCGTGCCGCACCCTGACCTGGCCGGTATCCACTTCACCGGATCGACCGGCACGTTCCAGCATCTGTGGCAGGCCGTCGGCGAGAATATCTCCGGCTACCGCGGCTACCCGCGCCTGGTCGGCGAGACCGGCGGCAAGGACTTCGTGATCGCGCATTCGTCCGCCGATCCCGAGGTACTGACCGTCGCCCTGCTCAGGGGCGCGTTCGAGTACCAAGGGCAGAAGTGCTCGGCCGCGTCCCGCGCCTACATACCACGCAGCGCCTGGGCCAGGATGAGGGACACGTTCGTGGCCACGGTCGAGTCGCTGAGCATGGGCGACGTCTCCGCTGACCTGTCGACCTTCATGGGCGCGGTGATCGACGAGCGCGCGTTCGCCAAGCACACCGACGCGCTGGACCGGGCCAGGTCCAGGCCATCGGTGAGCGTCCTCACGGGCGGAACGACCGACGCGACGCAGGGTTATTTCGTCAAGCCGACCGTGCTGGAATGCTCCGATCCAGTCGACGAGGTCTTCACCACCGAATACTTCGGGCCGATCCTGGCCGTGCACGTCTTCGACGACGCTGACTACGACGCGGTCGTCGAGCAGGCGGCCGACGTGGCCAGGTACGCGCTGACCGGCTCGATCATCGCGACCGACCGGGCCGCGATCGCCGCGGCAACGCAGGCGCTGCGGTTCTCGGCCGGTAACTTCTATATCAACGACAAGCCCACCGGCGCGGTCGTCGGCCAGCAGCCCTTCGGCGGGGCGCGGGCCAGCGGCACGAACGACAAGGCAGGTTCCATCTTCAACCTGACCCGGTGGGTCAATGCCCGCACGATCAAGGAGTTGTTCGCCCCGCCGACCGACTATCGCTATCCGCACATGGGCTAACTGCCGGTGTAGTAATTTGTGCGATATCGGACGTACGCGGCGGACGGCCGCCGATCCGATACCGACTGTGCACCCGGAGGCTCCTCATCCACCGCCTCATCTTGTGGAACATCGATCTCACTCTGGTAGACGTCGCCAGGATCTCCCGCGACGCCTACGCGGAGGCCTTCAGGCGGGTAACCGGCCGCCCGCTTGTCGCGCTGCCGCAGCTGGCCGGGGCGAGCGACTCAGAGATCTTCTTCGAGTCGCTCGCCCTCAACGAGGCGCTGCCCGGCATGGGCCAGACGGAGGACAACGACCTGCTCACGCGGTACGCGGCCGAGCTTGCCACGGCCTTCTCCGCCCGCACTGACCTGCTTGCCAAGCAGGGCCGGGCGCTGCCCGGCGCCCGGGAGGCACTCGCTGCCACGTCTCGGCTGCCGCACGTGATCCAGACCGTGCTCACCGGCACGATCCGGCAGAACGCCGTGCACAAGCTGCACGCCTTCGACCTGGACAGGTACCTGGACCTCGGCATCGGCGGCTTCGGGTCCGACGTCTACCCGAAGGGAACTCAGATCCTGCGCTCGCTGGCGATGGGGGCCGAGAAGTACGGCGTTCAGCTCAGTCCGGGCGGCGCCGTCTATGTGGCCGACTCGGTCAGGGACGTGGTCGCGGCGAAGGTCGGCGGCATCCGCTGCGTCGGCGTGGCGACCGGCCGGTCCAGGGTGAGCGAACTGCGGGACGCCGGAGCCGACCCTGTCCTCGCCGACCTGTCGGATACGTCGCGGGTGGTGGCGGCGATCGGCCGGTGAGCGGCTGGGCGCTGACCACCTACGGCGTGCTCGCGCTGACCTTCATGATGACCATGTACGGGCTCGAAGGGCGGCATCCGCGCTTCGTGCTGGCGTTCGCGGCCGGCTGCCTGCTGGCGAGCAGCTACGGGTTCCTGTCAGGCGCCTGGCCGTTCGGCGCGGTCGAGGCGATCTGGGCCCTGGTGGCGCTGCGCCGGTATCAGCGGGATGATCGGCGGGTTGGCTGATCGTGGCGCGGCTTCGCACGTCGTCCTGGGGTGTGGTCTCCCGGGTGCGCCGCCGCATGCTGCGGCTTCTCCCGGGCCGCGGCACCCGGCTGCGGGTCCGGTCAGGAAATTCATACTGGTATAAACGTCCAGTCAACCGATCAGGGGCGGTGAAGTGGGGCGGGAACACGCGATGACTGATGACCAGGATCTGCCCGCCGGACGTGGCTACGGCGTGATTCTGTCGACGCCGACCGGCGCGGATATCGAGCGGGCCAGGATCACCGACTACGCACGCTGGCTGGCCGCGAGGGGCGGCGTGCGGACCGACGGCAGCTACCTCCCGCTGTGGCAGTGGTCCGTTGCCGAGCCGGCCGAGTTCTGGTCATCGATCTGGGACTACTTCGGCGTACTGGGCAGCCGCGGCGACGGCCCGGTGCTCTCAGGTGGCCCGATGCCGGCGGTCACCTGGTTCTCCGGATCGACGCTCAACTATTCGCGGAACGCGCTCCGGGCGGCCAGCACGGACCCGGACCGAACGGCCATCATCTACCGGTCCGAGGCCGGTCACCAGGGCAGCATCAGCTACTGCGAGCTAGACGAGCAGGTCGCGACGGTGCGGGCGGCGCTGATCGCCCTCGGCGTGCAGCGCGGCGACCGGGTCGCCGCCTACCTGCCGAACTCGCCGCAGGCGCTGATCGGCCTGCTCGCGTCCGCCAGCCTGGGCGCGATCTGGACCTCGTGCTCGCCCGACTTCGGCGCGCCTGCCGTGATCGACCGCTTCGCTCAGGTGACGCCGAAGGTGCTGATCGCCGTCGACGGCTACGTCTATGGCGGGAAGATGTTCGACCGGCAGCAGGAGGTCGCCTCGATCACGGCCGCCCTGCCCGGCCTGAGCAGCGTGATCATGGTCGACTACGCCGGGACCGCGGCCAGCCATCCCGCCCTGCCGGTGCCGACCGTCGCCTGGGACGCCCTCGGTGACCTGGCCGGGGATGACCTGGCCGGGGATGACCTGAGCGGGTCGGCCGGGCCGCCGGACGGCGCCGGCCGGACCCTGCGCACGCAGTTCGACGACGTGCCGTTCGAGCACCCCTTGTGGGTGCTCTACTCCTCCGGTACGACCGGCCTGCCGAAGCCGATCGTGCACGGCCACGGCGGCATCGTGCTCGAGCACCTGAAGGCGCTGTGCCTGCACCAGGACCTTGGTCCCGATGACGTGTTCTTCTGGTACACCACGACCGGCTGGATGATGTGGAACTACCTGATGGGCGGCCTGCTGGCCGGGGCGACGGTGGTCGCCTACGACGGAAGCGCCGTCCATCCGGGCACGGACGCGCTCTGGCGGCTGGCTGCCGACATCGGCGTGACCTATTTCGGAACGGGCGCGCCGTACCTAGTGACCTGCATGAAGGCTGACCTGCGGCCCGCCGCCGAGCTTGACCTGTCCAGGCTCCGCGGCGTCGGCTCGACCGGGTCGCCACTGCCCCCCGAAGGCTTCGACTGGGTCTACGCCGCCGTCGCGCCGCCCGATGGACCACATCGATGGACCGTTGATGCTGCTATAGCGACATCAACGGTCCATCGATGTTCCTTTGTGCTGGGATCGTTTTCGGGGGGGACCGATATGTGCACCGGGTTTGTGGGTCCGTGTCCGCTTCTGCCGGTGCGGAGCGGGATCATCGCCGGGCCGTGCCTCGGCGCGAAGGTCGAGGCGTTCAATGCCGACGGCAAGGCCGTGGTCGGCGAGGTCGGCGAGCTGGTGCTCACGGTGCCCATGCCGTCGATGCCGGTCATGTTCTGGGGCGACAAGGGCGGCGAACGGTACGCGGCCAGCTATTTCGCGCACTATCCGGGGATCTGGCGGCACGGCGACTGGATCATGAACCTGCCCGATGGCGGCTGCGTTATCTATGGCCGGTCCGACGCCACCTTGAACCGGGGCGGTGTCCGGATGGGGACCAGCGAGTTCTACCGCATCGTGGAGGAGCTGCCCGAGGTCACCGACAGCCTCGTGATCGACACCGGCACGCTGGGCAGAGAAGGCAGGCTCGTGCTCTACCTGGTGCTCGCGCCGGGGGCGAGCCTGGACGACGACCTGAGGAGCAAGATCCGGTCCGTGCTGCGCTCCGCGCTGTCACCCCGGCACGTGCCGGACGAGATGCACCAGGTTCCCGGCGTGCCACGGACGCTGTCCGGCAAGAAACTCGAGGTCCCCGTGCGCAAGATCCTCACCGGCACTCCGGTCAGCGAGGCGGCCGACCGCGATTCGCTGGCCAACCCCGATGTGCTGGCGTATTTCGCGCCAGGAGGTCACGAGGGAGACGGCGCGTAGTGGCGGCGCATCCCGGGCGGAGCTTCGGCGAGGAGGGCGGCCGGCTCACCTATGGCACCTACCTGCGCCTGCCCGACCTGCTTGACCAGCAAGTGCCGCTGGCCGATCCGCCGGCTCATGACGAGCTGCTGTTCATCACCGTCCACCAGGTCTACGAGCTGTGGTTCCAGCAGCTGCTGCACGAGCTTGTCGCGGCCCGCGACGCGATGGCAACCGACCAGACCTGGCGTGCCAGGCACCTGATGCAGCGCGCGCAGGTCATCGAGCGGCTGCTGGTCAGCCAGGTCGACGTGATCGAGACCATGACGCCGCAGGACTTCCTGCAGTTCCGGTCGACACTGGCGCCGGCCAGCGGATTGCAGTCCGTCCAGTTCAGAGAGCTTGAGTTCCTGTCCGGAGCCAAGGACCATCGGTTTGTGGCGCGATTCCGCAATCTGACCGACTCGGAGCGCGATCGGCTGTCACGCCGCCTGGCCGAGCCATCGCTGTGGGACTCCTACCTGGGCCTGGTCGCCCGCCGCGGGCTGGACGTGAGCTCAGACGAGCGGATCAGCGAGTCCCTGCTGGCCATCGCCAGGGACCGGGACGCTTACGACGACCTGTGGCAGCTCGCGGAGGGACTGCTCAGCCACGACGAGGTGGCGGCGATGTGGCGGGCACGCCACGTGCAGATGGTCGAGCGCCAGATCGGCACGAAGTCAGGAACGGGCGGCTCGACCGGCGCTCCCTACCTGCATCGCCGGGTGCCGTTGCGTTACTACCCGTTGCTTTGGGAACTTCGGGACAAGCTGTAGGGGGGTGTTTCCACGAAACGCCCCCTGGATCCACGAAGGAGTGGGACTGATGTCGGAGCACCAGAGCGCCGCCAGGCAGGCGCTGCTAACCGAGGCGGCGGCCGAGCTCAGCGAAGGTGCCAAGGTCGGCAACCGCGACAAGTACCTGCACGGCTACTACCGGCACGTCAACTCATCGGATCTGATGGCGGCCGGGCCGAAACGGGTCGGATCGGTCGCGGCGGAGCACGCCGAGCTGGCGGCGCGTCGGCCGCAGGGCCGGGCCGTCGTCCGGGTCAGGGCGGGCGCCGATGCGACGCTGCTGGCCGGCCGGGACGTGATCGACGTGGTCACCGACGACATGCCGTTCCTGGTCGACACCATCACGATGACGCTGGCCGCCCACGGCGTGGCCGCCGAGCTCGTCGTCCACCCGCAGCTGGCCGTCCGCAGGGACGTGACCGGCTCGCTGCGCGAGGTTGTCCGTCCGGTCGAGTCCGTGCGCCCGGCCGACCGGCCGGGGGTTCCCGGCAGCGACGGCGCGCCCGACCGGATCGCGGAGTCGTGGTCGCACATCGAGGTCGGCAAGCTGCCCGCCGGCAAGGGCGAAGCCATCGCGGCCGACCTGGAGCAGGCACTCAGCGACGTGCGGATGGCCGTCGAGGACTACCCGAAGATGCGGGCGACGGCGCTGCGGATCGCCGACGAGCTCGCCGCCGCCAGGGCCGGCCTGGGCCAGCAGCCGACCGGCGGATCGGCGGAGCTGACCGGAGCGTGGGCGGTCCCCGGATCGCGCACCGGCGGTGGCCCGAAGTCGGCGGGCTGGGTCGTTCCCGCCAGCCCCGCCGAGTCGGCGGCGGAGATCGAATCACTGCTCCGCTGGCTGGTCGACGCTCATTTCACGTTCCTCGGCTACCGGGAGTACGACATCGTCCCTGAAGCCGACGGGCCGGCCCTGCGCGGCGTGCCGGGAACCGGCCTGGGCATCTTGCGGCACGACAAGCCCAAGTCCACCCCGCTGTCCGCACTGTCGGAGCAGGCCCGGGAGATCGCCACCGATCCGAGCCACCGGCTGATCATGACGAAGGCGAACTCCCGCGCGACCGTCCACCGGCCCAGCTACCTGGACTACGTCGGGATCAAGCGGCTGTCCGCGGACGGCAAGGTCATCGGCGAGTGGCGTTTCCTCGGGCTGTACACGCACATGGCGTACACGGACAGCATCACCAGGATCCCGATCCTGCGCCGCAAGCTGACCGAGGTGTACGAGGCAAGCGGAATCTCCGCCGACAGCCACGACGGCCGGGACCTCGCCGAGTTCATGGAGGTCTACCCCCGCGAGGAGCTGTTCCAGACCCCGGTAGACGAGCTGGCCGACGTGGCCAGTGAGGTGCTCCGGCTGCGCGAGCGCATGCAGACCAGGCTGTTCCTGCGCAAGGACATCTACGGCCGGTATGTCTCGTGCCTGATCTACCTGTCCAGGGACCGGTACAACACCAAGGTCAGGGTCGCGGTCCAGGAGATCCTGCGGCGGGTGCTCGGCGGCGCGCAGATCGACTACAGCGCGGTCGTCGACGAGGGCCCGATCGCCAGGCTGCACATCGTCGTGCGGGCCGAGCGCGGCCGGAACCTGGCCGATGCCGACGTTGCCACCCTGGAGCATGCGATCGCCGCGGCCGTCAGGTCGTGGGATGACGACCTGGTGCGTGAGGCCGTCGCCCAGCTCGGCGAAGGGCCGGGCCGCGCACTGCTCGCCGAGTTCGCCGACTCGATCTCCGACACCTACAAGGCCGACGTGCCGGCCGCTGCCGCCATCTCCGACCTGGCCAAGATCCAGCAGATGCACGAGTCGGGCCTGGACGTCTCGTTCGAGATGTGGGAGTCCGCCGGCTATGTGGGCGGCGTGCCGGTCGAGCATGAGCAGGCGGCTCTGGAGGCCGCCGGCCTGACCGGCATGGCCAACCCGGCGAGCCCGGCCGGTGCCGCCGTCCGGGCTGACCAGGCGCAGGCCAGCGACCGGGACAGCGAAGGCACGAAGCGGCGGGTCTGGCGGCTGACCATCCACCGGATCGGGTCGCCGATCACGCTGACTGACGTGCTGCCGCGGCTGCAGCACATGGGCGTCGAGGTGGTCGACGAGCATCCGTACGAGTTTCCCGGCCCCCAGCCGTTCTGGATCTATGATTTCGGGCTCCGCCGCGAGGGCGCCGCCGCGTCCGGCCGCGGCGTCCGGCCGACCCAGGTGCCACAGGTGTCGCTCGCGTCGGTCGCCGGGCAGCTCGAGGGGGCGCTCTCCGCGCTGTGGAACGGCGAGATCGATGACGACGAATTCAACGCTCTGGTCCTCGACGCGGGCCTGACCTGGCGTCAGGTCGTGGTACTCCGCGCCTACGCCAGGTTCCTGCAGCAGGCGGGGACCACGTTCAGCTCTGGTTATATCGCGCGCGTCCTGCGGTCGAATCCGGTGATCGCCCGCCAGCTGATCAGGCTCTTCGAGTCCAGGTTCGACCCGGACCGGCAGAGCGGCCAGATCGAGCGGAGCGAGGCGCTGGTCGAGGAGATCAGGGGCGAGCTTGACGATGTCGCCAGCCTCGACGAGGACCGAATCCTGCGCGCCTACCTGGGCCTGATCAGGGCCACGCTGCGGACCAACTACTTCGGCGGCCAGTCCGGGTCGGGCGAGCGGGCGCCGTACCTGGTCTTCAAGCTCGACGACGCGCTCGTGCCTGACCTGCCGGCGCCGCGGCCGAAGTTCGAGCTGTTCGTGTACTCGCCTCGGTTCGAGGGCGTGCACCTGCGGTTCGCCAACGTCGCCCGCGGCGGGCTGCGCTGGTCGGACCGGCGAGAGGACTTCCGCACCGAGATCCTCGGGCTGGCCAAGGCGCAGGAGGTCAAGAACTCGGTCATCGTGCCGTCCGGTGCCAAGGGCGGCTTCGTCTGCAAGCAGCTGCCTGACCCGGCCGACCGCGAGGCCTACCAGGGCGAGGTACTCGCCAGCTACCGGATGTTCATCAGCGCCATGCTGGACGTCACGGACAACCTGAAGGCCGGCCAGGTCATCCCGCCGGACCGGGTCGTCAGGCACGACGGCGACGACCCGTACCTGGTGGTCGCGGCCGACAAGGGCACGGCGACGTTCTCCGACACGGCCAACGAGATCGCGCTGAGCCGTGGTTTCTGGCTCGGCGACGCGTTCGCCTCTGGCGGGTCGGCCGGCTATGACCACAAGAAGATGGGCATCACGGCGCGCGGCGCGTGGGAGTCGGTCACGTTCCATTTCCAGACCCTCGGCATCGACATCAGCCAGACGGACTTCACCGTCGCCGGGATCGGCGACATGTCGGGCGACGTCTTCGGCAACGGGATGCTGCTGTCCGAGCACATCAAGCTGGTGGCGGCGTTCGACCACCGGCACGTCTTCATCGACCCCGACCCGGATCCGACGATCAGCTTCGCGGAGCGGCGGCGCCTGTTCGACCTGCCGAGGTCGTCGTGGGATGACTATGACAAGGGCCTCATCTCCGGTGGCGGCGGAATCTGGCCGCGCTCGGCGAAGTCTGTTCCTATCTCGCCGCAGGCTCGCGCCGTGCTCGGGCTCGAGGACGGCACGGCCGCGCTCTCGCCCGACCAGCTGATCTCCGCGATTCTCGCCGTCCCGGTCGACCTGCTCTGGAACGGCGGCATCGGCACGTACGTGAAGGCCACCAGCCAGGTCCATGCCGACGCTGGTGACCGGACCAACGACGCGGTCCGCGTGGACGCCTCGCAGGTGCGGGCCAGGGTGATCGGAGAAGGCGGGAACCTCGGGCTCACCCAGGAGGCCAGGATCGAGTACGCGCTCGGCGGCGGCCTGGTCAACACCGACTTCATCGACAACTCGGCGGGCGTGGACACCTCGGACCACGAGGTGAACATCAAGATCCTGCTCGACGAGGTGGTCAGGGACGGTCAGATGACCACGGCCGACCGAGATGCCCTGCTCCAGACGATGACCGACGAGGTCGGCAGGCTCGTCCTCAGCCACAACTATCACCAGAACCGCGCGCTCGCCGCCGCGCGCGCCCAGGCACCGCAGATGCTGCACGTGCACGCCAGGTACATCAGGAAACTGGAGCGCGAGGGGCGGATCCGGCGCCGTCTGGACGTCCTGCCCGCCGACAAGGATATCGCCGAGCGCCGGTCGACGAGCCGGGGGCTGGCGCTGCCCGAGTTCTCGGTGCTGCTCGCGCACACCAAGATCGCGGCCGGCCAGGAAGTACTGGCATCCGACGTCCCGGACGACCCGTACCTGCGCCGCGTGCTCACCGGCTACTTCCCGGTCCCGCTGCGCGAGCGGTTCACGGACCGGATGACGGCGCACCGCCTGCACCGGGAGGTCATCACGACCGAGGTCGTCAACGACATGGTGGACAGGTCGGGCATCACGTTCGCGTTCCGGCTGAACGAGGAAACGGGCGCCTCGGCGCCGCACATCACCGAGGCGTGGCTGGTCGCCCGCGAGGTCTTCGACATGACCGGCTTCTGGAGCCAGCTGAAGGCGCTGGACGGCGAGGTCGACACGTCGGCCCAGATCCTCGCCCTGCTCGAGGGCCGGAAGCTGACCGAGCGGGCGACCCGGTGGCTGCTGCATTTCCGGCGGCCGCCGTTCGACATCCAGGTGACGATCGACTTCTTCGCCGGGGCCGTGCTGACCGTCGCTGGCGGGCTGCCGAAGATGCTGGCCGGGCTCGACATGAGCAGCTTCGAGGAGCGCCGGGAGGCGTTCGCCAGCCGCGGCTTCCCGGACAGCCTGGCCGACCGGGTGGCCGCGATGGTCCCCGCCTACTCGGCCTTCGACATCGTCGAGACCGCGTCGAGGACCGGCTGCCCGGTCGAGGAGACCGCCGAGGTCTACTTCGACCTGGCTGACCGGCTGCAGATCACCAGGCTGCGCGACCGGATCACCGCCCTGCCACGGGACGACCGGTGGAGCACGATGGCCAGGGGAGCCTTGCGGGACGACCTGTACAACGCCCACGCGGCGCTGGCCAGGGACGTGCTGACCGTCACCGAGGCGGGAACGCCCGAGCAGCGGCTGGCCGCCTGGGTGGCGAGGAACGAGCCGGTGGTGAGCCGGGCCGCGCAGACGCTGGTCGAGATCTGGGAGAGCGACTCGTTCAACGTGGCGACCCTGTCGGTCGCCGTCAGAGCGATCCGGACGCTCGTCGCGACGAGCACGCTGCCTGCCTGAGCGCCGCCCGGCGCTTCGGAACGCAGCGAGCGGAATCGGAGGCTGGGGCAGTTTCGCGTAGGCTTCGGCCATGGCAATCGATCATGTGAGCGAGCTAGCGGAGCTGTCGTCAAAGCTCGCCAGTATCGAGGCCGTCCTTAACCCGGACGGCATGCGGAAGGAGGCCGACGATCTGCGCGAGCGGTCGGCCGATCCCAGGCTCTGGGAGGACCAGGAGAACGCGCAGGCCGTGACGAGGCGGCTGTCCTACCTCGATGCCGAGCTCTCCAGGCTGGACGTCCTGCACAACAGGCTGGACGACCTGGCGGTGATGTTCGAGTTGGCCGAGAGCGAGCATGACGAGCCGACGATGCAGGAGGCGCTTCGCGAGCTCACCGCGGTTAAGGGTCAGATTGATCAACTAGAAATCCGCACGCTCCTGTCGGGCGAGTACGACTCCCGCGAGGCGCTGATCACCATCAACGCTCAGGCGGGGGGTGCCGACGCGGCCGACTGGGCCGAGGGGCTGCAGCGGATCTACCTGCGCTGGGCCGAGCGTCACGGTTACCCGACCGAGGTCTACGACACCTCATACGCGGAAGAAGCCGGGATCAAGTCGACCACCTTCGCGGTCAAGGCCCCATACGCCTACGGCACGCTCCGCGGCGAGCACGGCACGCACCGGATGGTCAGGATCTCCAAGTACGACAACCAGGGCCGCAGGCAGACCTCGTTCGCCGGGGTCGACGTCATCCCGGTGGTCCAGCAGGCCGACCACATCGATATTTCCGACGACGAGCTGCGCGTCGACGTCTACCGGTCGAGCGGGCCGGGCGGCCAGGGCGTGAACACGACCGACTCCGCCGTGCGGATCACGCACCTGCCGACCGGGATCGTGGTCTCCTGCCAGAACGAGCGGAGCCAGATCCAGA
The DNA here is from genome assembly GCA_035532775.1 of Streptosporangiaceae bacterium. GTDB lineage: Bacteria > Actinomycetota > Actinomycetes > Streptosporangiales > Streptosporangiaceae > Chersky-822. The sequence goes on from DATKQH010000170.1 coordinate 90,401, forward strand.
ACCGGGCGAGCGCGATGGCCGTGCTCCAGGCCAAGCTGCTCGAGCGCAAGCGCGAGGAGCAGGCGGCCAAGATGAACGAGCTGCGGGGGGACGGCGGCCGCAGCTGGGGCACCCAGATCCGCAACTACGTGCTGCACCCGTACCAGAACATCAAGGACCTGCGGACCGGCTACGAGACGGGGAACACGACGGCCGTGATGGACGGCGAGATCGACGACTTCATCGAGGCCGAGATCCGCTGGATGCGCAAGCAGGGACTATAACCACAGCTGACCCCGCTGGTGCGGCGTCAGCGGGCGAGGTGCTGCACGGCGATAGCCACCGCGAGAGCAAGCAGCAGCAGCAGGACCGCGTACGGAATGCTGATGCCGTGGATGTGATGGTGCAGGTCAGACTTGGCCGCGCGGCACACCGGGCAGCGGGCCTCTGCGACCGGGCCGGCGCACTGGGCGCAGATCAGGTGCTCGCAGCTCATGTGGGTCCCTCCTGGGACGTGCCGACCGCTCAGTTCGACAAGTTGGACGTTCCAGCCCAGTTTCCCCCCTAGACTGTCCCGTGATCAAACCGGGGCGCCGTAGCGGCTCGGTACGTCTTCATTATCGAGCGTTGTGATGGGCCTGTGATTCACTTCGAAAGCGTCACCAAGACGTACCCGAATCAGAGCCGACCCGCCCTAGAGAGCGTCAACCTCGACGTGGAGAAGGGCGAGTTCGTCTTCCTGGTCGGGCCGTCGGGGTCGGGCAAGTCGACCTTCCTCCGCCTGATCCTCCGCGAGGAGCGGCCGACCGACGGACGAATCTACGTGGCCGGCCGGGACCTCGCCCGCCTCACGAACTGGAAGGTGCCTCAGCTGCGGCGCAGAATTGGCTGCGTTTTCCAGGACTTCCGGCTGCTTCCCGGCAAGAACGTTTATCAGAACATCGCATTCGCGCTCGAGGTCATTGGCAAGCCGCGCCGATTCATCCGCAAGGTGGTGCCCGAGGTCATCGATCTCGTCGGGCTCGAGGGCAAGGGCGACCGGATGCCCGACGAGCTGTCCGGCGGTGAGCAGCAGCGCGTGGCGATGGCCAGGGCGTTCGTCAACCGCCCGATGATCCTGCTGGCCGACGAGCCCACCGGGAACATCGACCCGGCGACCTCGATCGGGATCATGAAGGTCCTCGACCGGATCAACAGGACCGGTACCACGGTCATGATGGCCACGCACGACGCCGCGATCGTGGACTCCATGCGGAAGCGCGTCATCGAGCTTGAGTACGGCAAGGTCGTGCGCGACCAGTCGCGCGGCGTCTACGGTCAGGCCTACTAGGGCTAGGCGTTCGGACAGGCCGGCATCAGCCGGCCGAGCGAGGACAACCAAGGGATCAGCTACATGCGTGCGCAGTTCGTTTTCGGCGAGGTGTGGGTCGGCCTCAGGCGGAACCTCACCATGACGGTCGCTCTCATCGTGGTCGTCGCGATCAGCCTCTCGCTGCTCGGCACGGGCCTGCTCTTCGTCAGGCAGGTCGATCACACCAGGGCCTTGTGGCAGAGCAAGGTGCAGCTCTCGATCTACCTGTGCGACAACAATCCGCTCAGCCCGCAGTGCACGAAGAACGGCCCGGCGACCGCTGCTCAGACCGCCCAGATCGCCACGACGCTGAACAATCTGCCCCAGGTGGTCGACGTCACGCACCAGAGTCAGGCAGCCAATCTCGCGCAGTTCAGGAAGGAATTCGCGTACGACCCGGTATTCATCGACTCCGTGCAGCCCGGTGACATCCCCGCCTCGTTCCAGGTGAAGCTGAAGAACGCGCAGTCGGACGCCGGCCCGGTGACCGCGGCCGTCACCGGCATGCCCGGCGTGGACTCGGTGGGCAACGACTCGTCGATCCTGACGAACTTCTACAAGCTGCTCGACGGCGCCAGGAACGCGGTCATCGTGGTGGCGATCATCCTGATCATCGCGGCGATCCTGCTGGTCGCCAACACGATCAGGCTGTCGGCGTTCAACCGGCGCCGGGAGACGGCGATCATGCGACTGGTCGGCGCGTCCAACTTCTACGTCCAGCTTCCGTTCCTGGTCGAAGGGATGATCGCCGGCCTGTTCGGCTGGCTGGTCGCGGTCGCGCTGCTGGTCGGCGCGAAGGCCGGGCTCGACGGGCTGCAGAATTACTTCCCCTTCCATGCCCAGCTGACCGTCGGTGACCTCGTCGAGGTCGTGCTCGTGACGATGGCGATAGGCCTGCTGCTGTGCGGCACGACCTCGTTCCTGACGCTCCGGCGATACCTGAGGGTCTGAGGGGTCAGACTTATACCGTGGCGGCGACGCAAGGTAAGAAGGCACAGTCAGGCAAGGCACAGCAGGGCAGGAAGATCATCGCCAGCAATCGGCGGGCTCGGCACGACTACACGATCGAGGACGTGGTCGAGGCGGGCATCATGCTGACCGGTACTGAGGTCAAGTCGCTGCGCGCCGGGCGGGCTACGCTGACCGAAGGGTTTGCCCAGATCAGCGACGGCGAGGTCTGGCTCCACGGGGTGCACATTCCGGAGTACACGCAGGGCACCTGGACTAATCACGAGCCGCGCCGGATCCGCAAGCTGCTGCTGCATCGCAAGGAGATCGACCGGCTGGCGCGTTCGACGGCCGAGGGCGGGCTGACGCTCATCCCGTTGTCGTTGTACTTCTCCGACGGGAAGGCCAAGATCGAGCTGGCGCTGGCGCGAGGTCGGCGAACGTACGACAAGCGGCAAGAATTGGCACGCCGGGACGCCACGCGGGAGGTCGAGCGTGCCATGCGGCGCCGAAGGTAGCACAATGGCGACTGATGGCCGGCATGGCTAGGCGGGGAGCTCACTCAGCCAGGCATCGGGCGGAGAGATCCAGCCCGGATGCGGCGAGTTCTGGCGCGCAGTCCCTGAACCTGCCCGAGTCCGACGAGGAGAGCGTCGGTCCGGGATCCGACGGCGGTTCCGGATTCGGGTCAGGACCTGACCGCCAGGCTGGGTTCGGGCCGGGACCGGCCAGGGCGGACGGGTTTGCTGCACCGCCCGCGAGCCGGGACGGATTCGCTGCCCCGCCCGCGAGCCCGGACGGCTACGCCGCACCGCCCCCGCCCCCGCCCTCGCCCGCGGGCCGGGACGGATTCGCCGCCAGCATGCCAGGGGCGCCGAGCCAGGCTGGCTTCATGCCAGGGCCAGCGGGCCAGCCCGAGTTCCGGCCGGCGATGACCCAGGACGGAGTCCCGGCCGAGCTCGCCGGCTCCGGGGGTTCGAGGCCAGCGAGACGCAAGCCGCCAGTCCGGCCAGATCCGGCCGGCGGGCCGAGGAAACCACGCGGCCGGTCACGAAGCACGATGATCCGCGCCGCGTCGCTGCTCTGCGCGGCAGCCGTGGTGATCATCGCGGGCGTGACCGGTGTCGGCCAGTCCGATCCCTCGGTCGCCGCCGGTGTCAAGAACTTCCTGCTGGCCTGGGAGTCCGGTAACTACGCTGCCGCCGGAGCCCTGACCACCGGCCAGCCCGTCGTCGTGGCGCGTGCACTGAGGAACGCGTACAGCCAGCTGGGCGCCGAGGATCTCTCACTCGCCATGGGCCGGATCAGCGTGCACGGAAATACCGCGAGCGCCTACTTCCACGCGTCGATCGATCTGGGCCGTGGCGGACGACCGTGGACCTACCCCGGTCACTTCACGCTCCGCCGGCACGGCATCGGCTGGCTCGTGGTGTGGTCGCCGTCGGTGATCGTGCCGGGCCTCGGCCCCGGCGACCGGCTGGCCGTTCTCACCACCGTCCCGCCGCGTAAGCCGCTGCTCGACTCCGCCGGCCAGCCGCTGATCCTGCTGTCGCCCGCGGTCGAGGTCGGGGTCAGGCCCGACCGGGTCGCCAACCCGATCGCGACGGCCACGAAACTGGCCAAGGTGACTGGGCTGGCCCGCTCAGAAGCCGATCAGATGGTCGGCCAGATCCGGGCCGCGCCGCCGAACACGTTCCTGGAACTCATCCAGCTGGCTCCGCGCAAGTTCGCCCGGCTCAGCGCGGCCCTGGGGAAAGTACCGAACCTGACGCACAAGGTGGTGACCACGCGACTGTTCCGCAGCGCCGTGCCCGCCATCACCGGCCAGGTCGGAACCGAGGCGGCCAAGGAACTTGTGCAGGACGGTGAACCGTACCGGCCCGGTACCACGGTCGGCCTGTCCGGCCTGGAGCAGGCGTACCAGGCATCGCTGGCCGGAACGCCGACCACCAAGGTGGTCGTGCAGAACGCGGCGGGCCGCCGGGTCGCCGTGCTGAAGAGCTGGCCGGGCCGGGCCGGAACCTCGGTGCGGACCACCATCGACGGCGGAGTTCAGCGGGCCGCGCAGCGCGCGCTCGCCGGCTTTGGCCTCTCGGGTGCGGTGGTCGCCGTCCGGGCGAGTACCGGCCAGATACTGGCCGTCGCCGAGCACCAGGCCGACGGAATGCCCGCAGTAGATCCGCTGGGCGGCCAGTATCAGCCCGGCCAGGCGTTTACCATCGTGCCGGCCGCAGCGCTGCTGGCCAAGTATCCGACACTCAGTCCGAATTCGCCCATCCCGTGCTGGACACGACCATTCTCGATGGGCGGACAGAGCTATACGAACGTTCCTGCCGTGCCGAGGCTCGGCAATCCGAAGTTGAGTGACGTCTTCGCGCACGCATGTAGCACCGCCTTCGCTCAGCTGTCGCTGCGGCTCGACCCGACGGACCTTTACACCGCCGCCGCGCAGTTCGGCATCGGCGCCCACTGGCGCCTGCCGCTCCGGCCGGCACCGTTCGCCGGCAGCATCCAGAAGCCTGACGACCAGGGTGAGCAGGCCGCCGACGCGATCGGCGCGGGGACGGTCCTGGTCAGCCCGCTGGACATGGCGCTTGCCGCGGGCGTAGTCGAGTCAGGTTCCTGGCATCAGCCGTCGGTCGTCGCGCCGTCAGGGCCCACACTGACGTCGCGGGTTAAGTTGAAGACCCTGAAGAGTCAGGTCGTCAGTCAGCTGCAGGAACTGATGGCCGATACCGTCAACTCGGGCGCGGCTCGGGCAGCGCGCCTGCCGGGAACGCCCCTGGACGGGCAGGTCGGCACGGCTCCGCTGGCCGGTCATCACGGGGTGCGCGCCATCTGGTTCGTCGGGTTCCGCGGTGACGTAGCGTTCGCGGTGATCGCCTTCTCGCGGTCCGCGGCGTTCGACCCGGCCGTGCGGATCGCCCGCCAGTTCGCCGAGCGGCTTCCCGCGGGGTCCTAAGTCTGGGCCTGCGCCGCTGGCCCGGAGCAATCTCGGGTCGGGCGGGGGTTAACTAGGGGCTCCAGGTTCCCCTAACTCGGGAGTCCCGACGAGATCGTTGCGGAAATTCGTCACAGAGAGCAACCAGTCCGCAACGCATCGGCGTCTTACATAATGAGGCTGGTCTGCCGCTTGGGGGGTTGCGGCCCAGCCGTCGTGATGAGAACCGGGCCTCATCTCGGGGGAGGCCCGGGCCATTGGGACCGGCCCCGACCCTGCCGGTCAAACCCCTGCGGGCGCGTCTTCGGCCACCGCCAGCGTCCGCAGGGGTTTCTCATCCCGTCAGCAGAGCAGGCCAGGCAGACAGCCCGATGGACGACGCGATCCGTGTCCGGCCCATCGGGTTTCTTGCTGCCTGGGGGAATGCCGGTGCGCTGCCCGGGCTACCGCGGGAATGCCGGCGGGCTGGCATCTGTTGTGATCTGTGCTGATGTAGCGCTGGCCAGGTCGGTCTTGCCGACGGCCGGCCAGTGAGTATCATCAGGGAAAACTGCATAGGGGGTGACTGGCTTCGACTTCGGTAGTTGATCCAGGGGAAGCGGGCCGAGGGTTGCGGTGATGACCTCGGAAATCCTGTTGCCGCAAACGATAAGTGCCAACACA
>DATKQH010000171.1:0-24475 GCA_035532775.1 Streptosporangiaceae bacterium
TCGTGGGCCAGTACAACGACTCATCCGGCAACACGGACGGGCTGATCCTGACCGGGTGGGGAACCTCGTGGCAGGCAACCGAGGCACCGCTGCCCGCCGGCGCCGCGGGCGCCCTGTCGAGCGGGCTATCTTCCGTGGCCTGCCCGTCCGCGACCTGGTGCGTCGCCGCCAGCTCGTACAGCGACTCGCCTGGCGACTTCCGCGGGGCGCTGGTCACCGGGTCGGGAACATCATGGAAGGCAACCAAGGTTCCGCTGCCCGCCAATACCCAGACACCCGCCAGCGCGCCGCTGTATGCCGTGGCCTGCCACTCCGCGGCCTCCTGCCTGGGAGTCGGCCTCTACCGCGACTCCTCCGGCAACTATCAGGGGCTACTGGAAAACAAATCAGGCACGTCATGGAAACCGGCCGAGGCGCCGCTGCCCGCCAGCTCCGGGCCACCCGCCGAACTGGACCGGGTCGCCTGCCCCTCCACCACGGTGTGCGTCGCCTTCGGCCAGTCCCAAGGCGACCTGCTGGTAGAGACCGGGCTATAGCAAAACCTGCGAGCCCTGGAGCCGGTGAGCGGGATCGAACCGCTGACCTGCCGTTTACAAGACGGCCGCTCTGCCTACTGAGCTACACCGGCGGGAGACTAGTGCATGGTAGCCGACCCCTGCCCGGACGTGTTTATCCTGCTGAGTGCCCCATCTCAAGTTCGGTAACCACGGTTGCACCGTCTTCTGAAACCACCTACGGTGAGTAGCGTGATCGACCGGCTGGACTGGGTGCTCCTCGCCTACCGGCTGCCGCGGGTGCCATCGACGCCGCGCATCACGTTGTGGCGCAAGCTGCGGCGACTGGGAATTGTCCAGATCGTTGACGGCCTGGTCGCCCTGCCGGCCGATGCGCGGACAAAGGAGCAGCTCGAGTGGCTGGCCGATGAGGTAATCGAAGCGGGCGGCGAGGCCACGGTATGGCTCGGCCGACCAGGCGCTGCGAGCGACGAGCGACTTTTCGCGGCCCGCATGGCGGAGGCGGTCCGCGCCGAGTACGAGCTGGTGATCACCGAGGCTGCTGCGGCCGCGCTGGAGCCAGCCGGCGTGCGGCGGCGTACGGCCGCACGCCTGCGGCGACAGCTGTCCCGCATTGAGCGGCGCGATTTCTTTCCGCCGCCGGACCGGGAGCGGGCCCGGCGCGCGGCTGAGGATCTGGCCAGAGTGGCCGTGCCGTGAAGTGGTCCACGCGGCAGGGCTGTCACGTGGACCGGGCGGCCTGCGCCTGGCTTGTGCGCCGTCACATCGACCCTGACGCGGAGTTCATCTTCGTGGAGGACCCGGCGGAGGTTCCGGCCGACGCTGTCGCTTTCGACATGCGCGGCGCCGACCTGTCTCACCACGGGGGAGACTGCAGCTTCGAGACGATCCTGCGCCGCCACGGTCTCGTGGATCCGGTGCTGTGGGATCTGGACCGCATCGTGCATGAGGCCGATCTCGCCGATGACCGTGACCGCGCTCCGGAGGCGCACGGCCCGGACGTGATCTGCCGGGGCTTGTCGATGGTCGCCGGCGATGAGGAGATCCTGACGATCACCGGTCCGATGTTCGACGGGCTGTACGAGTACCGCCGCCTGGCCCTGCTGCTGGGCCGGGAGCCAGGCTGAGCGTGAACGCACAGACCCCTCGCCCGCGGTTCCTGTGGAGGCTTCGGCCCTATTACCGGCAGGTGGCCGGCCTGCTCGTGATCGGGTCGGCCGGGGGCATCGTCATGAACGTTGCCATCGTGCTGCCGGCGGTGCTGCTCGGCAGAGCGGTCAACGTCGTGCTCGCCGTGGAGCGCCACCGGGCCACCCCGGCTCAGGCGGGCCTGGCGGCGCTGGTGTTCGTGGGGGGAACGGCGGCGACCGAGCTGCCGAGGATCGCCAAGCGCTACTACCTCGGGGTCGCCCGCACCCGGTTCGTGGCCAGCGTCCGGAGCGATGCCCTGCGAGGCGTGCTCGGCTGGCCTACGGAGCGGTCGGCGCTGGTTTCGGTGGGCGACGTGATGGCCCGGGTGATCGGCGACGTGGATGTGCTCGGGACAGGCGTCGGCGAGGTCATGGTCGAGACCTGGGACACCTTGCTGTTCTCGGCCTCCCTGGTGGCCACGATGTTCCTGTATGACCCTGCGCTCGCCGCGGTCGCCCTGGCGCCGGTCCCGACCGCCCTGTGGCTCGCCAAGCGCGCTGGGCGGGTGGTGGCGCACCGGACCACCCAGGCCCGCGAGTCGGAGGCCGAGCTCACTGGCGTGCTCCGCGAACAGCTGGGAGCGCTCCGGCTGCTCCGCCTCTTCGGGCGGACCGGGGCCGCAACCGAACGCGTCCATCGCTTCGCCGACGTGCAGGCGCGCGCGGAACTGGCTGCAATTCGCCTCGACGAGGCGCTGTCGGCCATCTACACCGCGATGCTCTCGGCTGGGGTGGTGTTCATCGTCTGGCTGGGCGGCGAGCGCGTCATCGCGGGCGCGATGTCGGTCGGCGCCCTCGTCGCTTTCCTTGCGCTGTTCGTGCGGTTCGTCACGCGGGCGCCCCGGATCCCTCAGATGGTCAACCGGGTGCAGGCAGCCGGCGCCGCTCACCGCCGCCTCGAACCGCTCCTCGCTGCCCCGTTCCGGGCGGCCGCCGAGCCGCGCTGGTCGTCGTTCCGCTCGGCCCATGTCCCCGGCAGCACCAGGCCGCCCGAGAAGCTGACGAGACGAGCGCCCGGCCCGGCGGGAGTGCGGTTCGCACGGGCGACCTTCGCCTATCCAGGCTCCCCCGCCCCGGCGGTGCTCGACATCGATCTGGACGTGCCAGCTGGTGCGCTGGTGGCCGTGACCGGGCCGGTCGGGTCCGGCAAGAGCGCCCTGGCCCGCCTGGCGGCCGGACTGTATCCGCCCGACACCGGTATGGTGCAGGTCGCCGGCCAGCCCACCGCAGGCCTCGACCCCGCCCTGCGAGCCGCGACAATCGGCTACCTCGCACAGGAGCCGCAGGTATTCTCCGGCACCGTCGCCGAGAACATCACGCTGTGGGCCAGCCCCTCCCCGGACGGCGGCCCGAGTCCGGCGGCGAGCCGGGCCGTGGCGTTCGCCGCCCTTGGCCAGGACATCGCGGCCATGCCCGAGGGAATGGCCACGCCGATCGGCGAGCTCGGGGTCCGCGTATCCGGCGGGCAGCGCCAGCGGATCGCCCTCGCCCGCGCCCTGGCTGCCGCCGGACAGGTGCCGGGCCTGCTCGTACTGGACGATCCCTTCTCGGCTGTCGACGTGCACACCGAGGCCGCGATCGTCGCCGCCCTGCGCGACGCCTTCGGACCGGGAGCGCCGGAGCAGGAACGGGCCACGATCCTGCTGTTCTCGCACCGCCTCGCCGCCTTTCCGCTGGCAGATCTGGTCGTCGTCTTCGAGGCAGGCCGCGTCAGCGAGCAAGGCAGCCACGCCGATCTGATTGCTGCGGGCGGGCTATATGCGCGGATCGCGCGCGCGCAGGCGCGCATGGACGCACTCGATGACGTCGTCGGAGCGACACCGTGAACGCGACCACCCCGGTGGCCGCCACGACACCGCCGGATGGCCTCACCCGGCCCCGGTTCTGGCCGCAGGTCTGGCAACTGGTCCGCCCCTGGCGCCGCCTGATCATGCTGGTCGCCTTGTGCGTGCTCGGCGCCGCGCTCGCAGGGGTGGTGCCGCCGCTCATCATCCGCCACGTCGTCAACGACAACCTGCTCCCGGGCCACGCCGCGGGCCTGGTTGCGGCTGGCCTGGCGTACCTCGGGGCGGTCGCGGCAGTCGCCGCGTTCGGCTACTCCTACAGCTACCTGGCCGCTGTCGTCGCCCAGCGGGCGATCGCGGCGATCCGGGTCCGGCTGTTCGCCCACCTCGCCCGGCTGCCCGTTTCCTACTATGACCGCACTCCCCTCGGGGACACCATCAGCCGGGCGACATCCGATGTCGAGACCATCGACACGCTGTTTACCGACGGGATCGCCACTCTCGTCGGGCAGCTCGCCTCCCTCGCCGCCGTCGCCGCCGCCATGGTGGCGATCAGCCCGCCGCTGAGCGCCGTGTCCCTCGTGGTGATCCCGCCCCTGGCGCTGGCCAGCCGGTGGCTGCAGGTTCGGGTCCGCCACGCCGAGCGGGCGACCCGCGTCGCGATCGGCGGCCTGAACACCCAGCTGTCGGAGACCGTCGGCGGCTCCGAGACCATCCGCGCGTTCAGCCGTGAGGCGGCCTTCGCGGCGCGCTTCCGCGCCGGGCTGCGCCAGACACTGCTCGCTCAGGAGGGCTCGGTCCGCTTCAACGCCTTCTTCACCCCGGTCACCGGACTGCTCTCAGCCCTGGCCATCGCCGCCCTGCTGTGGGTAGGCGCCGGCGGCCTGTTCCGATCGGCCGGGGTCAACCTCGGCACCCTCGTCGCCTTCGTGCTGCTGTTCCAGGGCTTCTTCGCTCCCATCGTCGCCCTGGGCGACCAGTGGAACGCTGTCCAGGCTGCGCTCGCGGGCGCGGAGCGCGTATTCGAGGTCCTGAACCTCGCGCCTGAAGCCTCACCGCCAGCCGAACTCCGGGCGAGGCGCGGCGACGGGATTGCCGTGTCCGGGGTCAGCTTCGGCTACGACGACCAGAACCCCATCCTGCGCGACGTCAGCCTGGCGGTCCGGCCCGGCGAGCAGGTCGCCGTCGTCGGGCGCACCGGGGCAGGCAAGTCGACGCTGCTGGCGTTGCTGGGCGGCCTGTACGACCCGTCCGCCGGCGAGGTCCGGGTTGCAGGCCGCCGCCCCCGGCACATCGGGGAGCACGAGCGCCGCCGGATCATCGGGGTGGTCCCCCAGCACGTCCAGCTCTTCTCCGGGTCGCTCCGCGACAACCTCACCCTCGGCGATGCCGCGATCGGCGACGACGCGATCAGCCGGGTACTGGCGCTGACCGGGCTCGAGCCCCTGATGACCGCCCTGCCGGACGGCCTCGACACCATCGCGGCCGGCTCCGGCGGAGGAGCCGGCGTGGTCTTGTCCGCCGGGCAGCGCCAGCTCGTCGCGCTCGCCCGCGCACTCGTCACCGAGCCGGAGGTGCTGCTCCTCGACGAGGCCACCGCCGCGGTCGACAACGAGAGCGACGCCGCCTTCCGGTCAGCGCTCAACCGCACCGCCTGGCTACGAGGCTGCGCCGTCCTCACCGTCGCCCACCGGATCTCCACCGCCCGCGACGCCGACCGCGTCATCGTCATGGAAGCCGGCCGGATCGTCGAGCACGGCGCTCCCGGCGATCTCTTTAGCGCCGGCGGCAGGTTCGCCGCCCTCGCCGCCCTCGACGAGGCCCACTGGGACTGGTCCGGCGCGCACCATCACCACTCCGCCCTCATCCGGCAGCCAGGAGCCTGAATGATCATTATTACCGACACCTACTCCCAGCCCGATGCTCCCGATCCGATACTGGCTGATGACCGGGTCCTCGAGCTCGCCCGGCGCCACGCCGGATCGCTGCTGAAGGTCACCTTCGTCGACGAGAGCGGCGGTGAGGCCCGCGCCTACATGTGCGACGACGACCTCGTGTTCAAGACTCAGCGGCCGCAGCAGCTCCGGCCCCGCACGAGCCTGGAAAAGGAGGCGTTCATTCTCGGCCAGCTGGCAGCCCAGGACGATCTCCCGGTGCCGCGCGTCGTGGGCTACGGGCGCGAAGACGACGTCGAGTATCTCCTCATGACCCGCATCCCCGGCGTCTGCCTGGAGAGCACGTCGCTGTTCGGTGCCGCCCGCGTCGCCGTCCTCGCCGAGCTCGGCGCCACGCTCCGGCGGGTCCACGACGTCGACCAGAGCGCTATGGAGACGTCCGCGCTCATCCCCGGTGACGCGTCCGCCGGCGGCCTTCACGACCGGATCTCAGCCCTGTTCGACCAGCTGATCGCCTCGCTCGCCGCCGATCCGCGCTGGGCAGCCGAGATCGACCTCCGCGCCGTCGCCGACCAGGCTCTGGCGAGCTTGCCCGCCGGCACGCTCCCGGTCACGCTGCACTCCAACCCCGGGCCCGAGCACTGCTTCGTCGACCCAGGCACCGGCCGGTTCACCGGGCTGATCGACTTCGGCGACGCCTACCGGTCCCACTCCGCCCTCGACGTGCGGTCCTGGCGCTCGCCCGAGGACAGCAGGCACATGCTCTCCGGCTACCGGGCACTCGGTCCCCTCCCCGAGGGTTTCGAGCACGTCTGGCGCACCGGCATCATCATCACCCAGCTCAGGCTGGCCGCCCGCGGGCACCGCGAACCAGACAAGGCCGCCCGCACAATCCACGAGCTACTGAACGGCTGACTGAAACCGTCCGGGAACCCGACCTGCCTCCGGGCGATCACAAAGGAGGGCGGATGCGCCGCCAGCTGGCCGCAACCTGTGCTCTGACCATTGCACTGACCGCATGTTCCGCCGCCGGCCACCAGGCCCCAGCGTCGCGAACAACGCCAGCGACCGCAGGAACACCGCGGCCCGGCCCGGACCCCAGCACCGCTGCCGCTCTGGTCCGCATCGCGCAGGCCTTCAACAACGCCTACGACCACAACAACGACGGACCGGTCTACGATCGCTGGGACGACCGCAGCCAGGCCATCATCACCAGGGCTGAATACATCAGACGGCACGCCGAGTGCGCGACAGCCCCCCGATCAGCACACGTGGAAAGCGCGACCCCAGGACCTCGCGGGGCCTGGCTCGTCCGCTACGAGATCGGCGGCCAGCAGCTCACCGATTACTGGTTCTACCGGCACAGCCGCTGGCAGTTCGACCTGCTGCTCAGCAATCCCGACGCCGCTCGGCTCTACCGGCTGCCCTTCGCGAAATACGCGGCCCAGATCGGCTGCAACACCCACTAAGAGCCGCGTCTCGATTCATTGAACACGCATGCGGCCACTACGAGGGAGCGGCCGGCTCACTCTCCGGCGATGGCCGGCCGCGGACCCGGCTAGCCGCCGAAAGCCAGGCTCCGCGCGAAGACGTGCGCGACGATCCCGCCAGAGGACGAACTGAGCTTCCCGGTCAGCTTGAGTCCGGCCGGCAGCCTCTTCAGCGGAATCTTGACGTTCCTGGCGGAATCGAGCAACTGCGATGGCAGGCCGTTGCTGCTGACCAGGTGCAACTGGATCTCGTTCGGCCCAGCGGAGGTCACCCGCCAGACCGCGCTCGCATTGACCGCCCCGCCGATCAGATTCAGGTTGGCTTTCAATTCGCTGCTGCCGACCGCGACGATCTTCAGGCCGCCTCCTGAGCCACCGCCGAGGAAGCCGGCCAGCGGCCCGGCGGCCGACAGGAACCCGCCGATCTCGCCCAGGCTGATCAGGACCGTGCCGTTCAGCGGGCCCGCAGTGCCCGACTGGAAGTTCGACTTCAGCTTCACGTTCTGCGCCACGACATTGAGGCTGGTGATCTTGATCGGTCCCTCGGGGATGTCCGAGGAGCTGATCGTGATCTGGTGGAAGTTCCTGGTGATGACCTGGGTGAGGAACGGGAACCCGGCAATCGACACGCTCGGCTTCTTCGGGAAGCCCTGCTTCTGGATCTGCGTCGCTGCCTCCGCCTGGGCGAAGGCCTTCGCGCCGAAGTCCAGGCCCACGAGCACAACCAGTATCACGATGACCCAGATCAGCGCCTTGCGGCCACGCGAGCGCTTCGGTGCCTGGTAGGTGTACAAACCAACCGCCTCCGGTCTTGGGCTTGATTCGCTGCCGCTGCGGTCCGGCCGGCGAGCTTAAGGATCAGGGAAGCGTGCTCAGCTTGACGACCTGGACCTGAGCCGAGCCACGGTCTGTCACGTAGAGATACTTCCCGTCGGGAGATAGGGCCATCTCGCGCGGCTGCAGGCCGCTGTTGAAGTATCCGAGCAGCGCAGGCTTCTGCGCTAGCGCTGCGGCAGGATCCACCACCGCCAGGTTGTGCGCGTTCTGCGGCTGCGGCGGCTTCACGTTGTCGTTGTCGGCGATGACGATCCGCCTGCCGCCATTGACCAGCGCGAGTCCGATCGGCCACTGGCCGACCTGTACCTTGGCGATCAGCGCCTTGCCCGGCTGGCTCGCCAGCCGCGACGCCGAGTACCCGAGCAGGATGTTGCTCTGCCGGGCGGTGACCCAGACCGTCTTGCCGTCCGGGGTTACGGCGACGCGTGCGGGCGCGCAGCCGGTCTTGACCTGGGCGACGATCGCTGACTTCTGCTGGCCCTTTGCCGTGGCCTGGCCGACATCGATGACGCTCAGGAACCCCTGGACCGTCGCTTCCTTGGTGACCCAGCTGGTCGCGTAAAGGGTCTTGCCGTCAGGCGAGACGGTGAGGCCCACTGGCTGGGGCCCGATCTTCAGCGAGCCGAGGTAATCGGAACTGCTGAAGCCGCTGCTCAGCGCCTGGGCCAGGTCGAATACGCCGACCTTGTTCCCGAACTGCAGGCTGACGAAGGCGAACTTGCCGTCCGGGGTCACGGCCACGCCGATCGGGCGGCGGTCCTGCGACGAGCCCGGCACGGTCAGCTGGCCGACGTTGATGCTCTGGGCGCCGGCCTCGGCATCCGCAGCGTTGACAACCTGGATTCCGTTGTTAGCGGCAACGAGGAGGTACTTGCCGTCGGGAGTGAGGGCGACGGACGTCGCAACGCCGGGATTGCCGCCAAGCGGGTACTGCCACCGGTCGATGGTGAGCGTCCCGCCGGGGCCCGTCTTGAAGATGCGAAGTTCTGTGTCGGTCACCAGGAAGACGGCCTTCCCGTCGCGGCTGGCCGCGATGCCGAACGGGTTAACCGCCGACCCGAAAGTCCCGTTCGCCGAGACCAGCGGGGCCTTCACCGGCAGATGCTTCGCGGCCGCTGCCGTCGTGCTGCACGCGGGCGGCTTGAGCACGGTTCCCGTGACGACGGGCGGCGTGTTGTTGTTGTTCTTGTGGCTTGAGGCGTAGTAAGCGGCTCCTCCGCCGCCCAGCAGCACGACGACCGCGGCGGCCAGCGTGAACGGTGAGCGCCACCACGGCCGGCGGCCGCCGCCACCCTGACCGCCGCCGTACTCACCGTAACCACCGCCCTGACCGCCCTGCTGCCAGTGCGCCGCTGTCAGGTCGGGTGAGGTGTGCTGGCCGCCGCCGCCCGCCACCTGAGTCTCGGCCGCGCCATAGCCGCCCCTGCCGCCCGAAGCGGCTCCCACGGGCGGACCGCTCGGACCCCCAGGACCGTCCCAGCCCTGGCCGCCTGTTCCGCCGCCCTGAGCGGGGCCGCCGTAGGCACCCTGGCCACCGGGATCGCTCGGCCCGCGGAAACCGCCCGCGGTGTAGCCGACCGCCCCGGCTGCCGCGGCCGTCCCGGCTGCCCCGCCGGCGCTGCCGCCGCCCGAGGGCCTGACCACCTGAGTTGCCGGGTGCTCCCCGCTCGGCACGATGCCGGGGCCCGAGTCGTACGGCCTGATCCCGAATGCCTCGCGCAGCGCCTCGGAGAACTCACGGCAGTTTGGATAACGATCAGCCGGCGCCTTGGCGAGTGACTTGGCGAATACCGCGTCGACGCTGACCGGAAGATCGGGCCTGCGGCCGGTCACGGCGGGCGGCGGCTCCGACAGCTGCGCGTACATCACCGCCATGGCCTCGTCGCGCTGGAACGGCGGTGTCCCGGTCAGCAGCTCGAACGCGGCGCACGCCAGGGCGTACTCGTCGGCCCGGCCGTCGACCGGCTTGCCCTCGATCTGCTCGGGAGAAATGTAGTCGAGCGTGCCGAGGAAGGTTCCCGTTCCGGTCAGCCCGCTGGCCTGCAGCGAGCCCTTGCTCAGCCCGAAGTCCGACAGGTAGACGTGATCGGGCCGGCCAGCTCCGGAGCTCGCGTCAAGCAGCATGTTCGCCGGCTTGACATCTCTGTGCACCAGGCCGCGGCCGTGCGCGGCGTCGAGCGCCGATGCCACCTGCGACGTGATCTCAGCCACCCGGCCGGGCGGCAGCGGGCCGAACTGTCCCACCAGTGACCGGACGTCACCGCCGCGGACGAACCGCATCGCGATGAACAGCACGCCGCTCGCCTCGCCGGCCTCGAAGACCGGGATAATGTGCGGGTCGTCGACCGCGGCGGCAGCGCGCGACTCCCTGATGAACCGCTGCCTGAACGCCTCGTCAGCCGCGAGTGCCGGGGCGAGGATCTTGAGCGCGACCGTCCGGTCGAGGCGCTCGTCGTGCGCACGGAACACCACGGCCATGCCGCCCTGGCCGATCTGCTCTTCCAGCAGATAACCGGCGATCCGCGAACCAGGCGCGAAGCCGCCTGGCACGACCTGATTCCCCTCGCTCACCCTGCCTCCCAGCGCATAGCATCTATGCCGATCTCCCCCGAACCGCGCATCCACGTTTCCCGTTTTTGACGAATAATGTCTGGAAGCTGTTCAGCTGGGCACGGCAGTCAAGATGGGCGTTCCAAGTATCCGGTTTGACCTTGTCCGCCGCAACCTACGCGCCTGAGAGGCGCTCCAGTCATTTAGCTTTCCACACATCGGCCGGCCGGCCGGCACCGCAGGGGACCCAAGCGGCCGGCGCGCGAGCCCGCCAGTTCCGGCCGGCCGCCTGTTGCGCGAGCTGGGCGAGCCCGGCCGGACCTGCATCGCCGAGTCCGGGGCGGGCCGCGCCGGCAGCGGGGTCGAGACCTAGATAGATGCGATAAATGCCATATAACCTAGGTAACTAGCTGGGACAGTAAGGATGTTTCCGATATTCCCGTTGGCCGGGGGCCTCGCGCAATGCCGCTAATGGGCCGGAATCTGCTCCGCGGGCCAGCCGGGTAACCGGGAACGCCGCAGCTAAATGGGGCACCGATAGCGGTATCCAGGCCCGCGAAATAGGCTCTACAGTTACCCCATGACGCCAGAGTCCGCCCACTCGCCCGCTGGTCCCGTGCTGCTCGTGCGCACCCCGGACGCGGAGCGCTCACTACCAGCCGGCCGCAGTTATTACGTCGGCAGGGACCCGCAATCCGACATCGTCGTCAACGACTCCCGTGTGTCATGGCGGCATGCCGTTCTCCGCCAGGACGGGAACACCTGGCTGCTCGAGGATGTCGGCTCCACCAACGGAACCTTCCAGGGCCGGGACCGGGTACAGCGGGTCCCGATCTCCGGATCGTGCGCGGTCCGCCTCGGCCACCCGGACGACGGTCCCGCGATGTCGTGCTCGGTATCGGCGCCCGCGCGGCCGGCTGAAGGCGTGCAGGCCGGCCACGGGCAGCCGACGAGATACGCGGAGGCGCCAGCGGCCCCGCCGCCCAATCCAGCCGTGAACAGGCTGCCCGCCGACGTGGCCGGCGGCGCGCACGGCGGCGCCGGGCACGGGGGCGGATACGGCGCGGGATACGCGGGCGGAGCGCCGGGCGGCGTGCCAGGCGGCGGGTACGTCCCGGGCGGCGGCGGGGCGCTGGCCGGCGGGCCGGGAGTACCGTCACCGCGGCCCAGCATGGAGCGGATGCCGAGCCAGGTGCTGCGCCTGCCCACGGCCCTGCTGCGGATCGGCCGGGCCGCGGACAACCAGGTCGTAGTGGCCGACCTCAGTGTCTCCCGGTACCACGCGGAACTGCGCAGGGACCCGCGCGGCGGGTTCACGATCGTCGACCTCGGCAGCCATAACGGCACGTTCGTCAACGGCCAGCGGGTCGGCTCGGCGCCGGTCACCGAGCGAGACGTCATCGGCATCGGGCCGGCCACCTTCCGGCTGGTGGGCGAGGAGCTCCAGGAGTTCCTCGACGAAGGCGACATCTCCTTCATCGCCAAGGACCTCACCTTCACGCTGTCGAGCGGCCGGGTGCTGCTCGACCATGTCAGCTTCCCGCTCGGCGAGCGCTGCCTGATGGGCGTCATCGGGCCGAGCGGCGCCGGCAAGTCGACCCTGCTCGGCGCGCTGACCGGGACGGCGCCGGCCACGCAGGGCACGGTCCTGTACGACGACCGCGATCTCTACATGCACTACGCAGAGCTCCGGCACCGGATCGGTCTTGTCCCGCAGGAGAACATCCTGCATACCCAGCTGACAGCGCGCCGCGGGCTCGGGTATGCCGCCGAGCTGAGGTTCCCCCGCGACACGAGCAAGGCCGAGCGCAACCACAGGATCGACGAGGTGCTCGAGGAGCTCGCGCTCACCAGGCATGCGGAGACCAAGACGGCAGCCATGTCCGGCGGCCAGCAAAAGCGCGTCAACGTCGCCCTTGAGCTGCTGACCAAGCCGTCGCTGCTGTTCCTCGACGAGCCGACGTCCGGACTCGACCCGGGGCTCGACAAGTCGGTGATGGAGCAGATGCGGGACCTGGCGCACGACGGCCGCACCATCATCGTCGTCACTCACTCGGTCGCCAACCTCAACCTGTGCGACCGGCTGCTCGTCCTCGTGCCAGGCGGCAAGATCGCCTACTTCGGCGCGCCCCAGGATGGGCTGAAGCACTTCAACCAGCCTGGCTGGGCAGAGGTCTTCCAGGCCTTCGAGAACCAGCCGAACCGCGACTGGGCCACCGAGTTCCGCAACTCACCGTACTACCAGCAGTACATCGCGGTCGGCATGGAGGACGCGGGCGCCATCCATCACCGCGCGCCCAGGCCAGTCGCCGCCGCCGCGCCCAAGACGAGCAACCGGCTCGCGCAGATGTCCACGCTGGTCCGCCGGTACACGGCCGTGCTCGCCTCCGACCGCGGCTTCCTCGCCCTGCTCATCGGAGTGGCGGTCGCTCTCGGCGCGCTCGTCCATGTCGTGGCGCCAGCCAGCTTCACGACCATTCCGAATGCCGGCGCGCAGACGAGCTTGCTGATCCTCACACTCTGCGCGTGCTTCGCCGGAGCGCTGAACTCGATCCGCGAGATCGTCAAGGAACGGCCCATCTACGCCCGAGAACGAGGAACCGGCCTGTCCGCGGGCGCTTACCTGGCGTCCAAGGTGATCGTGCTCGGCGTGATCAGCGCCTTCCAGGCGATCCTGCTCGTGGCCATCGGGCTGATCGGCAAGACTTTCGGCCCGAAGGGATCTGTACTGCCGATTCCGATCGCCGAGATCGCGATCGCCATTGCGCTCATCGCCGTCGTGTCGATGGTGATTGGCCTGTTCACCTCCTCGGCCGTCAGCACCACCGAGCGCGCGATGCCGCTGGTGTTCCTCCTGGTCATGGTCCAGGTCATCACGACCGGAAGCTTCATCCAGGTCCACGGCAAGCCCGGGCTTGAGCAGCTCGCCTGGCTGACGCCGTCCCGGTGGGGCTTCGCCGCCGGCGCGTCCACCGTCGACCTGAACAAGATCACGCCAGTCCCGGTCGCGACCCAGGATCCGATCTGGCAGCACACCGCGCATGTCTGGCTCATGGACATCGGGGCCATGGTCGCGCTGCTGATCTTCTACTCGCTCCTCACCTGGTGGCGGCTGCTCAAGCTCGGCCCGCTCAAGCGCGGCGCCTAAAACGATGCGGCGCTGGCAGCCGGCTTCCCGGTCGCCCGCGCCGCAGGTCTGGCTAACCGCTCAGCCGTGCAGCCTCAACTCCAGGTCGAACGGGCGCGGGTACAGCCAGCCGCCGGTCGCCGGGTCGCCGACGTCCTGCGCGTTGTTGGTGCTGCCGGGAACCACGTACCCGTGGCTGTAGAGGAACAGCGAGTGGTTCCGGTGCGCCGGGACTTCGATCAGGTAGGTCGCTCCGTCGGCCAGCGACCCGCAGAGCACCGTGTCGCCGGTGACGATGGGGCTCGGGCAGGCCGTCGTCCTGGTCGTCGCGGCGGCCGTACCCGACCCGGCGGCCACTCCGGCCAGCAGCAGCGCAGGAGCAACGCGCCGCCGTCAATCTTCGGGGAGAACTGAACACGAGCAATCCTCCTCAGACAGTATCCGCACCAATAGTGCAGCTTTCGCGACGATAGCGACGCAGCGCGGCCAGCGGGAGGGGGCGCCGGGGCGGGAACAGCGCTGAACCCCTGCTGCCCCTGTAGCAGCAGCAGGGGTTCAGCGGTGTCGTATGGGCGGCGCCTGGCTCACAGGCGCTTGGCTTCGACGATGCGGCGCAGGAAGCGGCGGGTCCGCTCGTCCTTCGGATTGGTGAACAGCTCGGCGGGCGGCGCCTCCTCGATGATCCTTCCTTCCTCGAGGAAGCAGACCCCGCTGGCGATGTCCCTGGCGAAGCCCATCTCGTGGGTGGCAATCAGCATGGTCATCCCGCCCGCCGCAAGCTCGGTGATCACCTCGAGCACCTCGGCGACAAGTTCGGGGTCCAGCGCGCTCGTCACCTCGTCGAGCAGCATGATCTGCGGCTGCATCGCCAGTGCCCGGACGATCGCGACACGCTGCTGCTGGCCGCCGGACAGCCGGTCGGGGTAGTCGTCGCACTTGTCGCTCAGGCCGAACCGGTCAAGCAGCGCGCGGGCCTCGTCGGCGGCCTGCGCCGCCGGGATCTTCAGCACCTTCGTCGGAGCCAGCGTCACGTTCTTCAGCACGGTCATGTGCGGGAACAGGTTGAACGCCTGGAACACGATGCCGATCTGGCGCCTGACCTGGTTGGCATCGACACGCGGGCCCGTGATCTCCTGCCCGAACAGGCCGATCCGTCCCGAGTCGATCGGCTCGAGCAGGTTGATGCAGCGCAGCAGCGTGGACTTGCCAGATCCGGACGCGCCGATCAGGCAGATCACCTCATGCGGGGCGACGGACATGCTGATGCCCTTCAGGACCTCGTTGGGCCCGAACGACTTGTGCAGGTCCTCGATCCTGATCGCCTCGCCCGCCCCCGCCGCGGCCGGCACTCCGGCCGGGTCGCCGGGCAGCAGGCTCACCGCGTCCCCCCGGCAAGCCTGCGCCGCCGGTCTCGCTCGATCAGCCGGTCCGTGAACCTGGCCAGCGGAATGGTCAGGATGAGAAACAAGATCGCGGCGACGGTGAAGCTGGAGAAGTTGAACACCGTCTCGCTGTAGATGTCGGCGGCCTTGTTCGCCTCGATGACCCCGAGCGTGCCGACCAGCGCCGTGTCCTTTTGAAGGCTGATGAAGTCATTCAGCAGGGGCGGGATAATGTTCCGCACTGCCTGCGGCAGCACCACATAACGGAGCGCGGTGCCCTGCGACAGCCCGAGCGACCGAGCGGCCGCGACCTGGCTCCGATGCACCGAGTTCAGGCCCGCCCGGTAGACCTCCGACACGTAGGCGGAATAGGAGAGCACGAGAGCCGCTACACCGTAGACCACGTCAGGCTGCGAGGAGACAACCGGCAGGCTCAGCGCGGGAACGCCGAGGCCCAGGGCGAAGATGACCAGGATGAGCGGTACCCCGCGGAAGAAGTCGACGTAGGCCGTGGTGAGGATCCTGATCGGAAACAGCGCAGGACCGACGGACTGCCTGATCAGCGCGATGAGCAAGGCCAGCGCGAGGATCAGGACCTCGGCGACCAGGAACATCCTGACGTTGAGCCAGATCGCAGCGCCGACCGAGTAGTAGCCCTTCTTCGGGTTGCCGATGAAGGACTGCCACATGTCAGTCGGGTTGAAGAACGCGTGCTCGACCGCGCGGGCGCCTGGGGCCAGCAGGAAGATGGCGACGAGGATGCCGAGCACCACGATCGTGCTGACCGTGGAGACGACGGTCGCCCGCGTGCCGCCGCCTGAGAATAGCCGTGGCCCTCGGCCCGCTGGGTCGAACGAGCTCGCCGGCTGGCCAGGCGAGACTGGAGAGTTTGCGTCCATGCGCCTCTAGCGGACCAGCTACCTGCCGCGGTCAGGGCTTGATGGTCGGGAAATGCAGATAGATACCCAGGTACTTCTTCTGCAGCGAGGCTAGCGTTCCGTCCTTCGTCAGGCTGGCGATGGCGCCGTTGACGCAGCTCACCAGCTGATTGCCCTTGGCGAAGACCAGGCCGTAGTGCTCGCCGACGCTCGGGAACTGGGCTACCAGCACAGCATGCTTCAGCTGTGCGGACGCCATGTACTGCGCGGTGGGGGTGTCGGTCACCAGGGCGTCGATCCGGTGCGCCTCGAGGGCCGCCGATGCCTGCGCGAGGGTGTCGAAGACCTTGGGCTGCTTGGTCGGCTGGATCTTACTGGTGATGAAGGTCAGGCCAGTGGTGCCGATCTGGTCCCCGTACTGGTAGGTCTTCAGCTGAGACGGTGAGTGCTTGCTGGCGATCGGGGTGCCCTTGATGGCCACGATCGCCTGCTGCACGGGGTAGTAGCTGTGCGAGAACGTGACGGCCTGGGCTCGCTGCGGCGTGACCGATACCTCGTTGATGTCGAAGTCGAACGGCTTAGGGCCGGGAGCGTAGGAACTCGTGAACGGCTCGTGGACCCAGGTCACCTTGGATTTGGGGAAACCGAGCCTGGCGGCGATCGCGTAGGCCACCGCGCTCTCGTAGCCCTTGCCGTTGGTCGGGGTGTTGTTCACGAACCACGGGGTGTAGACCGGGTTGTCTGTCGCCACGGTCAGCACGCCGGGGGTGTGCAGCAGATGCTGGAGCCCCGACTTGGTGCAGCTCGCGGCCGAGGCACCCGGGGTCGCCGACGAACTCCCGTTGCTGGAGGTACTGCCACACGCGGCCAGGCCGCCGCCGAGAACGGCGGCTGCGCACGCCGCCACCAGGAACCGTCGCATCGAGCCCCACCCCAAACGTCATTACGGCTGCTACCAGGCTTAATTCCTACTAACTGCGGGGGATATTCTAGCCGGGGGCGGCCCGGCAGTCGGGCTCCGCCCCCGGCGCGAGTGCCGCGGTCAGCCGGGATGGCCGGGCTGCAGCCACCTGATCTTGGCGTTCGACGTCCAGGTCGGCGGGTTCACCGGGTAGATCCAGATCGGGGTACCGTCGGGGCCGATGTGCAGGTAGTTGTGCAGGATCTTCGACAGGTCGAGCGGTATCCGCACGCAGCCGTGCGAGGCCGGCTTGAGCGGCACGCCGTAGAACCGGTTGCCCCAGATCGGGTTGGGGAAGCCGTGGATGGCGTAGGTGTAGCCGATGAAGAAGACCGGCCAGTACATGAAGCTGCGGCCGAAGCTGTTGTCGGCCACCTTGCCGGGGATGTAGTGGATGGCCCGGTGGAACCCGCCAGGAGTGAACCAGCCGCAGCCGTCTGGCCGGCACCGTGACGCCGTGGAGACGTGGCTGATCAGCGTCACCTTGCTGTGCTTGTACAGCACAAGCACCTCGATCTTCTTATTGATCTCGATCCGCAGCGGGGCGCGGTGCGGGAAAAGCACCTTGGGCGCGCGCGGATGAACGAGCGCGTGCTCGGTGCTGCTGTCCACCCGGTTGGCGTGCGCCGGCGCGATCCTGCCCGTCTGCACTTCCTTGAAGGCCCAGACCGCCTCCTGGGTATCCCACCCGAAGTATCCGTTGATCTTGCCGACCCAGTAGTGCAGATAGTGCAGCCGCTGCTGGAGTGCCTTCACGGCCGGCCCGCGCATGCCGAACTTCAGCGTCGTGCCCGGCGGCGCGTAGGCCGAGCCCGGCACCGGCCTGGAATCTGAGCGCACCGCCCTTGTCGAGGCGAGGCCGGCCGCCGACCTTCTCGCCGCCGCCGCGGTGGCAGGACCCGCCTGGCCGAGTACCAGTGCCCCGACCGCGGCCGCGCTGCCCAGGCCTGCTAGCCACCGCCGTGCTCTGTGCTCCATCGTCGTGCTCCCGTTCGTTGCGCGCCGTCCGCCCGCCGTCACCTTCAGCCGGAGATCCAGATCGGAGTTCCCCGGCCGTCGATCGAGACGATCTTGATCAGCTTGTGGAAGTAACTGGCGAGATCCCACGGGATGCGCACGCAACCGTGCGACGCGGGATACAGGGGCACCCCGCCGTTCGGCTCGCCGTGAATCGCGTAGGCGCGGCCAATGAAGAACACGGGGTTGTACATCGCCCCGAGGGGGACGGTGACGTTTCCCTGGAGGAACGACAAGGCCTTGTACCGGCCGTCGGGCGTCACCGCGTAACTGCAGCTCCCGCCTGAGCAGTAGTAGTAGCCGCCGCCGGTGGACACGTGCGTGATCAGCTGGATCTTGCTGTGGTTATAGAGGACGAGTACTTCGATTTTCTTGTTGATCTCGATCCGCAGGTACCTGCCGCCGTTCGGGTGCAGCACCCTGGGAAGCGTCGGATGCAGCAGCTGCCGCTGCATCGTTGCTCCGACGATGCTGGCGTTGCGCGGCTCGATCTTGCCGGACTGGACTTCCTTGAACGCCCAGACGCCTTCGAGCGTGTCCCAGCCGAACTGCCCGTCGACCTTGCCCGCGTAGTAGTGCAGGAACTGCAGCCGCTGCTGCAGCGCCTTCACGGCCGGCCCGCGCATGCCGAATCTCAGCACCTGGCTCGCCGGCGCGCCCGCCGCGCCCGCGGCTGTGCTAGCCGGGGCCGCGCCCGCGGCTGTGCTAGCCGGGGCCGCGCTCGCGGTGGGGGCCTGGGCCAGGACCGATGCCCCCATCGCCGCGGCCGTCCCGAGGCCGATCAGCCATCGCCGTGCTCCGCCGGTCATCCTCATTGCTCCCGTCGGTGCGTGCCCGGGCACGCTGGTCCGTCTGGCGCCACTCGCCCGAGCCCGCTGCGACCCAGTCGTCCCGGATCGCCGGGTAGGGCAACTATTCCAGCTTCTGGACGCTTATCGCCAGCTTGAGGTTGTCTCGTTACGGTATTTTCAGTTACCCGGTTTGACCGGCTCGCGCGATCGGGCTCCACCCGCCCGGCGACGCGCCGATGGCCAGGTGTGTGGCCGATTCGCGTGGGTATTTATTCGTCCGCTGTTCAACTTCACGTTCCACTTCGTTCTTCTGACCAGCAGAAGCAGCACCAGGCGCCGAACCCGGCTGGCTGGCATGACGTTGCCCGCCGGGCGACATCGCTTGACCAGTTGCTGGGCATGAGGCCGGGCAGTCGGAACGGACGCGATCCCCGATGGGAGGGCCGTGACTGCGGTACTCGCAGGCCAGCTGCCAGACGCGGACACGATCTGGCCGCTGCTCGACAGTCTTGCCGCCGAACTCGGACTCGGCGTCGAGCGGCGGAAGAACGGCCGGACGGTACTGGTCGGCGCAGACGGGGCGCGCATTCAGCCGTGGCGGGAGAACTACCCGTACCCCGACCGCCTGCGCAGGAAGGCTTACGAGGCGGCCAAGCGCGAGCTGCAGATCGAGCTGCTGAAGCTGCAGCGCTCGGTCAAGTCCTCCGGCAGCCGGGTCCTGATCATCTTCGAGGGCAGGGACGCGGCGGGGAAGGGCGGGACGATCCGGCGCTTCACCGAGAACCTGAACCCGCGTGGCGCCAGGGTCGTCGCCCTCGACAAGCCGGCCGCGCACGAGCAGGGGGACAACTACCTGCGCAGGTACCTGCCGCACCTGCCGACCGCGGGCGAGATCGTGATGTTCGACCGGTCCTGGTACAACCGGGCCGGGGTCGAGCAGGTCATGGGCTTCTGCCAGCCCGACGAGTACGCCACGTTCCTGCATGACGCTCCCGAGTTCGAGCGGCGGCTCATCGCCGACGGCATCTCGGTGATCAAGCTGTGGTTCTCCGTCACCAGGGCCGAGCAGCTGCGCCGCTTCGTCAGCCGCCAGGACGACCCCGTCAAGCGCTGGAAGCTGAGCCCGATCGACCTTGCCTCGCTGGACAGATGGCACGAGTACACCCGGGCCAAGGAGGCCATGTTCCGCCACACCGACGTGCCCGAGGCGCCGTGGACGGTGATCAAGAGCAACGACAAGAAGCGGGCCAGGCTCGAGGCGATGCGTTATGTGCTCTCGCTCTTCGACTACGAGGGCAAGGACCGTAACCTGGCAGGCCAGGCCGACCCGCTGATCGCCGGGGCCATCAGCGCGCTGCCTGAGCTGGCCTCGAGCGAGTACCAGCCGGTCGTCGCGCCGGTGCCGATGAGCCGGATCTCCGGCGCCGCTGAGCTAGCCCCGCTGGCCGGCTCCCTCAGCCCCCTCAGCCCGCACCCTGCTCACCGCGTACAGGGCGATCCCGGCGGCGACGCCGGCGTTGAGCGACTCGGCACCGGAGATGGGGATCTTCACGACCGCGTCGCACTGCTGCGCGATTAGCCGGGACAGCCCCTTGCCCTCTGAGCCGATCACGAGGACGAGCGGGCCGTCGGCCAGCGTCAGCGCGCCGATGTCGGCGTCGGCGTCCGCGTCGAGGCCGACGACGAACAGGCCGGCCTCAGCGTAACCGGCCAGCGTCCTGCTCAGGTTCGGTGCCTGAGCGACCGGCACCCTGGCGAGCGCGCCCGCCGATGCCTTCCACGCTCCCGCGGTTACCCCGGCCGACCGGCGGACCGGGATCAGCACGCCGTCACCGCCGAACGCGGCCACCGAGCGCACCACGGCGCCCAGGTTCCTCGGGTCGGTGATGCCGTCCAGCGCGACGATGAGCGGCTCAGCCTGCCCAGTACGCGACTGCTCAGGACCCGACTGCCCCGTGCCGGACTGCCCCGTGCCGGACTGCCCCGTGCCGGACGGTCCGGGGAGCAGCTCGTCGGGATGAGCGTAGGCATACGGCCTGATCCGCAGCGCGAGGCCCTGGTGGATCGCACCGCCGGTGAGCCGGTCGAGCTCGGACCGCCCGGCCTCGACGACCGGGATGCCGCGGTCGGCGGCCAGCTTGATCGCCTCGTTGATCCGGTCGTCGGCGTCCAGCCGGGGCCCGACGTGCAGGGCGAGCGCGGGAACCCTGGCTCGCAGCGATTCGAGCACGGCGTTGCGCCCCGCCACCACCTCGGCCGCGCTGCCCGCTCCCCTGCTCTGGCTGGGGAACCGGCCCGTGCCGCGAGGCCCGCGATCGGCGGCCGGCCGCGCCGGGGCGTCGGCTCCGCGGGATCCTGCCTTGCCGCGCGCCGCTGCGGCGGCCACGGCCGCGGCCCTGCGCTGGGCCGGATGACCGGGCCGGGACTCGGCGGCCGGGGTCGGCCCCTTACCCTCCAGCTTGCGCCGCCCGTATCCGCCCGTGCCCGGTCGCGGCTTGCCGGACTTGGCGCGGTTGCCGCCGGCCGGCTTGGCCGCGCCCCGGCCCTTGCCCCTGCCCTCGCCGCTCATCGCGCCAGCTCCCAGCGCGGCCCGGCGGGGGTGTCCTCGACCACGACGCCTGCCGCCTGCAGCTGGTCCCTGATGGCATCAGCCGCCGCGTAGTCCTTCCGCGCACGCGCGGCCTGCCGCTGCCCGAGCGCGACGCTGACCAGTGCGTCCACCACATCGCGCAGCCCGGCGTCGGCGGTGGCCGACCAGGGGGCGGCGAACGGGTCCAGGCCGAGCACGGCCAGCATGGCCCGAACCGACTCGGCCAGCTTCGCCGCGCCGGCCTGGTCGCCTGCCGCCAGGGCGGTGTTGCCGTCGGTGACGGTCTCGTGCACCACGGCCAGTGCCTGCGGAACGGCGAGATCGTCGTCGAGTGCCGCGGCGAACGCGGCCGGCAGGATACTGGCCGGCGGCAGGCCCCCCGGCGCGCCGCGCGGCTCGGCAGCCCGGGTGACGAAGCCCTCAATCCGCCGGTACGCTGCCGCCGCCTCGGCCAGCGCATCCGGCGAGTAGTCGAGATCGGACCGGTAGTGCGCCTGACCGAGGTAGTAGCGCAGCTCAGCCGGGCGCACCTGGGTCACCATCGCATCGACGAGCAGCGAGTTCCCGAGCGACTTGCTCATCTTCTCCCCGCCTAGCGTGACCAGGCCGTTGTGCAGCCAGTACCTGGCGAGCCCGTCGCCGGCCGCCCTGGACTGCGCGAGCTCGTTCTCGTGGTGCGGGAACACGAGGTCGAGGCCACCGCCGTGGATATCGAAGGTCTCGCCGAGGTACTTGGTGGCCATCGCCGAGCACTCCAGATGCCAGCCAGGGCGGCCAGGACCCCACGGAGTTTCCCACCGGGGCTCGCCCGGCTTGTGCCCCTTCCACAGGGCGAAGTCGCGCGGGTCGCGCTTGGCGCCCTCGCCGTCGGCATCGCCGGCCGCGCGCATGTGCTCGGGCCGCTGGCCGGACAGCGCGCCGTACGATTCCCAGGAGGAGACATCGAAGTACACGTCACCGCCGGCGGCGTAGGCATGACCGGACTCGATCAGCCGCTGCATCAGCGTGATCATCTCGGGGACATGGCCCGTGGCGCGCGGTTCGACATCGGGCGGCAGGCAGCCGAGCACGTCGTAGGCGCGGCTGAACGCACGCTG
The DNA here is from genome assembly GCA_035532775.1 of Streptosporangiaceae bacterium. Classification (GTDB taxonomy): domain Bacteria; phylum Actinomycetota; class Actinomycetes; order Streptosporangiales; family Streptosporangiaceae; genus Chersky-822. Next base: position 22,105 of record DATKQH010000171.1, read on the forward strand.
GTTGCGCTCGGCTACCGCCCACCACTGGCTGTCCTCGGCGCTGGCCGTGCGCAGGATCTTGTCGTCGATGTCGGTGACGTTCCGGCAGAACGTGAGGTCGAGGCCGGTTACCTTCAGCCAGCGGACGAGGATGTCGAAGCTGACGCCCGAGCGGATGTGCCCGATGTGCGGCGGAGCCTGCACCGTCGCTCCGCACAGGTACAGGCCGGCCTTCCCTGGCGTGGCAGGAAGGAAGTCGCGCACCGAGCGCGTCGCGGTGTCGTACAGGCGGAGCGTCATCGCTCAAGGCTACGGGATCGGCGACCGGCTCTCGTCCGCTCTAGTCCAGGTACAGGACGACCTTGTCAGGCGAGATCCGCACGATGACCCGCCGCTCGCCGGGCCGGTGCCCGAACGGCTGGCCGGTGTACTTCAGCCCGAGCTCGTTGATCAGCTCCGCATCCGGATCCTCGGTGATCGTCGCGGTACCCCTGACCTCGGCGTAAGTGTACGGATCGGCGGCATCGTAGACCAGCGCGCTGACCCGGGGATCCCTGATCAGGTTCGCGTACTTGCGCCGGCCCTTGATCGTGGAGAACAGCACGTCGTCGCCGTCGGTCCTGGCCCAGACCAGGCTCGACTGCGGCCGGCCGCCAGGATCGAGGGTCGCCACGGCGACATGATTCTGACCGTCGAACAGTTCCCTGGCGCGCTCGGGCAGGGTTACTCGCTCCGCAGACTCGCTCATGCGAGCAATCATGGCCGGCCGTAGGCTGGCAGAAGCACCCAGACAGATGGGTGAACTGCCCGAACACCGATCGGAACCGCCTTGCCCAGCATCGATGCCCGCCTCTTCCTGGCCGGCCGCTACGTCGGCCCGGCCAGCGACGAGTCGGTGCCAGTCAGCTCTCCCGTGACCGGCGAGCACCTCGCTGACCTGCCGGTGCCGACGGCGGGTCAGGTGGACGAGGCGGTCGCCGCGGCCAGGACCGCGTTCGAGGTGTACCGGAAGTGGTCGGCCTACGAGCGCGCGGAGCTGTGTCACCGCATCGCCGGGCTGATCGATTCCAGGGCGGACACGCTGGCCACGCTGACGACCCTGGAGCAGGGCAAGCCGTACCAGTCGGAGGCCCACGGCGACGTCGAGGACACCGCGGGGCTGTTCCGGGTCAGCGCGGAAGACTCGCTGCGGCTCTACGGCGAGACCATCCCGTCGGCTGGCCGCGGCAAGCGGATGCTGACCTGGCACGCGCCGGTCGGCGTATGGGCGGCGATCACGCCGTGGAACTTCCCGCTGATGATCGCGGCCGAGTTCATCGCGCCCGCGCTGGCGACCGGCAACGCTGTCGTCGCCAAGCCGCCGTCGATCACCCCCCTGGCCTGCCTGGCCCTGGGTGAGATCCTCGCCGAGGCGGGTGTTCCCGAGGGGCTGGTCTCGATCCTGCCTGGAGATGGCGCCGTCGGGGAGCGGCTCGTCACTCACCCTGGCGTGGACGCGATCGGCTTCGTCGGCTCGTCAGCGACAGCGGAACGCATCGTGCGGGCGGCCGGCCTCAAGCGCTCGATCATCGAGGCCTCCGGCAACGGGCCGGTGATCGTGCTGGCTGATGCCGATATCACGCGCGCTGCGCAGGCCGTGGTCTACGGCGCGTACTGGAACGCCGGCCAGGTCTGCTGCGCCACCGAGCGGGTGCTCGTCGACGCCGCCGTCAGTGCCGAGTTCTCCGCCGCGGTGCTCAAGGCGGCCGACGAGGTCGTGCTCGGCGATCCGTTCGACCAGGCGACCACGATGGGCCCGCTGTGCAACGAGATGACGGCGGCGAAGATGGACCGCCATGTCGCTGACGCGGTCGGGCGCGGCGCGTCCGTGCTGCGCGGCGGCGGACGCGCCGCCGGCCAGCCGACCGACCTGTACTACGAGCTGACCGTGCTCGACGGCGTCAGCCAGGACATGCTGGCCTCTCGCGAGGAGACCTTCGGCCCGATCGTTCCGATCATCGCCGCCGACGGCGACGACGAGCTGCTGCGGATCGCCAATTCAGACCAGCTCGGGCTGCAGGCCGCGGTATTCACCCAGTCCCTGCACCGGGCCTTCAGGTTCAGCGAGGAACTGCGCGTCGGATCGGTCGTCGTCAACGAGTCGACTGATTACTTCGAGAACGCGCAGCCGTTCGGCGGTGCCGGTGGCACGCGGACCGGCTGGGGCCGGGTCGGCGGCCTGGCCCAGCTACGCGAGATGACCGACCTCAGGACGACGATCATCAGCCTGGACTGACCGGCGGGGCGGCCCTTAGCCCCGGGCGGCCCGGGCCCAGCTCCAGGCGTACTCGGGGTCCTCGGCGGCGCCTGCCTGGTCCGACAGCAGTAGCGGGCGGAACGTGTCGATCATCAC
>DATKQH010000172.1:0-2469 GCA_035532775.1 Streptosporangiaceae bacterium
TCCGGTCAGGTCGCCGCCGCCCGCCAGTTCATCCGGGAGGCGCTGGGCAGCCAGCCCTGTACCGCCGACGCCGTGCTGCTGGCCAGCGAGCTCGCCACCAACGCGGTCCTGCACACGGCGTCAGGGGGCGGCGGGGGCTTCGGTGTCGCCGTCCATCAGGTGCCCGCCCTCGTCCGCGTCGAGGTGACGGACGGCGGGTCTCCTGCCGTGCCCACGGCCGCGGGTGCCTCGGGCGCGCGGCTGGCGCCGTCCGGGCGAGGCCTGTTACTGGTCGAGCAGCTCGCAGCCCGCTGGGGTTACCGGGGAGGACCCGATAGCCGCGTCGTGTGGTGCGAGCTGGACCGCTCATGACCAGGGGCTCGGCTACCCGCCAGGCACGCGGGTACCCCTTCCCGGACCGGCGCGCCGGTGGCTGAGATTCCCGACGACCCGGTAACGGTCGACGACGATGCCGCCGGGAGGCTCTGGGCGATAGCCGACGAGCTGTCCGTCGCCGGCCTGGCCGTCCGGCTGCGCCGCACCCGTGGCGTGCTCGGCCTGACGGCCACGATGCGCCAGCCCGGCCACTGCGAGACGGACGTCAGCGTCGACGAGGACGGCTACACCGAACTGCGCTACTGGGCCGACCCGGCCGCCGCACCAGCCGAGGCCGCCTACGCCATCACGAACGCGCTCGCCGCCATCACCCCCAGCCTGGCCAGGTCAGCTCCCGGCCTGTCACGCCCACGCGAAACCAGCGCGGCCGACACCGGACTGCGGCAGCGGATGGAGCGGCTGGCACCGGGTCACCCTTCCTCCCCCTACAACAGCGACGGGTCCCGCAAGCCGCCTGTCCCGGACCCGTTCAGCGGCGAACTCCCGATCCCTGGCGACCCGGGTTTCCGTCCCGAGGGAAGCGACCCCAGGGTTGGGTGACCTGCGCCGGGCCCCGTCCCAGGTTCTCTCATCTTCTTCTCATCTGCGAACCCTAGGGTTGGAACAGAGGTGGGCGCTTTGCGGATCTTGGTGGTCGAGGACTCGGTGAAGATGGCGGCAGTGCTCAAGCGCGGCCTGGAGGAGGAGGGGTACGCCGTCGATGTGGCCCGCACCGGCGAGGATGGCCTGTGGATGGCGGTGGAGAACCCGAACGACGTCATCGTCCTCGATGTCATGCTGCCGGACATGGACGGGTTCGAGGTGTGCCGGCGGCTGCGCGAGCGGGGCCAGTGGGCGCCGGTGCTCATGCTCACCGCCCGCGACGGCGTTCCGGACCGGGTCCGCGGGCTGGATGCCGGGGCGGATGACTACCTGACGAAGCCGTTCTCCTTCACCGAGCTCGCTGCCAGAACCCGGGCGCTGCTGCGGCGGGGGGTGCGGGAGCGGCCCGCCCTGCTGGTGGTTGGTGACCTGACCCTGGACCCGGCTTCCCGGGTCACGTGCCGGGCAGGCGTCACGGTCGAGCTGTCGGCCAGGGAGTTCGCCCTGCTGGAGTACTTCATGCGCCATCCCGGGGAGGTGCTGTCGCGCACCCGCCTGATCGAGCACGTGTGGGACTTCGCCTACGACGGGGGCTCGAACATCGTCGACGTGTACGTGCGGTACCTACGGGACAAGATCGACCGGCCGTTCGGCACCCATTCACTCGAAACTGTCCGCGGAGCGGGCTACCGGCTGCGGGGGGACACCGCGGATGCGCCTGCCGATTAGGCTCCGCCTCACCATCGTGTTCACGCTGAGCATGGCGGTCCTGCTGGCCGTCACCGGCGGCTTTGTGTATCTGCGGCTCGGGGCCGAGCTGCTGCGCACCGTGGACGCCGCCCTGCTCGCCGAGGCCGACGCGGTCGCCGCCGGCATCGGGCAGCAGGGCGCGGCGTTCAGCGGGCCCGACGTGGCCAGCGCGCGGGGCCTGGGATCGTTCGCGCAGGTGCTCGGGCCAGGCGGCAGGGTAAAGGAGACCTCGCCAGTGGTCTCGGCAGGCCCGGTCGTGCCGGCTTCGGTGCTGTCCGGGATTCATGGGCCCACTTACGCCGACCGGGTGGTCCCTGGCGTCCGGGGAACAGCCCGCATCGTGATAGTCCCGCAGGACACCGGCAGACAGCGAGTGTGGGTGGTGGCCGGGACGTCGCTGCAGAGCCGTGACGCCATGCTCTCGGCGCTGCTTGTGCTGATGCTGGCCGGTGGCCCGGTGGCGCTGGCGGTGGCCGCGGCGGCTGGCTGGGTAGTGGCCGGCGCGGCGCTGCGCCCGGTGGAGCGCATGCGGCAGGAGGCCGACGCGATCTCGGTGTCCGACCGGGGCCGCCGGCTGCCGATCCCGTCCAGCCGGGACGAGATCGCGCGGCTCGGGAACACCCTCAACGCCATGCTCGGCCGGCTGGAGGGGGCGTTCGACCGGGAACGGCGTTTTGTCGACGACGCCAGTCATGAGCTGCGGACCCCGCTGGCGATCTTGAAGGCCGAGCTCGACCTCGCCCAGTCGCGGCCCAGGACCAG
>DATKQH010000173.1:0-31678 GCA_035532775.1 Streptosporangiaceae bacterium
CTGACCTGCGGTTTCGCCTGGCCGGCTTTAGTCGTACGACCAAAGTCCTCCGTGTCCTGACCTGGGAATGTCGTTACATCGTTTGGCCGTGCGGGCTGAGGCTCACCGGCGAGATAGCGGGCGGCCTTGGCTGTCGTCGTCCCGCGCGCCATCGCCTAGGCGCCCGATGACGGGCCGATCATGGGCATCCGGCCGCCGACGATGCAGGGCCGGACATGGCACCAGCCGCTGCCGGGGATCAGGCCGATCTGGACGCCAACCCCTACCGGGCATTTGCACCTAGGACAGATGCTCTCGGTCCTGGCGCGCATGACGCGCTCGGCGAGCCGGACGGTGGTCACCTCGCCTGCCGGGCCGGAGGTGCGCCATGGCCGCTCGCCGCGGATGGAGCGGCGCCGTCGCGGTGGCGGCTCGGGCTGCGGCGGGCGCCGGGCGGCCATGATCGCCGCCATACGGCGAGTGAAGGGTTGTGCAGGGTTTCCGGCATAACGCCCCGCACGTGTGGGCGGTTAACCGATAGACCCTTCAAACCCTTCACTGACCCTTCACTCGCGGCCTCAGTCATCGTCTTCGCCGGCCAGGCCGATGCCCTGCCAGACCATGCCGACGTTGGTGGACTTCTTGCCGAGCCCGCGGTTGACGAGCGCGATGGAGAACCCGGTCTGCGTGCCGGGCTCCTCACCTTCCGCGCCGCACCACCGTGACCACGCGGCGAATAGCTCCGATGACCGAATGCGGAAGTGCGGGCCGGTCAGGCACCGGTCCGCGACGAACCGGCTCAGCACGTCCGACTCGGCCCGGTAGGCGTCGGTCGCCTGAGTGACCGCATCAGGGTCGGCCAGGCCGCGGGCATGCCAGTCCCGGTAGCCCTCGGCGAGCCAGGCAAGCACGGCGTCCAGCTCGAGCGCGAGGCGGTCGCCGAGTTCCTCGTCGCGGTCTTCGGGCGGGATCACGACGTCCCATGGCACCAGGCGCAGCCGACGCCAGATCCCTTCATCGGTGCCGCCGATCACGGGCTTGTGGTTGGTCAGCATGAGGAACGTGTGCGAGGGCTCGAATGACCAGAAGTCCTCGCGCATGCGCCGGGCCTCGAGCCGGTCGCCTCCGGTCAGTCTCTTGACGGTGCCCTCGGCCAGGCGCCGGCCATGGTCGGATTCGTGGAGCACGGCGACGCGCAGGCCGTACAGGTCCGCGGTGCCGGTCGGGTGGGCGTCGAAGGTGCGGGCCGTCAGCAGCTCGGGATCGGCGGCGTCGGCGTAGTCGCCGAGCGTGGCCAGCACGGCGCCGGTCAGCGTGCCCTTCCCGTTGGCGCCGGCGCCGTGGAAGATCGGCAGGATGTGCGAGACCACCCGGCCCTCCAGGGCGTGGCCGAGCAGCCGCGCGAGGTAGTCCCGCATCGCCGGGTCGGGCTGTACGCGCTCCAGGAACTTGGCAAACTCGGGTCCGGCAGCGTCGGGACGGTATGCCGCTCCGGTCATCTTGGTCAGCATCAGCTTCGGGTCATGCTTGCCCAGGATCCCGGTCCGCAGGTCGAGCACGCCGTTGGCGCAGTTGAGCAGGAACGGATCGGCGTCCAGGTCGTCAGGCGTGACCACGACGCCCTGCTCGGTTCCGGCCAGGGTCAGCGCGCCGGCGATTCCGGCCGCCGACTCGCCGCGTCGGGCCAGGTTCAGCAGCGCCTTGCGCTCGGGACCATCAGCGAGCGCGATCGCATCAGCGGTCAGCCGCCTGGCGATGGCCTTCATCCACCGGGCGGACTGCCCGGTCATGTCCTGCGCCCACCGCTGGCCGTCCCATACCAGCCAGCGGCGCCACGCGGGCACGTACCGGAGCCGGCCGCCGTAGACGGCTACCAGCCGCCGGGCGTAGCCGAGTTCCGACCACGGCTCGTCCGGCAGCGGATCCGCGCCGTCATGCTCATTGGCGCGAGACGGGCCGGCCGGTACGTGAGCAGCGGGCTGCTCGGCTGTTCGCAGGACGGCAGTGCAGGAACCCGCGGGCTGGCCGCAGGTCTCGCAGGCGAATCCCGTGGCGTCGGGCCTGTAGTCGTGGCCGGTCATGCCGCACCGGGTGATCAGAGCCCAGTCGCGTGCAAGAGGCACAGGCAGTCCGGCGCGGGCATCGAGCGGGTCGCGCCGGCCGGCCGCGAGCGGCGGCAGCCGCAGCGCCGCCTGACGGCGACGGCGGAGCATCGCCGCGGCGTCATCAGCGGGTGGCATGATGGCCAAGTCGGTGTCGTCAGGATTCTCGACATTGAGCCGGGCTTGGGGAGTGGTGACCTCGGGCTCGGTTCGTCGTCCCGGGGGCCGGTCAGGCAGCATCGCCGCCGCCAACTGCGACGGGGCGAATGAGCTTCCGGTCGACCTCGTCGAGGTCGACGGCGAGAAGCTTCGGGCCAAGCCGGTAAGGGGTCAGCGTCCCGTCGATGAGCCGGCGCCGCAGCGTCTTGACGGAGAGCTGGCAGTACTCGGCGGCGGGGATGAGCTTGGCGAGGCGTTCTGGTTTGCGGCGCGATGGCATGCGGAACTCCCGTGAAGAGTTCCGCGGGTCCCGGCCACGTCGTGATTCCGGCGGGGCTGTACGCCGACGGGACTCCGACCGTTCTCTCCCGAGAAAAGTCCCGAATCTGCTCGCAGGCCAGGGCCTACTGCCTCGGACCCGGCTTATGCGCCGGGCGGTTGCATTAAGAGTACAGAGCTGCCCGTTCGTGGGCAAGCGTCACCGGCGTATCTGGCACGTGACTGGCACGTTTCCGGCTGACGGTGCGTTTCCGCAGGTCAGCGTGGCTCCCGCGATAGGACTCGAACCTATAACCTGCCGGTTAACAGCCGGACGCTCTGCCGATTGAGCTACGCGGGATCGGACGGTACTCGCTACCCGGGCTGGCGGTTCCCGGGTGGTTTGCGCCGCGGGGACAAGGTTAGCGCACCTGCGCTGATGCGCGCGCCTCACCGCCAGCCGCAGGTGATCGCGTGCGCATAACAATCTTCGTATCGGGCATGACAACGGGGTCAGCGGCGCGCGTGACGTGTGCAGGCCAACGGGGGCACTGCCGCACGCGAGCCGAAGTTCGGGGAGAGGCCCAGATGCGCTTTTATCGAATCAGCTTCCTTGGCGGCCTGGCTATCGGCTACGTGCTCGGCGCTCAGGCCGGCCGCGAACGGTACGAGCAGCTGAAGCAGCTTGCCCGCAAGGCAGCGGAGAGCCCCGCCATGCAGCAGACCGCCGGAGCCCTGCAGGCTCAGGCAACGGCGACGGCGAAGACGGCGAAGGACAAGGCCACGACCGGCATGCGCAAGAGCGCCTCCAAGGTCAGCCGGCGGAGCCCGACGTCCAGCAGTACCCGCACCAGCACATCCGCATCGACGGCCTCAGGCAACGGAGCGATGCCGCGTCAGACGGGCAGTGACGACAACCGCCCTTTCGTTCCAGTTAACGGCAACTTCGGAGATCGCGACCTGTTGTAGGCCACCTCCCCGCGACACCGACCAGGCTGCCGTCTCGCGCCCGGCCGGCTTGCGCAGCCGCGTCCTCGCCGACTTGACTCGTCCTGCCCTCGATGAGGCCGCAGCCTGGCGCAGGCGAAGAGTCAGGCCAGGTACTCGCGGAGCATCTGGGCGCGGCCTGGATGGCGGAGCTTGACCAGGGTCTTGGACTCGATCTGCCTGATCCGCTCCCTGGTCACGCCGAAGTCCTTGCCGACCTCCTCCAGCGTCCGCGGATGACCGTCGATCAGGCCGAACCGCAGCTGGATGATCCGCTGCTCGCGCGGCGAGAGGGTGTCGAGCACCTGCTCGAGCTGATCCTGCAGCATCATGAACGCCGCGGCCTCCATGGGCACCACGGCGTCGGCGTCCTCGATGAAGTCGCCCAGATCAGAGTCCTCCTCGCCGATCGGCGCCTGCAGCGAGACCGGTTCCTGCGCGATCCGCTGGATCTCGGCCACCCGGCCGGTGGAAATCCCCATCTCGCCGGCGACCTCGGCCGGGGAGGGCTCGCGGCCTAGGTCCTGGTGGAGCTGCCGCTGGATCCTGGCCATCTTGTTGATGGTCTCGACCATGTGCACCGGGATCCTGATCGTCCGCGCCTGGTCGGCGATCGCCCGGGTGATCGCCTGCCTGATCCACCAGGTGGCGTAGGTCGAGAACTTGTAGCCCTTGGTGTAGTCGAACTTCTCCACCGCCCTGATCAGGCCCAGGTTGCCCTCCTGGATCAGGTCGAGGAAGACCATGCCGCGGCCGATGTACCGCTTGGCGATCGAGACCACCAGCCGCAGGTTGGCCTCGATCAGGCGCTGCCTGGCCCGGTCACCCTGGTCCGCGATCATGGCCAGCTCCGCGCCGTTCGCCCGGGCTCCGATGACCTGGCAGGCGCCGTGCAGCATCTCCTGGGCGAACAGGCCGGCCTCGATCGCCTTGGCCAGCTCCACCTCGTCCTGCGCGGTCAGCAGCGGCACCTTGCCGATCTCGCGCAGGTAGATCCTGACCAGATCGGAGGTCCCCGACCGGCGGAGCCGGTCTGTCTCGTCCCCCCGCCTGGGCTCGTCCACCTCGTCAGATCCCGCGTCGACGATCTCGACGCCGTCCTCGGCGAGCATGCGCATGACATCGTCGATGACGTCGGGCATCAGCTCGCAGCGATCGAAAGCCGCGTTGAGCTCGGCGAGGGCGATGGAACCGTTCTCCCGCGCTCGTGAGACGAGTTCGGTGACCTGATCAGCGGACGCTGTGAGGACAGGAGTCATGCACAACAGTGTGCGTCAGTAACGGTGCATCGGGCGGTTTGAAAATTGTCACCTAATGGCGAGTTTGGCGGCGCCCCGAATCAGGTAAGAGATTCGGGGCGCGCATCACGCCGACGCACCACGCCGACGCACCACGCCGACGTACCTGGCAGCGCGTCGGGCTCAGGGCTGAAGCACCTAGATCACGCGCCGTCTCTTCGCTCGAGAAGCAGCTTGCGGCGCTGCTCAAGAGCCACCAGATCGCCGAACATCCGGTTGTACTCGGTCTGCTCGGTCACCGGGTTCATCCGCTGCAGTCTCGACTTGACTGCGACGATCTGCCGGGAGACGGCCAGTTCCTCGATCCGGGTGAGCACGTCGTCAGCGAACTTGGCATCGGGCTCGCCGTCGGCCCCCGGGGCCTCGACGGACTCGACGGCCAGCCGGGTCAGGAACATCCGGGCGTTGTCGTTCGGTGCGGCGCCGAGCAGCCGCTCCACCCATTCGCGGACCGGGCCTGCCGTCGCGACGCCGCCGCACGCGGCGATCAGCTCGCGAACCGACCGGTGCGCGGACGCGGTGAACACGTCGGAACCCATGCCGTCGAAGGCGGGCCCAAGCAGCGCCGGGCGCTGGATGGCCAGCTTCAGCGCCTGCCGCTCCAGGTTGATGACGGGATCGCTCGGGTCATAGCCGGCCGGCGCCTGGCGGCCGGCGCCAGCGCTGTCCTGGCCACCAGTGCCGGGCTGCCCTGACGATCCCCGCGGCGGCACCAGGCCGCTGTCCTGGCGCCGCGGCCCTGGCCTGCCGCCGTCCCGCTGGCCAGGCCCCGGCCTGGCGCCATTCTTGCCCCCGGAGCGTCCCGGGATGTGCTCGCCGATCCGCTTGATCACCAGGTCCTCGTCCATCAGCCCGAGCCAGCGGTCCACCTTGATGGCGTAGACCTTGCGGAGTGCGACGTCCTTGATCCTGGCCACGATCCGGGCAGCACTGTCCAGCGCGGCGATCCGGCCCTCGGCGGACTCCAGGTCGTAGTCGCTCATGGCGGCCCGGACGGCGAACTCGTACAGCGGCAGCCTGCTGGCTACCAGATCCCTGACCGCGACGTCACCTTCCTTCAGCCGCAGGTCGCAGGGGTCGAGGCCATCGGGCTGGACGGCAACGAAGGTCTGGGTGACGAACCGCTCCTCCATGCCGAACGCCCGCAGCGCGGCGCGCTGGCCGGCCACGTCGCCGTCGAAGGTGAAGATCACTTCGCCCTTCAGCCGGTCGTCGTCCATCAGCAGCCGCCGCAGGATCGCGATATGCCCCTCGCCGAAGGACGTGCCGCTGGTCGCCACCGCCGTGCTAACGCCGGCCAGATGGCAGGCCATCACGTCGGTGTAGCCCTCCACGATCACGGCCTGCCTGCGCTGGGCGATGTCGCGCTTGGCCAGGTCGGCGCCGTAGAGCACGGAGCTCTTCTTGAAGATCGGCGTCTCCGGCGTGTTCAGGTACTTGGGTCCGTTGTCATCGGCGGCCAGCTTGCGGGCGCCGAACGCGATCACGTCGCCGCTCAGGTCCCTGATCGGCCAGATCAGCCTGCCGCGGAACTTGTCGGTCAGGCCATGCCGTCCCCGGCCCGCCAGCCCCCCGGTGAGCATCTCGTCCTCGGTGAACCCCAGACCGCGCAGGTGCCTGGTGGTCATCTCCCAGTCGTCGGGGGCGTAGCCGACGCCGAACCGCTGCGCGTCGGCGATCTCGAATCCGCGCGAGGCCAGGAACTCGCGTGCAAGGCCGGCACTGGCGGTCAGGAATTGTCGCGCATAAAAATCGGCGGCCGCCCGATGCGCCTCGAGCAGCCTGCGCCGCTTCGACTGCTCCTGGCCGGGGACATGGCCGCCCTGCTCGTAGCGCAGCTCGATGCCGGCCCTGGCCGCCAGCCGCTCCACCGCCTCGGTGAAGCTGAGACTGTCGATCTTGCGGACGAACGCGATGACGTCGCCGCCCTCGGCGCAGGAGAAGCAGTACCACAGGCCGCGGGCCGGGGTGACGTTGAATGACGGCGTCTTCTCCTCGTGGAACGGGCACAGGCCCTTCATCGAGCCGCCGCCCGCGCTGCGCAGCTGAAGGTACTCCCCGACGACCTCGGCGATGGGCGAGCGGGAACGGACGAGCTCGATGTCCTCGTCTCGGATCCGGCCTGGCACCTTCGCGAGTCTAGCCCCGGGCCGGACCGGGCGGCGCTGGTAACCTCCGGGACGTGTCCAGCTTTCTCGTACTCTGGGATGTCGACTACACGCTGGTGAACGCCTACGGCGTGGGCCGGCATCTGTACCGGGCCGCCTTCGCCGACCTGTACGGCAGGGAGCTGCCCGACGCGGCGGGCGGAGCCAGCATGGCGGGAAGGACCGACCGCGCAATCGCGCTCGACGTGCTCGAGCTAGCCGGAGTGCCGGACCCGCGCGGTCAGGTCAGCCGGTTCGAGGCGGCGCTGGGCAGGCTCGCGCCCGGCGTGACCGAGATGGTCGCCACCTCGGCGAAGGCGCTGCCCGGAGCCGCAGCGGCGCTCGCCGCCCTGGCCGAGCTGCCCGGGGTGGTGCAGTCCCTGCTGACCGGCAACGTCAGGCCGCTAGCCGAGGCCAAGCTGGCGCCGCTCGGCCTGGCCGCGCACCTCGACCTGGACGTCGGCTCGTACGGGAACGAGCACGAGATCAGGTCCGAGCTCGTGCACCTGGCCAGGGACCGGGCGGCGGCCGCCTACGGCCGCGACTTCGGCGGCGCGGCCACCGTGCTGGTCGGCGACACGCCGCTCGACGTCGAGGCGGCGCTGGCCACCGGAGCCCGCGCGGTCGGCGTCGCGACCGGCCAGTTCTCGCTGGCCGAGCTCGACGCAGCGAGCGCCCACGCCGTGCTGCCCGATCTCACCGGCACCGACGCGGTGCTCGCCGCCGTGCTGGCCGGCCTCGGCGACTACCAGCCGCGGCCCGCGTAGTGCTGCTCGGGCGGCAGCGTGTCGATGTTCAGGCCGACCATCGGCTCGCCCAGGCCACGGGAGACCTTCGCGATCACGTCGGGGTCGTCGTGGAACGTGGTGGCCTTGACGATGGCAGCCGCCCGCGCGGCCGGGTCGCCCGACTTGAAGATGCCGGAGCCGACGAAGACCCCGTCCGCGCCGAGCTGCATCATCATGGCCGCGTCGGCGGGAGTGGCCAGGCCGCCCGCGGTGAACAGCACCACGGGCAGCTGGCCGGCGGCGGCGACCTCGGCGACGAGGGCGTAGGGAGCCTGCAGGTCCTTGGCCGCCGAGTAGAGCTCCTCAGGCGACAGCCCGGACAGCCGCCGGATCTCGGCCCTGATGCTGCGCATGTGCCTGGTCGCCTCGACGACGTTGCCGGTTCCCGCCTCGCCCTTCGACCTGATCATCGCCGCGCCCTCGGCGATCCGGCGCAGCGCCTCGCCGAGGTTCGTGGCTCCGCAGACGAACGGCACGGTGAACGCCCACTTGTCGACGTGGTGGGCCTCGTCGGCCGGCGTCAGCACCTCGGACTCGTCGATGTAGTCCACGCCGATCGCCTGGAGCACCTGAGCCTCGACAAAATGACCGATCCGGCACTTGGCCATCACGGGGATCGAGACGGCAGCGATGATCCCGTCGATCATGTCGGGGTCGCTCATCCGCGCGACGCCGCCCTGCACCCTGATGTCGGCAGGTACCCGCTCCAGAGCCATGACCGCGACCGCGCCGGCGTCCTCGGCGATCTTCGCCTGCTCAGGGGTGACCACGTCCATGATCACGCCGCCCTTGAGCATGTCCGCCATACCCCGCTTGACCCGCTGGGTACCGGTAGCCGGTGCAGCCGCGCTGCCGCTGATGTCGGGACTGTCGGTGGAGCCATGGACTGACACGAGAGTTCCTCACTTCGTAGCCGCGCTGATACCTCCATGGTAGGTGCAACGCCAGGCGACCCGGCAGGCCAGGCGGACCGTATGCGCCGTTTTGCCGGGCGTCAGCCGGCGCTGCCTGGCCTTAGCCGGCCAGGTGCGGCATGTCCGTGCCCTGCTCGCCCATCCCGATCGGCGCCAGCGTGTCGTCGATCTCGAAGAACTCGGGCAGCGGGGCGCCGCCGGCCAGCCGCAGCATCCGCGCGAGCCAGCGACGGCGCGCGGCCGCCGTCACCGCCACGGCGTCGTTGTAGAACTTCCGGGCGATGAACACCTGCTGCGCTGTCGACTCAAGCTCGGCCAGCAGCTCGTCAGCCCCCTCGGCCGGCTCGATTGAGTCATGGAAGTCAGGCTGGCTGAAGACCGCTCGCAAAGCCCTGGTCAGGTCGCTCTCGGCGAGTTCCCGCCCGGACTGGGCCGACCGCGCGTCATGCGCGAGATCGGCCAGCAGCAGGCTAGCCGCCGGGTCGAGCAGGCCGGACGAGGCGATCTCGAGCGCCACCGAGCTCCGGCGCACCAGGGCGGCGTCCAGCGCGGCGCGGGCGGTCTCCACCCTGGTGTGCAGCCGGTCAAGGCGGCCGGCCCGCCACGACACGTAGACGCCGCTGACCGCCAGCACGGCGATGATGATCAGGCTGACCATAGGAGTCATCACGCGCTCGCAGCGGCGGCGGAGCCGGCGGGCAGCACGGCCTCGTAGACCTTGACCACGTCGCGGGCGATCTTCGACCAGTCATAGTCGCGCACCGCAGCCGAGGCGGCCGCCGAGAGCGAGGCCCGCCGCGGCTGATCGTCGAGCAGGCGGCCGATCGCCGCCGCCAGCTCGTCGGCGTCGCCGCTGGCGAACAGCTCGCCGGCCTTGCCGCCGCGCAGCACCCGGCGGAACGCGTCGAGGTCGCTCGCCACGATCGGCGCGCCAGCCGCCATCGCCTCGGCCAGCACGATGCCGAAGCTCTCGCCGCCGGTGTTGGGCGCGCAGAACACGTCGACCGAGTGGTACACCTGCACCTTGACGGACTCGCTGACCTGGCCGAGCAGCACCACCCGGTCTCTCAGCCAGGCGGGGACCCTGGCGATGACCTCGGCCGAGTCGCCCGGGCCCGCGATCAGCAGCCGCAGACCCGGCCGGGCGACACCGATGATCTCGAACGCGCGCAGCAGCACGGACAGGCCCTTGCGCGGCTCGTCCATCCGGCCGAGGAACCCGATCGCGCCGCCCTCCCCCGGCCAGCCGGCCAGCGGCTCGGCCTTCTCGAACCTGGAGATCGTGACCCCGTTCGGGATCAGCACCGCGTCGCCGCCCAGGTGATGGACCAGGGTGGACCGCGCGGCCTCGGAGACGGCGATCCGGCCGCTGATCTTCTCCAGGGCCGAGCGGAGTACGGGCTCGGCCGCGTGCAGCGCCCGCGACCGGGTGGTGGCGCCGTGCACCGTCGCGACGATCGGCCCGTCGGCGACCCAGCAGGCGATCAGCGACAGGCTGGGCGCCGCAGGCTCGTGGACGTGCAGGACATCGAAGTTGCCGTCCTTGATCCACCTGCGGACCCGGTTGGCCGACAGCGGCCCGAACGCCAGCCTGGCGACCGAGCCGTTGTAGGGAACGGCGACGGCCCCGCCGGCCGGCACGACATAGTCGGGCAGGCTGGCGTCGTCGTCGGCCGGGGAGATCACCGAGACGTGGTGACCGAGGTCGATCAGGGCCTCGGCCAGGTCCCTGATGTGCTCCTGCACGCCGCCGGGGACGTCCCAGGAGTACGGGCAGACCAGGCCGACTCTCATGGCCGGTCAGCCGTCGTGTCGGCGGGCGGCGGCCGGTCAGCGCTCGTGTCAGCGGCCGATGGCTGGCCGGCCGCCGGGCTGGCGGGCGGCGGCTGCTCGGCCGCTGGCTGGCCCGGTCCGGTGCCGTTCCGCTGGCCAGGTCCGGTGCCGTTCCGCTGGCCCGGCCCGGTGCCGTTCCGCTGCGCCGCCCGCTCCCTGGCGGCAAGCCTGGCCCGGGAGACAGCCAGCCGCTCAGGATCCAGATCGGCCACGAAGACCCGCTGCAGCATGTGCCAGTCGGCCGGGTGCTCCCTGATCCCCTGCTCGAAGACGCGCGCGATCTCGCGGGTCATCGCAACCGCCTTCTGCCGCCGGTCCCCGACAGCAGGCACCGGAATCTCCTCGTGAATGCGCACGCCCCAGCGGTCGCCTTCGAACCACAGCGTGGCGGGCATCAGCGCGGCACCAGTCTGCACCGCCAGCGCAGCCGGCCCGCCCATCATTAGTGCTGTTTCCCCGAAGAAGTCGACTTCAATACCGCCGCCCGCAACATCCCGGTCGCAGGGCAGGGCGACGAGCTTGCCTGCCCGCAGCCGCTGGGCCAGCACGCCGAACGGATGCGGGCCGCCGGTGGCCGGCAGCACCTCCATTCCGAGGCCCTCGCGGAAGGCGACGAACCGCTCGTACACCGACTCATTCTCGAGGCGCTCCATCACGGTGGTGAAGGAACCTGCCCCGCGGCCGATCACCCAGGCGCCAGCCTGATCCCAGTTGCCCATGTGCGGCAGCGGCACGACGACGCCACGGCCGGCGGCCAGGTTAGCCAGCATCGCCTCCACCTCGCCGGTCTCGATCATCCCGCCGACCAGTCGCTCGGCGGGCATGACCGGCAGCCGGAAGATCTCCAGCCAGTACCTGGCGTAGGAGCGCATCGAGGCGCGGGAGGCCGCCCGCAGTTCCTGGCCGGTCGCGGCAGGCCCGAGCACGCGCATCAGGTTGCCCTCCAGCAACCGGATACCGGGACCCTGCCTGCGCCACGCGATGTCGGCGACGAAGCGGAAGGCCGCCGCGGCCCACGACTCAGGCAGCCGGCAGATGGCCGACCAGCCGAGCGCGTAGGCAACGCCGACCAGCCGGGCCCGCATGCCTGGCCTGGCCTTCATGCCGGGCTGCGCCGGCGCACCGGCTGTCATACCAGGCACCATAACCTCCGAGACTTGCGCAAACGAGCGCTCGACGCGCTCTAGGTGGCCGCGCTGCCTGAAGCTCCCGCGCTGCCCGGAGCCTCCGCGACGCCGGAATCCCCCGGCACTCCGGCGGCTCCGGTGCCGGCGGGAGCACCTGGCTGGCGCGGCGTCGCTGCCTTGCGCACCGCGTACACCCGCTGGCCGAAGGTGATCGCGCTCAGCACGGCGAGAATCCACAGGCCAGCAGGAAGGACATACGGTACGCCAAGACCAGCCAGACCGATAGCGACGAGGCCGATCAGCAGCCGCTCGGTCCGCTCGGCGATCCCCACATCGCAGCGCAGCCCGAGACCCTCGGCACGCGCCTTTGCGTACGACACCAGCCCGCCGGTGACCAGGCAGAACAGCGCCACCAGGGCCAGCGGCCTGTCGTGCCCGCCGCCCGCCAGCCAGATCGCGATGCCGGCGAACACCGCGGAATCGGCTACCCGGTCGAGCGTGGAGTCCAGGAAGGCGCCGAAGACGCCGCTGCTCCCGGTGATCCTGGCCAGCGCTCCGTCCAGCATGTCGGTGAGCACGAATACCGTGCAGATCACGGTCCCGACGAACAGGTGGCCGGTCGGGAACAGGGTCAGCGCTCCGGCCGTCACGCCGACCGCCCCGATGACCGTCAGCATGTTCGGGGTCAGCGGGGTGCGCGCGAGAGCCTTCCCCACTGGCGTCAGCAGCTGGGCAAGACCGGGTCTCAGCACCTTCAGCATGTCCGTTTGATCTTACTGGCGGTTGATCAATCCGTTTCACCAACGGGCCGCGCGCCGCGGCCAGCGAGCGGCAGGTGAGCCGATTGCGGCCGGGGGCTTGTGGTCGCGCAGCAGTGGGTAAAGGCTGGCACCAGCAGCAGCAGCGAACATGAACACGAGGAGGCGGTGGTATGGCGGAGAAGGCAACATCGGGCGCCGCCGGCAGGGCACCTGCGGCCGGCCAGCCCGAGAACGTGCGCAACGTTGTGCTGGTCGGCCACTCCGGAGCCGGAAAGACGACGCTGGCTGAGGCGTTGCTCGCCACGACAGGCACGATCCAGCGGACCGGCCGCGTGGAGGACGGCAGCACCACCAGCGATTTCGACGAGGTCGAGATCAGGCAGCAGCGCTCGGTCAACCTGACCCTGACGCCGTTCGTGCACAACGATGTCAAGGTGAACCTCCTGGACACGCCCGGCTATGCCGACTTCGTCGGTGACCTGCGGGCAGGCCTGCGAGCAGCCGATGCGGCCCTTTTCACCGTCTCCGCCGCCGACAGCGTCGACGGCCTGACCTCGATGCTGTGGGACGAGTGCGCCAACGCTGGCACGCCGCGGGCCGTCGTCATCACCAAGCTGGACCATCACAGGGGTGACTTCAGCGAGGCACTCGACGCGTGCCGGGCCGCCTTCGGCGAGTCGGTCGCCCCGCTGTACCTGCCGGTCGGCGACGGCCAGGGCACCGTCCGCGGCCTGATCGGGCTGCTGTCCGAGCGGTACTACGAGTACTCGGACGGCAAGCGCGCCGAGCGCGATCCCGAGCCTGGCGACGTCGACCAGCTGGAGGAGTTCCGCGGCTCCCTGATCGAGTCGATCATCCAGGAGAGCGAAGACGAGAGCCTGATGGACAGGTATCTGTCCGGCGAGGAGATCGACCAGAAGATCCTGATCGAGGACCTGGAGAAGGCGGTCGCCAGAGGCAGCTTCTACCCGGTGATCCCCGCCGCGGCGCTGCAGGGCATCGGCCTGGCCGAGCTGCTCGAGCTGATGACGCAGGCATTCCCCTCGCCGCAGGAGCATCCGATGCCGGCCGTGACGACGATCGACGGCAAGCCGGTCAGCGGCATCAGCTCCGACCCGGACGGCCCGCTGCTCGCGGAGGTGGTCAAGACCACCTCGGACCCGTACGTCGGCCGGATCAGCCTGGTCCGCGTTTTCTCCGGGACGCTGCGCCCCGACGCGATCGTGCATGTCTCCGGCCACGGCCGGGCCGCCAGCGGGCACGCCGACCACGACCTGGACGAGCGGATCGGCGCCCTGACCTCACCGCTCGGCAAGCAGCAGCGCACCATCGCCTCCTGCGCCGCCGGCGACATCTGCGCGGTGGCCAAGCTGACCAGCGCCGAGACCGGCGACACGCTCTCGGAGAAGGAGCGGCCGCTGCTGATGGAAGCCTGGGCGATGGCCGAGCCGCTGCTGCCGGTCGCGATCGCCGCGAAGTCGAAGGCGGACGAGGACAAGATGTCGCAGGCGCTGGCCCGGCTGGTCGCCGAGGATTCCACCCTGCGGCTGGAGAACAACGCCGAGACGCACCAGCTCGTGCTGTGGTGCATGGGCGAGGCCCACACCGATCTGCTGCTCGACCGGCTGTCCAGCCGGTACGGCGTGGCTGTCGAGACCGTGGGACTGCGGGTGCCGCTGCGCGAGACGGTCGGCGCCAAGGCGAACGGCCTCGGCCGGAACGTCAAGCAGTCCGGCGGGCACGGCGAGTACGCGATCTGCCATATCGAGGTCGAGCCGCTGCCGTCGGGCAGCGGGCTGGAGTTCGTCGACAAGATCGTCGGCGGCGTGGTGCCCAGGCAGTTCATCCCGTCGGTGGAGAAGGGCCTGCGGACCCAGATGGAGCAGGGGGTCATCGCCGGCTACCCGATGGTCGACATCAAGGTGACCCTGTACGACGGCAAGGCCCACCCGGTCGACTCCTCCGACATGGCGTTCCAGAAGGCCGGCCGCGCAGCGCTGCGCGACGCGGCAGAGAAGGCGCAGCCGCAGCTGCTCGAACCGGTCGACGAGGTGTCCGTGCTGATCGGGGACGACTACGTCGGCGCCGTGATGTCCGACCTGTCGTCGCGGCGCGGGCGCGTGCTCGGCACCGAGCCGGTGGCCGGCGGGCGGACGCTGGTCAAGGCCGAGATCCCCGAGCTGGAGCTGACCAGGTACTCGATCGACCTGCGGTCGATCTCCCAGGGCACAGGCTCCTTCTCGCGGTCCTACCTGCGCTACGAGCCGCTGCCATCGCATCTCGCCGAGAAAGTTACGACCGAGTCCAAGCCGGGGTGAGGTTAGACCTTTCCCGGGGTCACTGTGCTACGCGGCTGGATGCCCTGCGGGACCCGCTCTCATGGGTCAGAACAAAACCCCAGGGCTCGCATCACCAGGCCGATCGGACGCGGGTTACTGGGCGTCTTTCCAGCCTGCGGCGATGATGTCGCGGGTTTCGGAGAGGAGCTGGGGGAGGACTTTGGTCTGGGCGATGATGGGCATGAAGTTGGAGTCGCCGCCCCAGCGGGGGACGACGTGCTGGTGCAGGTGAGCAGCGATGCCGGCCCCGGCCACGCCGCCCATGTTCATGCCGATGTTGAAGCCCTGGGCGCCGGAGACGGCACGCAGGACCCGCATCGCGATCCTGGTGAAGCTCGCCAGCTCGGCTGTCTCCGCCTCGTCCAGGTCGGTGTAGTCGGCGACGTGGCGGTTCGGGCAGACCATGAGGTGCCCGCTGTTGTACGGGTACAGGTTGAGGACCGCGAAGACCAGCGTGCCGCGAGCGACGATCAGGCCGTCGGCGTCGGGGAGTTCCTGGACGTGGTCGAACGGGCAGCCTTCGTCGGCGCCGGGACCACCTGGCTTGTTCTCGCCCTTGATGTAGGCCATCCGGTGCGGCGTCCACAGCCGCCGGAAGCCGTCGGGCGCGCCGACGCCTTCTTGCGGCACGAGCTCGGGCGGTCCGCTATCCACCATGGAATGCAGCATAGGTGGCGCTGCTGCGGCGCGGCCTGCCCGCCCTTGTCCATGATCTCGAAGGATCGGGTGGCCTGTGGCCCGCCTGCTTCTGCCAGTCAGACCTGGATGCGCTGCTCGACTGCGGCGACGATCTCCTCGATGGCCTCGTCGACGGGGACGCCATTACGCTGCTCGCCGCTGCGGTAGCGGAACGAGACGGCTCCGGCGGCGATGTCGTCATCGCCCGCCAGCAGCATGTACGGCACCTTCTGCTGCTGGGCGGTCCTGATCTTCTTCTGCATCCGCTCCGCGCCGGCGTCGACCTGAACCCTGATCCCGCGCCTGCGCAGCCGGGCGGCGACATCCTCGAGGTACGGCACGTGCGCGTCGGAGATCGGGATCCCGACCACCTGGATGGGGGCCAGCCAGGGCGGGAACGCTCCCGCGTAGTGCTCGACCAGGATCCCGAAGAACCGCTCGATCGAGCCGAACAGGGCCCGGTGGATCATCAGCGGCCGCTGCCTGGTCCCGTCCGCCGCGGTGTACTCGATGCCGAACCGGCCCGGCTCCTGGAAGTCCACCTGGAGCGTGGAGAGCTGCCAGCGGCGGCCGATCGCGTCCTTCACGTGGACGTCGATCTTGGGCGCGTAGAACGCGCCCTCGCCCTCGGCGATGATGTAGGGAAGCCCCGAGACGTCAAGCGCGTGCTTCAGGGCGGCCTCGGCCTTGTCCCACTCGGCGATCTCGCCGACGAACTTCTCCGGCCTGGTCGACAGCTCGGCCTCAAACTCGGTGAGGCCGTAGTCCCGCAGCAGGCCGACGACGAAGTCGAGCAGGCTGGCTAGCTCGTCCTCGAGCTGATCAGGGCGGCAGAAGATGTGGGCATCGTCCTGGGTGAACCCTCGCGCCCTGGTCAGCCCGTGCACGACGCCGGACTTCTCGTACCGGTACACCGTCCCGAACTCGAACAGCCGCAGCGGCAGCTCGCGGTAGGACCGGCCCCGCGATGCGTAGATCAGGATGTGCATCGGGCAGTTCATCGGCTTCGGGTAGTACGTCGCGCCCTCCATCTCCATGGGCGGGTACATCCCGTCGGCGTACCAGTCGAGGTGACCTGAGGTCTCGAACAGGGTCGACTTGGTGATGTGCGGGGTGTTGACGAACTCGTACCCGGCTTCCTCATGCCGGCGACGCGAGTAGTCCTCCAGCACCCGGCGGATGGTTCCGCCCTTGGGATGGAACACCGGCAGCCCGCTGCCGATCTCGGTCGGGAACGAGAACAGGTCGAGGTCGGCGCCGAGCTTGCGGTGATCGCGCTTCTCGGCCTCCGCCAGCATCCGCAGGTACTCGTCCTGCTCGTCGCGCGACGGCCAGGCGGTGCCGTAGATCCGCTGGAGCTGGGGGTTCTTCTCGCTGCCGCGCCAGTAAGCACCGCCGCTGCGCATCAGCTTGAACGCCGGGACTGCCCTGGTGGTCGGCAGATGCGGGCCGCGGCACAGGTCCTTCCAGCGCTGCTCGCCGGTGGCCGGGTCCAGGTTGTCGTAGATGGTCAGCTCGGCGCCGCCGACCTCGACGGACTCCTCGGCCCCGACTTCAGTGCCCGCGCCCTTGAGGCCGATCAGCTCGAGCTTGTACGGCTCGGCCGCCAGCTCGGCGCGTGCGTCGGCGTCGGAGACGACCCTGCGGCTGAACCGCTGGCCCTGCTTGACGATCTGACGCATCTTCTGCTCGATCGCCTTGAGATCGTCCGGGCTGAACGGATCGGCTACGTCGAAGTCGTAGTAGAAGCCATTCTCGACTGGCGGGCCGATGCCCAGTTTCGCGTCAGGATGCAGCTCCTGAACGGCCTGGGCCAGCACGTGCGCGGTGGAATGCCGCAGGATCGCGAGGCCGTCAGGAGAGTGCAGGTCGACCGGCTCGATGGTGTCATCGTCGCTGAGCTGCCAGGCGAGGTCCCGCACGGTGCCGTTGACCCGGGCGGCGACCGCGTCGCCTCCCCCGCCGGCGGCCAGCGCCTCACCAGCCGTCGTGCCGGCTTCCACCACGTGCTCGCGTCCGGCGAGGGTGATGTGCAGCTTGTCGGCAGGCACTGCTGGCTCCTTAGGTCTGGCCGAGATCTCTGCTCCGAGAACTCTGGCTTGCTGATCGGGCTCATCTGATCGCCCGCAAGCTTCGATGCTAGCGGGCAGCATGCTGTCGGCGCGCGCTAGTTATCGCTCGGCCGGGCCACCTAGGACGACGGCGGGCGGGCGGCCCGGCCGCAGAGTTCGTGCGACGTCGCCGCGCTACGGCGCCGTGACGGTAACCAATGTCCCGAAGGTCAGGTATGGCCAGATCCGCTTCGCCGGCCCCCACGGCAGCTCCACGCAGCCGAGGCTCTGCTGCGACCCGTAACTGTAACGCGGGAAGTAATGCACCGCCTCGCCACCGTGGAAGTACGCAACCCAGGCGACCGGGTCTGCGTACTTCGTTCCGTCCGGGTTGGTGCCCTTCATGATCTGACTCTGGTACCTGATGTACACCGGGTCGGTCCTGACCGCCGTGGGCGAGACCGGAATACCGGTATTCGCCAGATTCCTGAAGATCTTGGCGCCGTCATGCCAGACAGTCAGGGTCTCCGGCGCCTTCTGGCTCGCCAGCGCGTAGGTGTAGCCATGCTTGTTCGTCGCGTCGCGTGAAATCGCGCGGAACAGCGCTCGCCACAGCCGGTGGCCGATCGACCCGCTCAGGGTCAGCCCCTGCTGATTCTCATAGATCAGGTCCGACGTCAGCCCGTGATCGGCCTGGAACGCCATCACAGCGCCCTGGAGTACCTGACTCGGCTTGTCGGGGCGCCACAGCCGCATCAGGGCGGACGGGTACCCGGATTGCCAGGTGTAGGTTCCTGCGGGCGGGCTGTAGGCGGCGCTGAGCTGCGCGTGGGCATCGGTCAGCGGTGCCGCCGCCCCGGTCGCCGGTGCCCACGTCAGCGGCAGGTACCCGAGCTGGGCAAGCAGCTGCTCGATCCGGACGTCGCTGAGCTTTCCGGTCCGGAACGTCGCGGTGACGGGCGTCGCGAGCAGGCCGCCTCCCGTCGACTGGACGCCGGCACTGCCGCCAGGGACCTGGACCGTGACCTTTGTCCTCGGGGAGAAGCCACGGGCGGGAACGAAGACCGCCTTGTTGGCGTGGCGCTGCCAGGTGCCGTCGATCGCCGGCTTAAGCGCGGGCATCGGCGAGGTCGGGCTCAGCGGCTCGGAGAAGAGAACGCTGATGTCCGCTGCGCCGTTGACGCCCGTCGTGCCGCCCGCGGGCGTGACCGATACGACATGCTCGGGCCCCTTGGCGGCCGGGCTCGCGTTGTTAGCCGACCCGCTGCCCGCAGCGTGCGCCGGGCTCGACTTCTGCAGGTAGAGATAGGTACCGCCGCCACCGACAAGCACGGCCACCGCGGCGGCGACGCCGATGAGGGGACCAAGCCGACGCCGCTGATTCGGGCGGGCCGGAGCGGGCGGGTCGGCGGGGCCGCTCCCCCAGCCACCCGAGCCGCCGGAACCAGCCGAGCCGCCGGACCCCCCGGAGCCGCCGGAACCGCCCCAGCCGCCAGAGCCGCCCCAGTCCGCTGGGCCGCCGGTGCTGGGCGGGCCGCCGGTCGCGGCGACAGCCGGAGTGTTCGGCGCATCGGCGGCGCTGGCGGGTCCCGCCAGGCCCAGCGAGGCGAGTGACCAGGATGGCCCGGCCGGAGCGGCGGGAGTGGCCGTCTGCGTGTCGCCGGTCCCGGATCCGCCGGTCCCGGATCCGCCGGTGCCGGATCCGCCGGTGCCTGAGGCCCCGGTACCGGAACCGCCAGGCTCGAAGTTGCCGGCCTCCGAGTTGCCGACGCCAGTGTTGCCGGGCCGCAGGTTGCCGCGCTGCGAGCCGATGGGCTGCGGGCTGCCGGGCTGCGGGTCGCCCGCTCGGCGGGCCGATGCGACTTCGGCGAGCGAACCAGCCGTCCAGGCGGGACCGACCGCGCCCAGCGGCCTCGTCCCGTCCGCCGTCCACGCCTCAGCGCTCGAGCCCAGCGGACTTGGCGCCTCCGCCGCCCACGCCGCACCAGCCGAACCGAGCGGACTCGCTGTCTCAGCCGCCCACGCCGGATCAGCCGAACCAAGCGGACTCGACGGACCAGCCGAACCAAGCGGAGTCGGCGGGTCAGCGGTCCAGGCCGACGATCCAGCGGCCGCCGAACCCGCCGCAGCCGCGCCAGCCGCACCCGGTCCGGCCTTCGGCATGAAGACCTCGGCTGGCCCGCTCAGCGGATCAGCGGCCCGCTCGGATGCGGTCGCATCGTCCGGCCGATCGGCTTTCTTGGTGAACGTAGGTCCTGGCCGGGTCGCCAGGTCATCGGGCCGGACCGAGCCCGACGCGCTGGCCGGCCCGTTGTCAGCCGCAGGCCCGGCGTCGGCCGCCTTCTTCGTGAAGAGCGGGCCAGGCGCGGTCAGCGGATCAGCGCGCCGCACGGTCTGCTCGGCACCACCCGAGCCGGAGGCCGCCTTCGGGGTGAACAGCGCCGCCGCCGCACCGGAAGCTCCGGCGTCGTCGGACCGGACCGATCCGGATGGGCTCGTCCCGGCTGGACTGATCGGCACGCTCGATCCCGACGGGCTCTTGGCCGCAGCCGTGGTGTCTGCCGCAGACGGCCCGGACGGTCGTGAAGCCCCGGACGACCCGGCCGGACCTGCCGACCAGACCGAGCCTGATGCTGGCCAGACCGAGCCTGATGCTGGCCAGACTGATACCGACCCTGACGGGCTCATCGAACGGGCCTGGCCGGCCGAGCCTCCGGTCTCCGCGGCCTTCGCCGACCCGGCAAGACTGGCCGGCTCAGCACTACTGACTGGCTCAGGACGCCTGGCCGGCTCAGGGGTACTGGCCGACTCAGGTGCTCTGGTCTCCGCCGCGGATTCCGCCGATCCGCCAGTGCCTTCTGTGGGCTGGCCATCCTGTCCAGGCCGCCTGCTGTGTGCCCCGATCTGTACCACCTCTTCCTCCCCTGCGAGTGTAGGTAACCCGGAGCGCAGCCGGCTCGCAGATCAGATGAAGAAACAGGCACAAAATAATGGCTGCCCGCACGCAGTGTATGCGACCTGGGGAATCGGGCCGGCCGGACTGCGGGGCCGCGTGAGCAGTCGGAGAAGCCGCGCCGGACAGGGGACGTCAGCCGCCCGTCCAGGACGGGAATTGCCGCAGGAAGTCAGCCGGTAACGGTTACCAGGCTGCCATAGGTGAGGTAGGGCCACGCCCGCTCGGCATCGCTGTAGGGCAGTTCGACACAGCCGAGACTCTGCGGTGAGCCGTACGATCCGCGCGGGAAGTAGTGGACAGCGTCGCCGCCATCGAAGTACGCCACGAACGTCACGGGGTCGGCGTAGTGGCTCCCGTCCGGGTTGGTGCCCTGCATGACCTGGTACCTGTACCTCAGGTAGACGGGGAACGTGCCGGATGCGGTCGGAGCGACCGGGATGCCGGTATTGGCGAGGCTGCGCAGGACAACCCGGCCGTCGTGCCAGATCGTCAGAGTCTCCGGAGATCCCTTGCTCGCGATGGCGTAGGTGTAGCCGACCGTGTCGCGCTGGCCGGCCTGGGCAGCGGCGAAGAGCTCGTCCCAGAACTTGCCGGTGGTGTCCGCGTTGATAGCCATCCGGTGCTGCGCCTTGAACGCCATGACCGCCCCGCGGACCACCGGGTTGGGCCGGCCGGGCAGCCACTGACTCCGCAGCGAGGCCGGATACCCAGCCTGCCAGGTGAACGAGCCAGTCGGCGGGCTGTAGGCCAGCTCCTGCTGGCTCGCCGCCCGGTCTCTGGTCGGATCACTCGACAGGCGGCCTCCGGCACCGGGCTGCCAGGACAGCGGCAGGTAACCGAGGTTGCCGAGCAGTTCGGCCAGCCGGAGCTGCGAGTACGCCGCGGTCTTGAAGTGCGTCGTCACCGGCTTCGCCAGCAGGCTCCCGGCGGCGGACCTGATGCCCGCCTGTCCGGCGGGGATCCGCAGCGTGAATCTCGTCGAGGGCGCGAGCGGAGTATCCGGGGTGAACATCAGCGTGCTGCCTGATGCCTGCCACTGGCCAGGGACGTTCGGGCTCAGGCGCGGGTGAGCCGAGGCGCGCGCGACGGCGGCGGAGAAGTCAATCTGGACGGACGCAGCGCCGCTGAGGCGGGCGGTGCCATCCGACGGGCTGACCGCTACGACCCGCAGCGGTCCGGCCGCCTGCTGAGGGCGACCTGACTGCCCGGGCGCGGCTGGCCGGTGATCGGACCCGGAGGCTGCGTTCACGGCCAGGCCCGCGGTCCCGGCCAGGATGGCCACTGCCGCTACTACCGCCGCGGCGATGCCCACCCGGAACGCCACGCTCCGGCGACGTGCGCGGCTGGGCTTCCCATCTCCCGGCACGCGAATCTCCCGTCCCCCGCCATTCCGCAAGCCAGATCATCGACAGCAGAAAGTATCGTCGCAACTACCCTGCGTCACGTTCTGATTTTCCCGTGCCGCGCTAACAGATGGCCATCGTTCTGGTAAACCGTTGATCACGGCCGCCTGGGAGCCCCGGCTGACTATGGAGCGCGGAGCCGGCCAGCGCCGGGGCCGGGCGCGGGAAGCACGTCGCGCACGCTGGTGACGTCGTGGCCATCCGAGCAGCTGAGCGTCACGCCAACCTCACCAGCGCAGTTGCGGTGCCGGAAGGCCAGCGGGGATCCCTGCTCGTCGGCGTAGTACGCCGTGCCCCACTCGTTGAGCGCGACGAGGATCGGGTACGAGTCCAGGCCCTTGCGGGTCAGCCAGGACTCCGCGCGCTGCCGCTGGCTCGGCTCCCGGTAGGGCTCGCGGCGCAGCAGGCCCTCCGCCACGAGCCTGGCCAGCCGGCCGCTGAGGACCTGACGCGGGATGCTCGTGCGGATCCGCATGTCGTCGAAGCGCCTGATCCCGCTGAATACCTCGCGCAGCACCACGAAGGTCCGCCTGTCCCCGAGTACCGAGAGCGCGCGCTGGATGGTGCAGTTCTCGATCGACCTCACGACCAGGTACCTGCGCCCGGTCACGGCAGACACGGGCCGCGTCATCGCCGCCGGCACTGTCCTGTCGCGCGGATCGCGGACTGCCATGGCCGAGGCCAGGCTCACCGACGCACGGGACCGACTGCTAGCGCATGCCACCTCGACCTGCGTGATCTTCAGCCTCGAAGGCTAGGAATCTCGGCGCCCGGATAAGAGCTAACCGCTGCCGGCGCCGTGGCCGCGCGGGTGCGGGCTTCGGCCCCCCGGGGGAGGTATCGCCGCCTGACGCGAAGGCGGCCCAAGGCCGCCGAGCAGGTAAGGCCGGCTCGTGGGCGATACTGGGATCGAACCAGTGACCTCCTCGGTGTGAACGGACCACAAGCCTTCCGGCCTGGTCCGCTCCAGACCGCCCACGTACGGTCCTACCTGGGCTTTCGTCGGAGCTAGCAAGTAGCCGCAGATCACAAAGCTGCGCACATAGGCTCCCGGTTAGGCTCCCAACGCCCAGGCGAATCGCCAAGTTAGCGGGGGCCTGCGTGACCCCGAACAGGTCATCGATTCGTGGACTCTATCGGATGTCGCCGTGCACTGTCCCGATCCTCCGTGAGGCACTGCCAGGACTTCGGCCGTAATGCTGGGGTAGCTCAGTCTCTGCACTGTCAAAGCCGCCGGGGACCAAGCGGAGGGCACCGCTGCACTGTCTCGGCCGACCTGTTCGCGCTGTGGGGTGGCGCCCGGCACTGTCCGGCGAGCTGACGCACGCGGCGGGGCACTGCCTACCCTGGTTCGGATGTCGCCGGGGGATGCTAGCGGTGCGCTTGGCCTCAGCGACCGGGCTCCGATGATAGTGCCCGCGTATGGTGATCCAGCAGCTCGGCGCGAACGACGCGCTCTTTGACCAGCTCGCCTAGCTCTGGGATGAGGGCGCGCGCCGCACGATCGGCGCACTGGGTGTCGGCCGCCCCTGCCGTGAGGTCACCGGCTGCAAGTATTGGCGAGGGCCGCGCCGCAGGCGGGCAAGGAGGCCCGGCAACCGTGATTGCCCAGCCCGTCGCGCCGCTCCAGATCAACCACGAAGGAGGAGCGTTTCTTGAAGAAGATGATCTTTACCGCGTCCGTGGCGGCCGCCCTGGCGGTGACCGGCTGCGCGGCCAGCGGCAACCCATCGCACTCCCCGGCGACGCACACCACGCACTCGTCAGGCCTGCCGTCCGGTGTCACCGCCGACCAGCAGCTTTGCTGGAACCCAGTTAGGACCGGCCCGCTCTACAAGCACGGCTGGACCGAGCACTGGCTGCACGCCCTCGGCACCCAGGTCACGCAGCCGCTGCGCAGCGACGAACAGAAGGAGATCGCGGACGGCGGCGGGCAGGGCAACGCACCCAACAGCGATCTCACGCGCGTACTTCGCGACTGCCTGAAGGTACCTGTGCCGAGCCGCTGGAAAGCGTACTGGCACAAGCACGGCATGCCGTAGCCTGCCCGCCGCTAACTGATCTCCTGGACCGACCATTCATGCGGAGCAGCATCCGATGACCGACATCCCGTACCCGAATCAAGCGGTCCCCACGCGCCTCGTGGTCCGATGCGGGACTCCGGGGTGCACGAGCGCCTGGTACCGGCCGAAGCATAGCCCAGACAGCAGGACGCCCCGGCTCGCGTAGCGGAAGGCTGGCGAACCGGGGCACCGGTCGGCGGTCAGGTCGTGGTCACGATCTCCTCGACCTCGCCCAGCGCGAAGGCCTTGTCGACCAGACCGCGCATCGCGTGGGCCGCCGCGATCGGATCGACCTGCTTGTCAGCGAGGCGGCGGACCAACCCCTCCCCCTCATCCTTGAGGCCGCGCAGCTCGGCAGAGTCCGCTGCTGCCTGGGCCAATTCGGCGTCCTTCCAGCGGATGCCCAGCTCGTGCGCCTTCGCGAGCTGACGCTGCAGGGCCTGGGTCGCGCCGTGCTCGCCCATCTCGCCGCCCTTGGCCTGGGCGACGATGTCCCTGGCGCTGTTCTCCACGAGCTGCATCTCGGCGGCCAGCTCGGCCCTGGCCGGGTTGACGTATTTGGTGTTCGGGCGCTCGATCTGGGTCACCCTGATCTTCCTCCTTCCGACCGCTGAACTTGGCCCGGCGCTAACCGCACTGGCTGGAGTGCAGGTAGACGCCGCACTGGGCGCTGGGGGCAGCCGTCACGTGTGCTGCCGCACCAGCCGACAGGGCACCGGCCAGGGCACCGGCCAGGGCCGCAGCGGCCATCGTCGTGCCGAGCATGCGGGGCAGCTTCCTGAGCCGGAAGATCCAGGGCAGTCCGTCGTGCGTGCCGCTGTCGGTCGATTCGGGCTTGAGGCTTCCGCCATTCGAGAACATCGGTGATCCCTTCCGGGTCGGTGTAGTTCCTTGGCAGGAGCATAAGCCCGCCTAGGCCCGCATGGGAGGGCATCGGCCTGGGTAAGACGGCTTCACCCCCCGTTCCTACGGTCGGGGGTATGCCAGGCGTGATCGACTACGACGGGCCGGTGCCCGCCTACCGGCAGCTCGCCGACCTGATCCGCGCCCGCGTCGAGTCAGGCGAGTACCCGCCCGGCCGTCGCATCTTGTCCAAGCGGGACGCCGAGCAGGAGTTCGGCGTTGGCGGCCACACGTTCGACCGCGCGGTCCGGCTGCTGGCCGACGAGGGCCTGGTCAAGAGCGTCAAGGGGATGGGCTGGTTCGTCACGGAGCCGATGTAGAGAGCACGACACACGACCGGGTGTGCCCCGCTCGACGTACAGTCCAGCGCGGCGAGTGCCAGGACGTGCCATTGACCAGCGGTATTGTTTGCCCATGCGAGTTGAGCGGTCGGCAATGGTGCGTGCGCTGTGCGCCGCGCTGGCCGCTGCCGCGCTCGGCTCAACAGCGGTACCTGACAAGCCCCTGGCGTTTGCGCTGCTCAGTGCGGGCTCCATGATGACCGGCCTGTCCGCCGTGGAGCTTAAAAAAAATTCCTTGTATGTGTCGGAACCATGACCGAGAAGGCGGGGCACGGCATGACCAGGACCAGGACCAGAAACTGGCCCTGCCCGCGCCACCCGAGCACCTGGCCGCCCAGCCATTTACCTCGCCGTCAAGATACCTGGAGCCCCGGCCCCGAAATTCTGGGCTGCCGTAGGAGCGCGCCGGTCTGCTGATCTCGCTATCGTGTCGACCATGACGGACGAGCAGCCCCAGTTTCAGGTCACCCCGGCGGCGCTGGAGTACATCGGCAACCTGCTGGAGGCGGCCTACATCCACGGCATCGGGATCACCTTCGAGCCCGATTTCGTCGGCTGGAAGGTCGGCTACATCTCGGGCAGGACTGGCGGTGACCTCGCCACCGCGTACGACCTGGAGACTGCCGTGAAGGCGGCGGAGAAGCCGCTGGACGAGCTGGCGCATCGGCTTGCCGCGAACCGCAGGAGCAAGTAGCAGCAAGCAACGGCTACCCCGTGTACTTGACCAGCTCGGCCGCGATTTCGGGCACTCCTGAGATCCTGCCCTCCGCGATTGCAACCACGAACTCCTCGGCCGCGTCCACGTCGAACTCCGGGTCCAGCCGATGACCATTGACGTCCAGGAATGTCATCGTAGCCACCCACGCGGTGCGCTTGTTGCCGTCCACCCACCCGTGGTTGCAGGCAAGCGACTGCATCAGCGCGGCGGCCTTCTCGAACACTGTCGGGTAGGCGTCCTCGCCGAATGCAGTCGCCTGCGGCCTGCCGAGGGCCGACTGGATAGAACCGACGTCCCGGATCTCCCCGACACCCTGCAGCAGGGCATCGTGGATGGCCAGAACCTCCTCCAGGTCGAGATAGACCGTCAACGGTCCGCGAGGCGCTTGAGCAGCTCCTCGCTCATCCCCATGACACGGGCGCTGGCCCCGAGGACCAGAGCGTTGTGCTGAGCACGCTCGGTCCGCCCCACCACCAGATCGTGGGCCAGAGTGGTCATCGACGTCCCCTGCACCCGAGCCTGGCGGCGCAGGCCCTCCAGCTCGTCCTCGCTGAACCTGATGTTCAAAGCGGGCATCCTCCACACGCCTCCCTTGCTGGGGCTAGTACCGACTTTGGTACCAACTATAACCGCTGGCTGACCTCCTGTCTTCCCGGCAGTGTCAGCGGGCTCGCCTACGATCCGTCCTAAGGCGTGTTATGTGAGTTGACTTATTGCCCGGCGAGGCAAACATGCATGAGAGTGTGCGCGGCGATGGCTGCGGCGGTCCCGTCTCGGTCACCCGAGATCCGCCCGCGTGGCCGAGCAGGTCCGCGATGCGCTCGATTGGCACCTTGGCGTCGGACATGACTGAAACGAAGGTGTGCCGAAGCTCGCGCGGCGTCCAGTTCTCGCCAATCCCGGCCGCCTTGCAGTTCCGGCGGAAACTGCGGCGGACGTTGGCCGCGTCCAGCGGGCCGCCCAGGGTGGTCGTGAAGACCAGGCCGGTGTCGGTCCACAGCTTGCCCGCTGCCTCGCGCTCCTCGGCTTGCCGTTCCCGGTGGCTCCTGAGCGCGCCGACATGCTCGCGCGGGGAGCACGAGCGTCCTCCGGGAGCTGGGCGTCTTGACGTCACCGTGCGCCCGCACCGACCGCCAGACGGCCACGCTGGGCGGCTCGGCCTCCAGGTCGACGTGGTCCCACCGCAGCGCGCGGCCTCCTCGGTCCTGATGCCGGTCAACAGCGACAGCACGACGTAGGCGTAGATCCGGTCGGCGCGGGCAGCCTGGAGTACGGCCAGGGCCCGGTCGACGTTCAGCGCCCGGCTCGGACGGCCTGGGGCAGTGCCGGGCGGTGCCTTGATCAGCGCTGCCACGTTCCTGGCCACCAGGCCCCGCGCCTGGGCGTAGGTGATCACCCGCTCCAGGTTCGCGCGGGTGTCCCGGACAGTGCGGCTCGCCCTGGTCGCGGCCGACTCCTTCAGCGCGTCCAGGACGTCGTCGGCCGTCAGCTTGCGGAGCACGACTGCGCCGATGGACTTGCGGATCGGGGCGAGCAGCTCCGACCGCGTGGTCACAGTCTTGGGGTGACGGTCGGCCTGGGAATCCAGCCAGTGGGTGATGGCCATGTCCACGGTGTAGGTGGACGACGACCGGACCCGATCGCCAGCTCCTGCCGCAGCTCGTCCAGCTTCTCGTACAGCTCCGTCTTGGTCTTGGCCGCTACCCGCCGCCGCACGCGCTTGCCCGCGCCATCCTTGCCCAGGCTGACCTCGGCACGCCAGCGCCCGGAGCACTTACGGTGATAGCGCGCGTCGCGGCAGACAGTGCCCGTCTGGTGGTCGTAGTAGACGGCGTCCTCGCCGCGCCTGCCCCGATTTGCCACCGGGCGACCCTAACACTTAGCCCCCAGTTTTGCCCCCAGATCGGGCGGACTTCTGAGCTTCTGGGCCTCTGACCTGGTGGGCGATACTGGGATCGAACCAGTGACCTCCTCGGTGTGAACGAGGCGCTCTCCCGCTGAGCCAATCGCCCTCGCCCGCCGACTGACAAGACAGTCCCGCGGGGCCATCACAGACTAGCGCATCAGCGTCCCGGCCGGCATCGCGGAAACACCTGCGAGCAACCCGGCGGGCAGCCGCGCGCGGGCGAGGCGAGGATTGTGCCGAAACTTTACGACACCGTGAGTGAGACGAACGTCACACCGTGTTAGGGCAGGTCACAGGAACAGTCCGCGCGAATTTCGGCGTTCTGCTTCCTGAAGCGTTTGACCAGGTCACAGGCGTTTTGGTGATCAGTGACCGAGGTTACGAGCGGTCGGTATCGCGGAATCAACCCCCCAAGGCAACAGTTCCGCGGAACCAAGGTCCATCAAATGTGATGGCAACCGCACCAATTACGCATGACGGTTCTCCGTGATGCGACAAGGGCAAAGGTCAGAACCCCATGATGAACAGCGTTACGGTCTCCGCTGAGCTGGGCCTCAGCCTGGTAGTCCCCGAGCATGGAGCCGTTCCCCTGGTGACCAGTCTCGACTACTGCGCCGACGATCCTTATGCGATCAAGATGGCATTCCACGTCGGAGCCGACGAGCCGGTTGAGTGGATCTTCGCACGGGAGCTGCTGTCTGCGGGCCTTGAAGCACAGGCTGGCGAGGGCGACGTGAAGGTCTGGCCGAACGGCCAGGACGGTGCGGACATCCTGAACATCGCGCTCTCGTCGCCGTTCGGCGAGGCCCACTTCGAGGCACCGCTGAGCGCCACCGCGGAGTTCCTCAGGAGCACTTACGGCATCATCCCGGCTGGCGCAGAAGGCGACTTCATCGACGTCGACAACGAACTCGACGACCTGCTCTGGCAGGCGTAAGTCCCACGGAGCCGTGATTAATGGGGACTTCCCCATTAATCACGGCTCTGGCGATGTCACGGGTCGGGTGACTCGGCCGACCTGAGCGCGAATATCTCCGCTGCCTTTCTGGTAACCGGGCCGGGCGCGGCGGCCAGTGCGATCCCGTCCACGTTCCTGATCGGCTGCACATCCCTCGTCGTCCCGGACAGGAACGCCTCCTCGGCCCCGGCCAGCGCGTCAAGCGGCAGATCCTGCTCCTCGGCGTCGGCCCATTCGATCACCAGTGCCCTGGTGACCCCGGCCAGGCAGCCCGAGGACAGCGGCGGGGTCAGCAGCCTGCCGCCGATCACCACGAACACGTTGCTGCCGGTGCCCTCGCACAGCTGGCCGGCGGTGTTGGCGAAGATCGCCTCGCTGCCGCCCCGCTCGGCCGCGTAGGCAAGCGCGCGCACGTTCTCGCCGTACGAGGTCGTCTTCAGCCCGGACAGCGCGCCGCGCTCGTTCCTGGGCCAGGGCACGGTGACCACGTCGACCGTGGGCGCCGGCTTGGGCTGCTCGGCCATCGCCACGATCGCAGTCACCGGCGCGTTGCCGCGCTCGGAGCCGAGTGGCGACTTGCCGCCGGTCACCGTCACCCGGAGGCGGGCGAGCGGCAGGCCGCCCGACGCCGCGATCACGGCCAGCGCGCCGCCCCTGATCTGCTCGATGTCCGGCTCGGGCAGGCCGAGCCCGAGCGCGGACTTGCGCAGCCGCACCAGGTGCCTGGTCATGGCGAACGGAACGCCGCTCGCTACCTTGATCGTCTCGAAAACGCCGTCGCCCACCACGAGTCCGTGGTCGAAGACGGAGACTTTCGCGTCATCGTCGGGGAGGACGTCCCCGTTCATCCAGACCGCCATGACCCCAGACGCTATGCGCTCGCGGGACAAATTGCGAGTTCAACGCACCCATTCGCTAGGCCAGCCCGCCGCAGGCCGCACTGGCCGCCGAGCAGAGATCGGGCATCAGCCGCTCGACGGTCATGATCTGGTCGCTAACCTCCCTGTCGACGTCCATGGCGGGCACCTTGGCCCGGACGACGTCGTGGACAGCTGCCACGGGCGCGGCGGGTGCTGCTATGCCCGATCGAAGCCCGATGCCTTGCGTTGCGCACAAAATCTCGACTGCCAGGCAGGTGCGCACGTTCGAAACCACCTCGCGGAGCTTTCGCACCGATGTCCAGCCCATCGAGACGTGATCCTCCTGCTTGCCCGAGGTGGGGATGGTGTCGACGCTGGCCGGATGGGCAAGCACCTTGTTCTCGCTGACCAGGGACGCGGCGGTGTACTGGGCCAGCATGTAGCCGGAGTTCGTGCCCGCGGCCGGGGCCAGGAACGGCGGCAGGCCGCGCGAGAACGCCGGGTCGAGCATCCGGTCCACCCGGCGCTCGCTGATGCTGGCGAGCTCGGAGATCGCCATCGCGAGCATGTCGGCGGCGAAGGCAAGCGGCTCGCCGTGGAAGTTGCCGGTCGTCATGACCTCGCCGTCGGGAACGATGACCGGGTTGTCGACGATCGCGCCGAGTTCGGTCTCGAGGATGTTCCTGGCGAAGGTGAGCACGTCCCGGACGGCACCGTGGACCTGCGGGGCGCACCGCAGGCAGTAGGCGTCCTGCACGGCGTGGGTGCTGGCCCGGTGACTG
Source organism: Streptosporangiaceae bacterium (assembly GCA_035532775.1). Taxonomy (GTDB): domain Bacteria; phylum Actinomycetota; class Actinomycetes; order Streptosporangiales; family Streptosporangiaceae; genus Chersky-822. The sequence continues at coordinate 30,312 of DATKQH010000173.1, forward strand.
GCCATCAGCCCGGACCCGGCGAGCAGCGCCCGCAGGTTGGCGGCGCTGGTCAGCTGGCCGGGATGCGGCCTGATCACCTGGACCCGCTCGTCGTACGGGCGGTCGGTGCACAGCAGTGCCTCCACCGACAGGGCGCAGGCGACATCGGCCGCCTTGACCAGGAGCTCGGCGTCGTGCACGGAGAATGCGAGCAGCGCCTGCATCGGCTCCGTGCCGTTGACCAGCGACAGGCCCTCCTTCGGCGCCAGGACGAGCGGCTCGATACCGTGTTCGGCGAGCACCTCGGCGGCGGGGCGGCCGCTGCGCTCGTCACCGGCGGCGCGGAGCCGTCCCTCGCCGATCAGCGGCTGGGCCAGGTGGGCGAGTTGGGCGAGGTCGCCAGAAGCGCCGACGGAGCCCTTGCCGGGGATCACGGGCAGCAGGCCGCAGTTCAGCATCTCGAGCAGCCGGGCGGGAAGGTCCGGCCGCACGCCCGAGTAGCCGGCCGCCAGCGTCCTGGCCCGGAGCAGCAGTATCGCGCGCACCGTCTCGTCGTTCAGCGGCTCGCCGGTGGCGGCCGCGTGTGACATCACGATCGCGCGCTGGAGCGTCGCCAGGTCCTGCTCGCCGACCCTGGTGTCGGCAAGTGCGCCGAAGCCCGTGTTGACGCCGTAGACGGCGTCGGTACCATGGATGGCGGCGGTCACGACGTCCCTGCTTGCCCGCATCCTGGCCGGTACATCCGGGCCGAGTTCGACCTGGACCCGGGCGAGGGCGACATCCACGACATCTTCGATGGTGAGCGGGTCGCCGCTGACGATCACTGTTCGCATGGCTGACAGCCTGCCATCTGGGCGGCGTGCGGCATATGCCGACCTCCGGCCGGGCGCGAGGCGCTCGTCGTCGTCGTAGTGTGAGTTGTGGGGCGGTCGACCCCGGCGAAGCTTGGGCGGCGGCCGGCGGCGGCGATCTGCGGTAGGCTGGTTTCCGCTGATCGCCGGGGCGAATTGGCGGGCTGGCGAGGATCGGCTACAGTTCTGATCGCACGCCAGGCAGTATCTTCCCGGCGTCGCGTGGCCCGTGCAGGCGGGCAGCTAGTGCGGACGTGGCTCAGCTGGTAGAGCATCACCTTGCCAAGGTGAGGGTCGCGGGTTCGAATCCCGTCGTCCGCTCGGAGGTGCCGGACGCCGTCTCGCGTACAAGACAGTCCGCGCGGCTCTGCAGGCACCTTGGCTCGCTCCCCCTCACGGCGGGCGGCCGGTGGCGGAATGGCCGAGTGGCTTAGGCAAGGGCCTGCAAAGCCCTGTACGCGGGTTCGATTCCCGCTTCCGCCTCGCGGGCGGTTAGCTCAGCGGGAGAGCGCTTCCCTGACACGGAAGAGGTCACTG
>DATKQH010000174.1:0-2209 GCA_035532775.1 Streptosporangiaceae bacterium
TTCAACGCGCCGATCTCCCGCTTGCCTGCGAGGCGAAGGGCAACGACGACGAAGGCGTAAACCAGGACGGCACGGATGATCCGTTCCCAGACCGGCACGCCGAGCGTGAACATATCGTGGACCATGTTGCCGACACCGAAATGCATGAAAAGTGCTCCCAATAGGCTGCCCGCAGTCTACCGCGCCCGATCGACCCCAGCCGATCTCCCGACCACCAGGTCGTATCCCCCGGCCAGTTGCTATTGAGCACTAGCTCCTGTCATCGTAAAGTGCAGACATACGCAGGTGATTAGGCATGGCTAATGGACTTCGCCACCCAACCGAATCTCCAGAGTCTCAGGGGAACCCATGAACGAGGCGCAGACGCTTCTCCTCGGCACGATCGCCGGTGGCACGATTGTCCTCGGGCTGCCACTGGGACGGCTTCGGCGGCCGGGACTCAACCTGCGCCAGTTCCTGAATGCGTTCGCGATTGGCATCCTCGTTTTCCTCCTCTGGGACGTGCTCGCCCATGCCTGGGAACCGGTGGACAGAGCGCTCGTTGACCTCCATAGCGGCGCCGCTGACATCGGGCCGGTGCTCGGTTACGGCGGACTGTTTCTGCTCGGCACCGCTGTGGGCCTGTTCAGCCTCACCTACTACGAACGCTGGATGGACCGTCGTGCCTCCGTCTCGGCGACAAACAACGGAGATGCGCGCGGGCCGGCCTTGACCGGTCCGGGTACATGGACTGCGGCGCGGCGTCTCTCGCTCCTGATCGCTGTCGGTATCGGCCTCCATAACTTCGGTGAAGGGCTGGCCATCGGGGGCAGCGCCGCCAGTGGGGAGATCAGCCTGGCGACCGTGCTCGTGATCGGGTTCGGACTCCACAACGCTACCGAGGGCTTCGGCATCGTGGCCCCGCTGGCTGCAGAAGGCGACCGGCCCAGTTGGCGCTTTCTGCTCATGCTGGGTGCCATCGGCGGAGGGCCGACGCTGTTCGGCACCGCCGTTGGCGGCCAGTTCAACAGCGCGGCAATGAGCGTCGTGTTTCTCACCCTCGCCGCCGGTTCGATCCTCTACGTCATCGTCCAACTGCTCGCCGTCGCGCTTCGCTCCGACCGGCGCGAACTCCTTTACTGGGGTTTGTTTGCCGGCTTAGTGGCCGGGTTTGTCACCGACATGGTCGTCACTGCAGGGGGAGCGTAGCGTCGGTCCAATGCCGAACCGGCCGTGCGCCGGGGCCGGGAGGGGGCGCGCACCATGACCGCGTTGTGTCGCTCAACGCCGTTCACGGGCAGCCCAGGCCGTCGAGGAGGCGAAGTCTACTAACCCGGGAGACTTCCTTAGCGGGAGCCCGCCCAGGCTCGCCTGGGCGGGCGTCAAGGGCGCCAACCGCCGCCGACCGCGGGCCGGCCAAGGCGGGGGTCTTCAGCATCAACCTTGTCAAGCCGACAGCGACGGATGACTTTACGGTGTGGTTCCGGGGTCGTAACCGGCCTGGACATGGCCGAGCCTGCTGAGGGCGGGCCTGAGTTGCTACTCGAGTGGAGCGCATAGCCCTCTTCGTCCAGTGGAAGTAGCAGCGACAGAACACGACTCGGACGAGCAAGCCAGAGACCGCATCGAGACGTCGCAGCGACGCGCTCGTCGGGGTTTTGAACGTGTGACTGTGTCTTCGACCCTTTCGTCCGTGGGTACTTCGCGCAAAAGCGGCAGTTGTACGTCCCGCTGCCCAACGCTATGACCGAATCGTGGGCGGCCGGGTGGAACGGTTTTCGGGGCAACGTCGCGGACCGAAACCAGTTGGAGGTGGTTAGAACGCGGTAAAGATTCGTGATGAGCGGACCGCGCGGTGGTGACCATAACTGAGTCGTGGGATAGTGCAAATTACCGGCGCCGCCGGCTTCATGGTTCTTCGCTGCCGCGTAACTGTACTGGAGTTAGAGATGAGAGAGCTTCTCACCCTCGTAGCCGTCGTACTGGCTTTGACCATCGCCATCCCGTCCTTGGCCGCTGCGAGTGAGCCGTGAGGCCAAGGGCGAGCGCGCCAGCACTGGCGACTGAGACCAAGGCAAACTACGCCGGCACCGACCGGCTCCTCTTCGGAATGATCCTCGGTGTGCTGGCGTTCTGGCTGTTTGCCCAGACGACCCTGAACATCGCTTCTACCATGGCGTCGGATCTTGGCATCTCGATGAACCTGATGAACATTGCCGTGTCCATTACG
>DATKQH010000175.1:0-10026 GCA_035532775.1 Streptosporangiaceae bacterium
TGCACCACACCTGTCGCAGCAGATAGCGTCTCATCCAACAGCTTCTGAGCTGCACAAACGCGAGAAGCCACGCCTCGAGCACACCGGGCGAACCCCAGAGAACAGCCCCCACCCGTAGATCACCTTGAACAACGTCGCGTCACGGAACGACGCTGATTTGCCAGACCGCATGCCCTGTGCTTGAGGTGTGCCGGACCTGGGCGATCGACCTGCCCGCAGATGCCAGGGGCATCGTGGCAGGCCTGAGCCAGCAGCAGCGCGCTCAGGCCCGCAGCGAGCGCCGGGAGCGCGAGGCTGCCCGGCTGGAAGCGCAGCGCGCCTACGGCAGGCGGAGCGAGAAGCTCCGCCGTGCGCTGGACAAGGCCCCGACGACGGCCGAGAGGTACGCGAACGGCGAGGCCGAGATGTTCAAAGCCACCAGCGCCGCCTACTACGCCGCCCACGTCGACAGCCAGGCATGGCGGGACGTGCTGGCGCGCCGGGCCAGCATGCCGATTGCCGACCAGCACGGGCGGGTTGCAGTCGACGAGACCGGCCAGCCCATGACGGCGACCGGTCACATCGAGGCGGCGAGCGGCGAGCGCCAGGGCGAGGGGCCGTGGCTCGGGAACCGCAGCAGGCGGCGGGAGCTGGTCAGCCCGCAGCGACAGCATGTCGTCGGCGATCCCCCAGCGGATAGCCCGTATAGCACGCAGATCCCGGCCTCCGCCTCGGTGACCGCTGCCGCGCTCATCGCACAGGCCGGAAGCCTGCAGCGGCAGCGCCAGCCGTACCTGGGGCAGGCCGTTCACCGCTGCGGAGCAGCAGGCGCACGCAAGGCGGCTGGCTCACCCGGACTTCTCCGGCGAGACGATGCGCGAGCGTGCCGACCGGATGCGCGAGGGCCAGCCCGTCCAGCTCAGCAACGTCACGGACGGCGAGCTGTTCGGCGCCCTGCCGACGTACGTGCGGGGCCAGCTGTGACCGGGTATCCGGATGATGAGGCTGGCCTGCCGGGCTTCGGGGAGCTGACCGGCCCGAGCGGGTCATTAGCAGCGCCGAGATCGCGGCCGAGGCCATGGCGCAGATGGGCGAGCCGCCGATGCCGGGCTACGGCGATCACCGGAGGCGGCAGTACGAGGGGCCATTGAGCCCTCAGGCCACGGCAGCGCCGGCGACGATCTCGATCTGTTCTGGTTCTGTTTGCACCGCTACAACCAGGTTGAAGTTCTCTGTGCTGCGTTGGACCGACGGACTGATTACCCGCATGTTCTGTCCCGCATAGGCGCTGATCTCGGCAATGCCACCAGGCATCGCATGAAGCCACATCTCGATCGCCTCGCGGACTAGTTCCGAAGGCCGGACGCCGCGGCGGCTAGCTTCGGCCAGCACTCGTTGTGTCAGGTTTGCAGGGAGGCGTGCAGATATGACCTGGCTTCCCGAGGGCTTGCTCTCGATCTGCTCCGGCTGCTCTTCCCACTCGCCCTCGTCCTCGCTATGGACGAGGACATCATCCGCTAGCTCCTTTTCGGTCACTTCAACTCCGTTCCCACCACGCGCGTTCGGCCGCGGTTGCGCTGCGGCCGGTGATAACTCGCCACAGGCCTCTCTCTGTTTCGTCTTCACTTATGAAGATCGCGAGGAAACCGCCTCTCCCATCTGGCCCGATCATCTGGTGTGATGCTCCACGATTTCTGCGGTTTCGTCTATACCTAGGGTCCTCCCGCCACACCGCGAGGACATCTTCAGGTCGCACTCCGTGGGCAGCTAGATGCGCAACGTTAGCATCGCGCTACTGCCACTCTGCGATGTACATGCGGTCTACCTACGGCTACTGGTATATTTACGTTGCGTATACAGCCTGTAGACTACTCCACGGATCACGCAAGGAGCAGCAGATGCCAGAGATCGAGTACGTAATGAATGCAGATCACGCCGAGGCCATCAACGGGAAGCTGTACCTGCACGGGGCAGGTTGGACCGACTTGGTGCAGCCGATGGGCCCAGGTGGCCAGCCGGCCATCGTGCATCTAGGCGTCGGTGTTTCCATCATGATCGGCTGGAACGAGACCAACCGGCGGTTTCCGCTAACGATCACCATCACGCACGAGGACGGGGCGGAGCTGACGCGGGTGGAAGCGCAGATCGAGGCTGGACGACCTCCGGGAATCCCCCCGGGCTCCAGCTTCCGAAGCGTGCTCGCCATCGCCGCAAACATCCAGTTCCCGAAACCCGGCAGCTACCGGCTCGCTGCCGAACTGGACGGCGAAACGCGAACTGTCGTCTTTCGTGTACATCGTCAAGTTCAGGTCGACGGCCCGGCCGCGCTGCCGCCAGCTATCGCTTCGTAGATCCCGGCCGGGCGGTTCCGCCTCGGAATGCACGCGGTAGCCGCGGCGGCCCTCCGACTCCTCGGCGGCCAGGGCTGGCTGGCCGTAGCGGAAGGCCAGAGCGACCACGTGCCGGTAGCTTATGACCGCCGCGATGACCGCGACGAGCAGGACAGCCGAGGCGGTCAGCCTCCGGTAGCGGTCACGGTCCGTGCGGGTCACCAGGACCACCGCCCGTGCTGGCACCGTGATGACTCGAAACGGCTTTCGCCGGCTTGTGTCGCGTGACGCCGCGTTGCCCTGGTGACCCGCTCTGACCTGCGCGGATCGCAACGGCTTGCGTCCGTTTTAGCCGCCTTCAGCCCACCTGAGCGGTCTTCAAAACCGGCGGACGGTGCTCCGCGTCGTCGGCGGGTTCGATTCCGTCCGCCTCCGCCACCTGCACGACCTCCGTTCCGGAGGGGTGAGCGGCTGGCCGAACTGGCCGCGGTTGCCAAGAGCGAAGTTCAGCGCTCCCTGGCCGCTAGCGGCCTCGTACGCCGCTGACGCGACTACGGGCCCCAGGCGTACAGGCCGGTGCCGCCCGCCGTGTACAGCCAGCCATCGGCGAAGGCGCTCTGCGGGAAGTCGACGCCCTGGTCCAGGGTCATCAGGATCGCGCCGGTGGAGGCATCGACCAGGTAGGTGACGTTGGGCGCGGTGCCGTTGTCGTATGTGCCGACGCCGATGACGCCGCTTCCGTTGACCGCGGGGCTGGTCAGAACGCCTTCGGGCAGGCCCGTCTTCCATCCGATGGCGCCCGTCGCTGGCGCGATCCGCTGGACCGAGCCCCGGTAGGCCTCTCCGTTGATCGTGGTCGCTGGGCCGGCCATGTACAGGTAGCGCCCGTCAAAAGCGGCGGCCGACTGGCACTGCGCGCGCACCTTGCCGATCGAGGAGACACCGATCCGGCGCGTCCAGACGACCTTCATGCTCGACCGCCGGAGCGCATAGTAGAGGCCGTTCTTGTTGCAGGCCCCGACCAGCTGCGCGACGGCGCCCTTGATCCGGGTAGTGAACAAGGTCGGCGAGCCGCCGAAGTCCCCGTCCCCGGTTATCTGGGCTTTGGGGACCTGGAATCTGGCCAGCAGTTTCAGCGCGGGGCTGAGCTTGAGTATCGAGTCGGTGTCGTACCGTGTCGAGGTCCCAGGGCCGTTCCCCGTGGTGGCGTAGACGTCACCCGCGCTGTCCACGGCCACCGACGACCAGACCGAACCGCCCACGGCCCCCTTGGGCACGGTGTAAAAGGAGGCGACCTTCTTCCCCGTAGTCTGCTGGTACGCCGCGACCCCGCCCCGGACCAGCGGCTTATCGCAGTTCGACGAGATGCCGACGTAGATCCGGCCGTTCACGACCGTGGGCGAGGACCACTGGAAGTAGTCGCTGACCTTGGTGGACGGGATCGCGATCGCGGACCGCCACTTCCGCGTGAGCGTCGCCGCGTCGAGTGCGTACAGGTAGCCGTCGGGAGCGGCCACGTACACGGTGTCCAGCCCGGACGACGGGTCGCGCGCGACCGTGACGGTGGAGGCGAAGCCGAACGCCGCGCAGGTTCGTTTCGGCTGGAAGCCGAGAAAGATCTTCTTCTGCGGCGCGCCGGTCAGGGCGTTGATCTTGTAGAACCAGCCGGCGAACGAGCCGATGAAGACCGAGCCGTCGGCCACCACCGGGCTGGAGACGAACCCGATATTGAATTGCCACTTCCGGGACAGGCTGGCGGCGATGGCCGGCGTGATGCCCGGATCGGAGCTGGCCGACGTATGCGCGGGTCCGCCGAGGTACGCGGTCCAGTCGGTCGGCGTCACCGCGGAAGCCGGCGTGGCAACTGCCACCGTGACCGCACTGGTGAGCACGGCGAGTGCCGGCGCGATCCGGCGGCTGAAGGATCGCAGTGAGAGCGTCACGCGCGACTCCCATCGGTTGCTGCCCGAACGAGACGACGGGTCCGTCATCTGGCTTGGTGCGCATTATGCCGAAGATGACGACGCATGACGATGAATGGTGGAATAACTACCGGTAACTTGAGATAGTCCGGTTCGGTCGGCCAGAAAGCCCGGTTACCGCACGGCCTGTTACGGCGCCGGCGAGCCCGGGTCCGGCTGGCCGTAGGGGCGCTGCAGGCCAGTCTGGGTGGCCCCGGCGGGATCCTGGCCCGACGGGAACGGGTTCGGCGCGGGCGGGAACGGTGCCTGGGACGTCGGGTACGCGTCCTGGGTCAGCCCGAACGGATCATGGGACGGGTACTGCTCGGGCGTGGTGCTGTACTGATCGGGCGGGAACGAGTCCGGTCCGGTCGGGTACTGCGCCGGATACTGCGCCGGAGCCGGGAAGTCCTGTGTCTGGCCCGGCAGGTGCTGCGGCTGGCCTTGCTGGTCGGCGTAGGCGCTGTACGCAAGCGCGCCTGCGCCCGCCACGCCGGCGGCGTCGCCGAGGCCGGCGGCCAGCCTGGCATGGTCCTTGTGGGCCGCGATCGAGAAGCGGCCGAGCGCCACGGCGGCGAAGAACACGATCAGCGCGCCGACGCCGGCATAGAACGTCAGGCCGGTCAGCACGATCCTGGACGGCGCCGTATTGAGCGGCGCGCCCGTGGTGATCGACGCGGCCTGCCCCGCGGGCAGCAACCTCACCAGCGCCGCCCCCGCGATGAACCACGCACCGCCCAGAGCAGCGATGAGCGCGCAGAGGCCGCCGAACGCCCTGCTGCGCGTCACCAGGACGATCAGCCCGGCGACCAGCACCACGGCGCCTGGAAGCACGGACAGGTACAGCCTGCCGTGCGTGACGTCCCACGCCTGATCGGGGGTGAACCCGTAGCCGAACGACGGCCCGGCAAGAGGCGCCACGCCTCCCCAGCCGCCGAGCAGGACGAGGGCAAGCCCGCACAGACTGCCCCTGCTCCGCGATATCCGCACGCTACCGGCCATGTCTGCTCTCGCTTTCCTCGCATCAGCTGATCAAGCCTGGCACATCAGGACGCATGATGGGCAACATGCCATGACGACGCGGTGCCGTGTCGCGCCAGGTACTCCGGGCCAGGCGCGGGACTGACTGGTCAGGTCGCGCCGTGCCGGCGCCGTGCCGCGAGAGGTATGGTCACGATCGTGGACGATGCCCGCAGGCTGGTGCCGCGCACCGACGCCATTCTGGCCGACCCGCGGCTGGCCGCTGCGGAGCTCCGGCTCGGCCGGCCGCTGGTACGTGACGCGGTGCGCCGGGCACAGCAGCGGGCCAGGGATGGCGAGATCGGTCCTGACGAGGTGGCGGCCGCGGCCGTGACCGGGCTGCCGCCGCTGGCGGCCAGCCTGACCCCCGTGCTCAACGCGACCGGCGTGCTGCTGCACACCAACCTCGGCCGGGCGCCGCTGTCCGCCGCCGCGCGCGACGCCGTCGCCGCCGCGGCGGGCTGCACCGACCTTGAGTTCGACCTGGCCAGGGGAGCCCGCGGGCGCCGCGGCGCGGCGATGCTCGCGGCGCTGGCCAGGGCCGTGCCGGACGCGCAGGCCGTCCACGTGGTGAACAACAACGCGGCCGCCCTCGTGCTCACGGCGACTGCGCTGGCCGCGGGCCGCGAGATCGTGGTCAGCAGGGGCGAGCTGATCGAGATCGGCGACGGCTTCCGGCTGCCCGAACTGCTGGCCAGCACCGGCGCGACGATCCGGGAGGTCGGCAGCACGAACCGGACGTCCGTCGCGGACTATGCGGCCGCCATCGGGCCGCGGACCGGATTCGTGCTCAAAGTTCACCCGTCGAACTACCGGATCGTTGGCTTCACGGCGAGCGCGGGGATCGGCGAGCTTGCCGGGCTCGGCGTGCCCGTGGTCGGTGACATCGGGTCCGGGCTGCTCGCACCTCATCCGGCGCTGCCGGACGAGCCGGACGCGGCAACCTGGCTGCGGGCGGGCGCCGACATGGTGACGGCCAGCGGCGACAAGCTGCTCGGCGGTCCGCAGGCCGGGCTGCTGCTGGGCCGCGCCGACCTGGTGAGACAGCTGGCCAGGCACCCGCTCGCCAGGGCACTGCGGGTAGACAAGCTGACGGTGGCCTCGCTCGAGGCCACGCTGGCCGGCCCCGCGCCGCCCGTGCCGCAAGCACTCTCCGCCGATCCGGGGGAGCTGACCCGCCGGGCAGAACGGCTCGCTGGCGTGCTCGCCGCAGCCGGACTCGATGCCCGGCCGGTAGCCAGTCAGGCCGCCGTCGGGGGCGGCGGTGCCCCTGGGGTGACGCTGGCCAGCGCGGCCGTCAGCCTGCCTGGCTTGCTGGCCGTCCCGCTGCGCTCAGGGGAGCAGGTGCGGACCGGGCGGCGGCCAGCCGTGGTCGGCCGGGTCAGCGATGACAGGCTGCTGCTCGACCTGTTCGCGGTCGCGGCGGCCAACGACGACACGCTGGCTGGCGCGGTGCTCGCGGCGGCGGCCGGGCCGGGCTGACGCGCCGATGCACGTCATCGCGACCGCCGGTCACGTGGACCACGGCAAGTCGGCGCTGCTGCGCGCGCTGACCGGGATGGAACCCGACCGCTGGGCCGAGGAGCAGCGCCGGGGCCTGACGATCGACCTCGGCTACGCCTGGATGCGGCTGGCCTCGGGGGAGCAGCTAGCCTTCGTCGACGTGCCAGGGCACGCCAGGTTCATCCCGAACATGCTGGCCGGAGTGGGCCCCGTCCCAGCCGTGCTGTTCGTGGTGGCCGCCGACGGCGGCTGGATGCCGCAGTCGGCCGAGCACCTCGCGGCCATCGACGCGCTCGGCATCTCCCGCGGCCTGCTCGCCGTCACCCGTGCCGACCTGGCCGACCCTGGCCCGGCGATGGCGGAGGCGGCCGCCCAGATCCGCAGGTCCAGCCTCGGCTCGGTGCGGGCCGTCGCCGTCAGCGCGGTCACCGGCGCCGGCCTGCCTGAGCTGGTCAGCGCACTGGCTGAGCTGGCCGGCAGCCTGCCGCCGGCCGATCCGGCGGCGCCGGTCAGGATCTGGGTGGACCGTGCTTTCAGCATCACGGGCAGCGGCACCGTCGTCACGGGCACGCTGCCGGCCGGCCAGATCGGCCGTGGCGACGATCTGCTCGTGACCCCCGCCCTGCGGCCGGTCAGGATACGCGGCCTCCAGTCGCTCGGGGAGAGTGCCGCCACGCTCACCGGCGTCGCCAGGGCGGCGCTGAACCTGCGTGGCATCGACAAGTCCGACGTGGCCAGGGGCATGGCGCTGATCCAGCCCGGCCGGTGGACCCTGGCCAGGCAGATCGACGTGCGGATCGCCAGCGGGGGGCACCGCAGCGGCCAGCAGGAGGGCGATCCGCTGCCGGCGACGATCACCGTGCACGTCGGCTCCGCGCGAACCCCGGCCACGGTGCGGATGCTGGGCGCCGGGCTGGCCAGGCTGCTGCTCCGCGACCCGCTGCCGCTGCACGTGGGAGACCGGGTGCTGCTGCGTGATCCGGGCGCCGCTAGGCGGGAGAGTCCGCAGGCCGGAGCCGCGGCGGAGCCCGATGATGACGACGACCGCGCCGAAGCCGCCGGTAGTGGTGCCGGGCCCGTGCTCTGGCAGGGACTGTTCGGCGCGGTGGTGCTTGACGTGAACCCGCCGCCGCTGACTCGCCGGGGCGCGGCTGCCGCGGCCGCCGCGGAACTCGCGTCCTGGCCAGACCGGCCGGCCGCCGCCGACCTGCTCAGGCGGCGCAAGCTGGTCCTGGCGGCCGACCTGACCGCCGTGGGCTGCACCGACCAGCCCGCGCCTGTCGCGGCCGGCTGGCTGGCCGATCCGGAGTACTGGGCCGGGCTCGCCAGCAAGCTGGCCGCCCTGGTGGCCGAACATGCCGCGCGGGACCCGCTCTCGGCCGGCCTGCCGGTCGACGCCGCCCGCGAATCGCTGCGGCTGCCCGACCGCCGGCTCGTTCTCGCGCTGGTCCCGGCCGCGCCATCGGTCATGCTCACCGGCGCCGTCCTCGCGGTCCGGGCCGGTCGCACGACGCCGGGACTGCCGCCCGCTCTGGCCGCCGCGGTGGCGTCGCTCATGGCCGATCTCGCGGCCGGTCCTTTTGATGCGCCGGAGGCCAGCAGGCTGACCGAGCTAGGCCTGGACAAGCGTGATCTCGCGGCCGCCGCCCGGCACGGCGCGCTGCTGCGGCTGGGCGATCAGGTCGTGCTCGCGCCAGATGCCGGCGAGCGGGCAGCCAGGATCCTGGCCGGACTCGAGCAGCCGTTCACGACATCGCAGGCGCGGATCGCGCTCGGCTCGACCAGGCGGACGGTCATCCCGCTGCTCGAGCACCTTGACCGGCTGCGGGTCACCCAGCGACTGCCGGATGACCGCAGGAGGATGCGGCCCTAGTCGTCCTGACCACGCCTAATCCTTCTCGCGGTTCTGATCACGACCCGCGAACCGCTGCGCGCTCCAGGTCCTGGCCTCCGGCGGCGGCTTGTCCGCCGAGATCCACCGGGTGATCGCCAGGCCGGTCGCCGGTGCATTGAGAATGCCGGTGCGGAAGTGGCCTGAGGTCAGCCAGGCATTGCCGAGGCCGGGGACCCGATCGATCACGGGGCGGCGGTCCGGATGGCGGGGCCGGAAGCAGCACCACTGGTGCGAGACGCCTACGCCGCGGATGCCGGGCAGCGCCGCCCGCAGCCCGCCCATGATCGTGTCCACAACTTCCTCGCGGACGACCGGGCTCTCATCTCCGTAGTCGAAGGTGCCTCCCGCCAGCAGCCGTCCGTCCTCCAGCGGCGTCGCTACCGGCGCCACTGTGCAGGGCAGATACTCCTGGGCCGGCTCGGTCACGAGCAGATGCCCCTTGACCCGATCGGACGGGATGTCGAGCTCGAGGCCGTCGATGACCGGCGGCTGGCCGGTGGCGAAGACCACAGCGCCAGGGCTGATCTCCCCGGCTGACGTGGTGACCGACTCGATCCGCTCGCCGCGGATGGTGACCGCGGTAGCCGCCACCCCCGTTCCGACCGACGGGAGCCCGTCGGCCAGCCCGACCAGCGCCCGCAGCGGATTCACCCTGGCCTGATGCCGGATGAGCGCACCGCCCAGATGCCAGGCCAGGCCGGGAACGAGAGCCGCGACCTTGGACGCATCGAGCCACTCGACGTTCGCCGGCTGATGCGCGGCGAGGCCGCCGGCATCTGGCGCCAGGCCGATCCAGTCGAGCTCGACCAGCCCGAGTCCGCCCGGCGTGACCTGATCGAGGTACCGCCACCGCTGCAGGCTGGCGCGCTCCAGGTCGACGAAGGTCTCCGGGTCGCTCCACTGATGCGGTTCGGGGATCAGCAGCCCGGTAGCACCGCCGGTGGCACCGGCGCCCAGCCGGCCGGCCTCGATCAGCTGTACCGATCCGAGGCCGGCGTCGTGCACCGCCGCGGTGATGGCCACGCCGAGTATCCCGCCGCCGACGACCAGGACATCAGGCCGCGGATTGGCGATCGTGCCCGCATCGCGGCCGAGCGCGGCCCGCTGCTCGGAGGTTAGCTGCTCGCGCCAGATCGCGCCCGTCACGGTCATGACCCTCATCCTCCGTGATCCGGCCGCCGCCGCGGGAACGAATCGGCGCCGTCGTCGCTTGTTGCTAGATGCGCGGGCGCTTGCCTGCCGCCAGGCGGGCAAGCACCTGACTGCGCACAAAGATCAAGAAGTAGGCTAAGCCAGCGTGAAAGCGACCCCGCTGCCAGCTAAGGAGGGTAGGTCATGC
>DATKQH010000176.1:0-17868 GCA_035532775.1 Streptosporangiaceae bacterium
GTCGGCACGACTGTCGAACTGCCGCTGACCGGCAGGCACATCCCCGTCGTGGCCGACCCGCATGTCGACCCGGAGTTCGGCACCGGCGCGGTGAAGGTCACCCCGGCGCACGATCCCGATGACTTCGAGATCGGCCGCCGCCACGACCTGCCCAGCCTGACGATCATGGACGAGCGCGGCATCATCACCGCGAGCGGCCCGTTCGAGGGCCTTGACCGCTTCGAGGCCCGGCCGGCCGTCCGCGCGGCACTGCGCGCGGAAGGTCGCGTTGTCGCCGAGATGAGACCGTACGTGCACGCGGTCGGGCACTGTGACAGATGCGGCACCACCGTGGAGCCGCGGCTGTCGCTGCAGTGGTTCGTCAAGGTCGCGCCGCTCGCCAAGGCCGCCGGCGACGCCGTCCGGGATGGCCGGGTCCGGATCTACCCGGCGCAGCTCGCGGCGCGCTACTTCGACTGGGTCGACGACATGCACGACTGGTGCATCAGCCGGCAGCTGTGGTGGGGGCACCGGATCCCGGTCTGGTACTCACCCGACGGCGAGGTCCGGTGCGTCGGGCCGGACGAGGTGCCGCCCAGGGCGGGCGAGGCGGCAGGGTCGGGTGGGGCGGCAGGGTCGGGTGGGGCGGGCCAGGACCAGTGGACCCAGGATCCCGATGTGCTCGACACCTGGTTCTCCTCGGCGCTGTGGCCCTTCTCCACGCTCGGCTGGCCCGAGGACACCCCGGATCTGCGTACGTTCTACCCGACCAGCGTGCTGGTCACGGGGTACGACATCCTGTTCTTCTGGGTCGCCCGGATGATGCTGTTCGGCCTGTACGCGATGGCCGGCGCCGGGCCAGAGAATTCGGTGCCGTTCCGCAGGGTCGCGCTGCACGGACTGGTGCGGGACGCCCAGGGCAAGAAGATGTCCAAGTCGCGCGGCAACACCGTGGACCCGCTCGACTGGATCGCCAGGTTCGGTGCCGACGCGACCAGGTTCACCCTGGCCAGGGGAGCAAGCCCCGGCGGTGACGTCGCGCTCAGCGAGGAATGGGTGGCCGGCGCGCGGAACTTCTGCAACAAGCTGTGGAACGCCACCAGGTTCGCGCTCATGAACGGAGCGGACGCCGGCGGCGCCCTGTCCGCGCAGGAGCGCGCCGCGCTCAGCGTCCCCGACCGGTGGATCCTGTCCAGGCTGGCCGCCGTCATCACCGAGACGGACGCGCTGCTCGAGGAGTTCGAGTTCGCCAAGGCGTGCGACGTGCTCTATCACTTCGCCTGGGACGAGTTCTGCGACTGGTACCTGGAACTGGCCAAGCCGGTGCTGACCGACACAGGGCTCAACGGCCAGGACGAGGTGGCGGCCGGGCTGACCCGCCGCGTGCTCGGCCACGTGCTCGACCAGCTGCTGCGGCTGTTCCACCCGGTCATGCCGTTCGTCACCGAGGAGCTGTGGACCGCGCTGACCGGCGGCGAGTCGGTGGTAGTGGCGCAGTGGCCGGTGGCGGCCGGCGATGCCGACCCGGCGGCCGAGGCGATCGTCGAGTCGCTGATGCGGCTCGTGACCGGGGTCCGCAGGTTCCGCGCCGACCAGGGACTGCGGCCCTCGCAGCGGGTGCCCGCCGTCTTCGCCGGAATCGGTGACTCGCCGCTCGCGCCGCACGAGGCCTCGGTGCGCGCGCTGCTGCGGCTCACCGAGCCGGCCGGCGGCTTCAGCCCGAACGCCTCGGTGCAGGCCGAGGGCATCACCGTCCAGCTGGACACGTCCACCGGGATCGACGTCGCCGCGGAGCGGCGGAGGCTGACCAAGGAGCTTGCTGCCGCCCAGGCCGATGCCGAGGTTTCGCAACGCAAGCTCGCCAGCCCGTCGTTCATCGAGAAGGCACCCGACGACGTGGTGACCAAGAGCAGGGACCGGCTGGCGGCGGCGCAGGCCGAGATCGGCCGGCTGGAAGAACGCCTCGCAGCGCTGGCGGGGCCGTGATGGTCGTGCCGGAGGCGCGCAAATGAGCACCGGAGTCGACGCGGAACTGCGCGAGATCGAGCAGCAGATCCTCGTGCGAACGCCCGAGCACTCGATCGACCCGTCGCTGGACCGGATCAGGGAGCTGACCGGCCTGCTCGGCGACCCGCAGCGCTCGTACCCGGTGACTCACGTCACCGGGACCAACGGAAAGACCTCGACGGCGCGGATGATCCAGACGCTGCTGCGCGCCCGGGGCCTGCGCACCGGCCTGTTCACCAGCCCTCATCTGATCTCGATGCGCGAGCGGATCTGCGTGGACGGCGAGCCGCTCAGCGCCGAGCGGTTCGTCGAGGTCTACCGCGAGATCGAGCCGTACCTGGAACTGGTCGACAAGAACCAGCCGGTCCCGCTGTCGTTCTTCGAGGTGCTGACCGGGATGGCGTTCGCCGCGTTCGCCGATGCCCCGGTCGATGTCGCGGTGATCGAGGTCGGGATGGGCGGCACCTGGGACTGCACGAACGTAGCCGACGGCGCCGTCGCCGTGATCACGCCGATCTCGATCGACCACGCGCAGTACCTGGGCGACACGGTGGCGGCGATCGCTGCCGACAAGGCGGGCATCATCAAGCCGGGCGCGGTGGCCGTGATCGGCCAGCAGCCGGTCGAGGCCGCTGCCGTGCTGCTGCGGCGTGCGGCCGAGGCCGGCGCCTCGGTGGCCAGGGAGGGTATCGAGTTCGGGGTGCTCAGCCGGGAGCTGGCCGTCGGCGGTCAGCGGCTGGCCATCAAGGGGCTGCTCGGCGAGTACCACGACCTGTTCCTGCCGCTGTTCGGCGCGCACCAGGCCGCCAACGCCGCCTGCGCGCTCGCCGCCGTCGAGGCCTTTTCCGGCGGGGCCGGCTCACCGGACGGGCTGACCGGCGAGTCGCCGGACGGGGCCGGCGGTGACCGGGCCGAATCGTCCGTGAACCTGCGCGGAACCATCGCGCTCGACCCTGACCTCGTCGCGGAGGCGTTCGCGATGATGAACTCGCCTGGCCGGCTGGAGATCGTCAGGCGCAGCCCGGTCGTGCTCATCGACGCCGCGCACAACCCGGCCGGGATGGCGGCGACGGCAGCCGCGCTATCCGAGTCGTTCGGGGCCGCCGAGGTGATCGCCGTGCTGGCGGTGAGCGCGGACAAGGACGTGGCCGGCATCATGGACGAGCTCGAGCCGGTAGCGGCCGCGGTTGTCGCGACCAGCAACTCCTCGCCGCGGTCCCTGGACGCGGCATCGCTGGCCGAGATCGCCCGGTCGGCGTTCGGTCCTGACCGGGTGCACCTGGCCGAACGTCTCGACGACGCGATCGAGCTGGCCGTGGGCCTGGCCGACGAGGCGGCCGCGGCGATCGGCGGCCCGCTGGCCGGCCTGATGACAGGCGACGAGGACCTGGGAGCGGCCGCGGCGGGGACCGTGGTGCTGATCACCGGGTCGGTGATCACCGCCGGGGACGCGAGGCTGCTGCTGGCCAGCCGGATGAGCGGGCCCGGATGAGCGGGCCGCGCGCGAGCAGGCCCGGCATGAGCAGGCCCGTCATGAGCAGGCCCGTCATGAGCGGGCACCGATGAGCAGGCTGAGCGCGACCGTGCTGATGCTCGAGGCGATCGTGATCGCGCTGACCATCGTTCCCGCGGTGAAGCTCGAGAACGTCGCGCCGGTGACCGCCGGGCTCGTGGCCGGGATCGCGGTCGTCGCGGCCGTGCTTCTCGCCGCGCTGGCGAGGCGCAGGCTGCTGGTGACCCTGATCGGCGGGAGCCTGCTCCAGGTTCTCGTGATCGCGTCCGGCGCCGTGCTATCCGTTATGTATATTCTCGGCGGAATTTTCGCATTGCTCTGGGTGACCGGAATCTGGCTTGGTCATCGGGTGGAAAGCTCGTCGTAACGTTATTGCAACTTCTGGCGACTCGCTATCTATTTGCCCGGCCCGGTGAGGATCGGTGCGAGGTTGCCGGGTAGCATCATTCCCTGCGGATAGCTGATGCCTGCGCTGACCAGATGTGGGCAATATGCGGCTATACAGAGTACCCATATATGCAGAGCCCGTATTTGCGAAGTTCGTAGTACGCGCACTCGCTGGACCATAGGGAAGCAGATGAGCAACGCGCTGGCCTTTCTCGGCCGTGACATGGCCGTCGACCTGGGTACCGCCAACACCCTGGTGTATGTCAGGGGGCGCGGGATTGTTCTGAACGAACCATCAGTTGTCGCGCTGAACACCAATACCGGACAGATAGTCGCCGTCGGGCTGGAAGCCAAGCGTATGATAGGCCGCACTCCCGGCAATATCATCGCAGTCCGGCCGCTAAAAGACGGAGTAATCGCTGACTTCGACGTCACCGAGCGCATGCTGCGTTATTTCATCCAGAAAGTTCACCGGCGCGGCGGCCTGGCCAAGCCGCGAATAGTCATCGCGGTGCCCAGCGGAATTACCGGCGTCGAGCAGAGCGCCGTCAAGGAAGCCGGGCATCAGGCGGGCGCGCGGCGCGTCTACATCATCGAGGAACCGATGGCGGCGGCGATCGGCGCCGGGCTTCCGGTCAACGAGCCGACCGGCAACATGGTCGTGGACATCGGCGGCGGCACCACCGAGGTCGCCGTGATCTCGCTCGGCGGCATCGTGACCGCGCAGTCGATCAGGGTCGGCGGCGACGAGCTCGACCAGGCGATCATCAACTTCGGCAAGAAGGAGTACTCGCTGACGCTCGGCGAGCGGACCGCCGAGGAGATCAAGATGGCGCTCGGCTCCGCCTACCCGGCCAGCGACGAGCCGAGCGCCGAGATCCGGGGCCGGGACCTGGTCAGCGGCCTGCCCAAGACGGTGGTGATCTCGGCGGCCGAGGTCCGCAACGCGATTGCCGAGCCGCTCGCCGTGATCGTCGACGCCGTGCGGACCACGCTCGACAAGTGCCCGCCGGAGCTGGCCGGCGACGTGATGGACCGCGGCATCGCGCTGACCGGCGGCGGCGCCCTGCTGCGCGGGCTCGACCAGCGGCTGCGCGAGGACACCGGGATGCCGATTCACGTCGCCGACAACCCGCTCGACTCGGTGGCGCTCGGAACAGGCAAGTGCGTGGAGGACTTCGACACTCTCCGGCAGGTGCTTGTCCCCGAGTCCCGCCGCTAAGAAGGGCCGGCGACGTGCGCGACACCCGACGCAGCAGGCTGGCCCTGGCCATCGCGCTGGCAGCCGCGCTTGTCCTGATCGCCGTCAGCTACCAGAACAAGTCGTCCTCGCTGATCACGTCGGCACGTGGCTTGGCTGGCTCGGTATTCGGCGGTGCCGAGCGCGCCGTTGCCTCGGTGACCAGGCCGGTTGGCAGGTTCTTCGGCGCGGGCGCGGCAGGCGCGGGCAGCTCCGGCCCGACGGCCGCCGTGGAGCGGCAGCTGATCTCGATGCGGACCGAGCTGAGCGCGGCCAGGCTGACCAAGGCCGAGTTCCGGCAGCTCGGCAGGCTGCTCCAGGTGTCGGGCCGCGGCGGCTACCGGGTGATGGCGGCTTCGGCCATCGCCTTCGGCCAGGGCTACCAGCAGACGGTGACGCTCGACGCCGGACGCGCGGACGGGATCAGGCCGCAGCAGACCGTGCTCGACGGCGACGGCCTGGTCGGACGGGTCGTGTCGGTCAGCGCCAGGACCTGCACCGTCATGCTGGCCACCGACCCGAGCTCGGTGGTCGGGGTCCGGCTGGCGCCTGGCGGCCAGGTCGGCTGGGTGACCGGCCAGGGCCGCGGCACGGCCGGGACCGGGCTGCTCAAGCTCCAGGTACTCGATCCCAGCGCGCTGAAGACCGGCGAGCAGCTGGTGACCGCCGCCTCGGTGCAGGACCGACCGTTCGTGCCCGGCGTTCCCGTCGGTGTCGTCGTGTCGGTCAGGAACAAGGCTGGCGGCCTGACGGGGCAGGCACTGGTCCGGCCGTACGCCAGCTTCGGCGCGCTCGACGTGGTCGGGATCGTGGTCTCGCCGCCCCGGCACGACCCGCGGTACTCCGTCCTTCCGCCGCCGCCGCCCAGCCCGGCCCCGTCCAGCCCGGCCCCGTCCAGCCCGGCGCCGAGTTCGTCGCCAGCGCGGTCCGGGCACGCACACAAGTAGGGCAGGCCGGTAACGAGATGAAGCGCCAGGTCGTCGCGATCGTCGCACTGGCCGTCGTGCTGCTCGTCCAGCTGACGATCGTGAACGGCCTGGTCCTTCCTGGCGGCGGTACGCCGGATCTCGTCCTGCTCTGCGTCGTGGGGCTCGGGATGACGGGCGGGCCGACAGCCGGGCTGATCGCCGGGTTCTGCGCCGGGCTCGCGCTCGACCTCGCGCCTCCTGCCAGCCAGCTGGTCGGCCTGTACGCGCTCGTGCTGTGCCTGGTCGGCTACGGCGCGGGCAGGCTGCGCTTCACCCTGCGGCACTCGGCCCTGCTCGCGCTCGCTGCCGCGGCGGCGATGGCGGCCGCCGGCGAGGTACTGGCCGCGGTCCTGACCCTCGCGCTCGACACACCCGAGGTCACCTGGGCGTCGGTGGCTCAGGTGCTGCCGCCCTCCGTGCTCTACGACGTCATGGCGACCCCGCTGGTCACGCTGACCGCGGTCCGGATCGCGGTCGCGCTCGGCGTCAGCTTCGACCCGGTCGACGACTCGCCCGCGCTCGAGACCGGCGGGAGTGCCGCTCCCGTCACGGTGGCAGGCAGCGCCGGGGTGCCGGGGACCGTCAGCCAGCGGATGCGGTACCGCCGGGCCATCGCGGGGGACAGCCGGGCCGCCGCCAGCGGGCGCTGGCTGGTCGGCGACGTCAACGACGATGTCCCGGCGATCGGAGCGATCGGCTGGCTGGCCGGGCCGACCAGGTCCCGGCGGGCCAGGCGTGACCAGGCCAGGCTGACCGCCATGGTGACCGGGGCGAGCCCGCGCAAGGGCGCGTTCTGGGTGGGCAGGCGGCCGCCGGGGGTCGCGCCGGTCACGCCGCCGATGCCGGCCGGGCCGACGGGCCTGGCGTGGCTGCGGCCAGGATCTGGCGTGGCCGGATCGGCCGCGTCGGCCGCGAGGGCCGGTCAGGGCGGACCGGCGCGCCCGGTTCGTCCGGTACGGCTTCGGCTGGCCGACGAGCAGCGCAGGAGGTCACGAGCGGCCGGGCGGAACCCGCGCGGGGCCGGCCTTGGCGCGGCCGGGACCGACCAGCACGGGCTGGACCGGCACGCGCTGACCGGCCCGGAGCTGCCCAGCATCGGGTTCGGGACGGGGAGCCTGCCGGGGGCCGGCCGGGCAGCCGGGCCGGGGTTGCCCAGGATTGCCTTCGGGACGGGGAGCCTGCCGGGGGCCGGCCGGGACACCGGGCGGCGGGTGCCGAGGATTGCCTTCGGGACGGGGAGCCTGCCGGGGGCCGGCCGGGACACCGGGCGGCGGGTGCCCAGGATCGCGTTCGGCACCGGGGGTCTCGCTACGGGAATGCGGGCCACCCAGGCCCGGCCGGCGGCGCCGCGGTTCCGGCCGGTCTCGTCGCGATTCGCGTCGGGATCCTGGCTGGCAGGCACGGCGGCGGCCAGGGGCGGCGCCGGGCTGTCGGTGAGCTTCGGCCGCCCGCTGACCTCAGCCGGATCTGGTCATCCGGGCGCCCTGGGCGGACAGGCCGCCCGCAAGCGCAAGCAGCCGCGATTCGCCCGCAGCACGTCCGGATACCAGCCGGCGCGCTCACGGCAGCCGAAGACCGCCAGGATCAGCGCCGGGCGCGGGCCGCTTCGCCGTCTGGGATGGCTGCGGCGGGCAGGCGGCCGGTCCACGGTCTGGCGGATCGGCAGCAGGCGGACGGGAAACTACCGATGATCCCGGCCTCGCGGCCCCGGCTGATCGTGCTGTACCTGGTCGTCGCCGCCCTGCTCCTCGGCCTCGCCACGCGGGTCTGGTACCTGCAGGTCAGGACCGGCACCGCGTACCAGGCCCAGGCGAACGCCGAGCGCGTCAGAGAGGTGATCCAGCCGTCGGTACGCGGCCCGATCGTCGACGACACAGGCGCGCCGATGGTCGACAGCCATTCCGCGCTCGTGGTCTCGGTCAGCATGCCGACGCTGTGGAAGCAGAGCGACGGAGGGGCTGCCGTGCTGAGCCGGCTGGGCCGGCTGCTGCACATCAGGCACCGCAGGCTGCTTCGCGAGCTCCGGCTGTGCACGGCGGGCGTGAGGCAGCCGTGCTGGCCGGGTTCGCCGTATCAGCCCATCCCGGTCGCCGAGAACGTGCCGCCCAGGATCGGGCTCGAGGTGCTCGAGAATCAGCGTCTCTACCAGGGGGTGACCGCCGCGGTCCAGCCGGTCACCCACTACCACCAGCCGATCTCCACCGACCTGGCCCAGACCCTCGGCTACCTGCAGCCGATCACGGCCAGCGAGCTGAAGCGGGAGGGCCTGCCCGTGACCGGGTTCTCCAGCGTCGACCTGGTCGGACAGGCCGGCCTGGAGCTTCAGTACGACCGCGCGCTGCGCGGCATACCCGGTGCCACCAGGCTCGCGGTGAACGCGGCGGGGCAGGTGACAGGAACCGTCAGCGCGGTCAAGCCGCAGCCGGGGGATTACCTCGTCACCAGCATCAACTCCGCCATACAGCGGGACACCGAGCAGGCACTCGCGGGCGCCGTCCAGCGGGGCCAGTTCGCCGGCAACCCGGTCGGCAAGGGCGGCGCGGCCGTGGTGATGACCACCACCGGCCGGGTGCTCGCGCTGGCCAGCTACCCGACTTACAACCCCAGCATCTGGACCGGCGGGATCTCCCAGGCCGAGTTCCGGCACCTGTTCAGTACCCACGGCGGCGAGCCGATCCTGAACCGCGCGACTCAGGGCCAGTACGCGCCCGGATCGACGTGGAAGGTCACCTCGCTGGCCGCCGCGGTCGCCGCAGGCTTCCCGCTGAACGGCACCTATCAGTGCCCGGCGGCGGTGAACATCGGCGGCCGGTCCTACGTCAACGACGGCAGCCCGTCACTGGGCGCCATGAGCCTCTACACCGCCCTCGTCATCTCCTGCGACACCGTCTTCTACAACCTCGCCGACCAGATCTACCTGCGGGACCACCCGCATGCGAACGACGTGAGGTCACCGCACGCTCCCGTGCAGGAGATGCAGAAGATGGAGCTGGGCTGGGGGTTCGGCCGGGCCACCGGGGTCGACCTGCCCGCGGAGAACGCGGGCAGCGTGCCGACCCGCGAATGGCTGTACTACCTGTGGAAGGACAACGCTCACCAGGGCCAGAACTGGTGCAAGTACGGCAAGGCCAACGGCAGCTACGTCCAGCAGATCGAGTGGGATGACTGCCGGTCAGGCAATATCTGGACGGCCGGCCAGTCGGTGATCGCCGCGATCGGCCAGGGCTATGTCTCGGTCACGCCGCTCCAGCTCGCCCGGGCCTATGCCGCCCTGGCCAACGGCGGCACGCTGTACAGCCCGCGCATCGGCGAGGCGCTGATCGGCCCGAATGGCAAGGTGGTGCGCAAGATCACGCCTCCGGTGACCGGTCATCTGCCGGTGGCGAAGTCGACACTCGCCTATATCAGGCACGCGCTGGCCGGCGTGGTCACGAGCGGCACGGCAGCGGGGACGTTCGGCGGTTTCCCGCTCGGCAAGGTGTGCGTGGCGGCCAAGACCGGTACCGCCCAGGTCAGCGGAAACCAGTCGACCTCGGTGTTCGCCTCGTTCGCGCCGTGCGACCACCCCAAGTACGTCGTCGTGATGATGATCCCGAACTCTGGTTTCGGCGCGCAGGTCTCCGGGCCCGCGGTCCGGCAGATCTGGGACGGCATCTACGGCCTCGAGGGCCACAAGGCGGCGCTGCCCGGCGGAGTCCTGCCCGGCCTGCCGCATCTTGACCAGGCCGGCCAGCTGGTCCCGCCGGCCGGGTTCGGGCCAGCGGCGGCCAAGCCGGGTAAGGCCGCCCAGGCGGCGAGCCACCGGAGGCGGCACCCGTGAGCTGGGTCAGCAGCCAGTCCCGCCGCCGGAGCAGCCCGGCGCGGGCCGCTGTCCGCCGGGCCGCCGCCAGGGTGGCGGGCCGCGACTCGGCGCTCCGGCAGGCCGACTGGCTGCTGCTGTCCACGGTGCTCGCGCTCACCCTGCTCGGGACGCTGATGATCTGGTCGGCGACTCAGCCGATGCTGGTGCAGCAGGGCGCCAACCCGCACGGCTTCCTGCTGAAGCAGCTGCTCAACATCGCCCTGGGACTCATCCTGATGCTGGTCGTGGGCTCGCTTGACCCCCGTCAGCTCAGGCTCTACGCGCCGATCGTGTACGGCCTGTCCTGCCTCGGGCTGCTCGCCGTGCTCACCCCGCTCGGCAGCATCGTCAACGGGGCACGATCATGGATCTCGCTCGGTGCCGGATTCCAGATCGAGCCGTCGGAGTTCGCCAAGCTGTCGGTCATCGTGATCAGCGCGATGCTGCTGTCCGGACTGCGGCCCGGCGAGACGAGGCCGGGGAGCAAGGCGGTGGGCCTGACGCTCGGGATCGCGGCGATCCCGATCCTGCTCGTCGCCGCCGAGCCCGACCTCGGCGTGATGATCGTGCTCGTCCTGCTCGTGGTCGGGCTGATCGCGCTGTCCGGCGTCCGGCTCCGCTGGCTGGCCGGGATGATCGCGGCATCGGCGCTGACGATCACCGCCGTCGCCAAGCTGCACCTGCTCAAGGCGTACCAGCTCAGCAGGCTCACGTCGTTCATCAACCCGTCGGCCGACCCGCGCGGCACCGGCTACAGCGCGGCACAGGCGAAGATCGCGATCGGGTCGGGCGGCCTGCACGGCACCGGCCTGTTCCACAGCCCGATGATCGCCGGCAGTTTCGTCCCCGAGCAGCACACCGACTTCATCTTCGCGGTGGTGGGCAACGAGCTTGGCTTCACCGGCTCGCTGATCGTCATCGGCCTGCTCGGCCTGCTGCTGGTCTGCGCGCTGCGGATCTCGGCTCGCGCCGAGGACCAGTTCGGGATGCTGGTCGCGGCCGGGATCGCCATCTGGTTCGCGGTGCAGGCATTCGTCAACATCGGGATGACGGTCGGGATCATGCCGGTGACCGGCCTGCCGCTGCCGTTCGTCTCCTACGGCGGGTCGGCCATGTTCGCCGACATGATCGCGGTCGGCCTGCTCCAGTCGGTACGCAGGCCGCGCAACGTCTTCGCGAGCTAGCTCGCGCGGCGGTAGGCCATGGTCATCACCCGGTCAAAGCCCCGGTCGGGCAGGACGCGCCGGGCTAGCAGCAGGGGTCGCGCGCCGAAGCCGATGACGTGCGGGTCTTCGGCCGCCGGCTTGTGGCAGCGCTGGCGATGACGCTGCCGACGACCGCCGGGTCGGTTGCCCGGCGCGGGTTGGTGCCCATGGCGCGCAGCACGGAGCTGAACCGGCCGGCCAGGCGCCGAGCGGCTCGTAGATCTTTCCGCCCATCGATGAGACGTTGATGATCCGCCCTGAGTGCCGCTCAGGCGCGGTCCGCGCCGGATCAGGCTTAGCTGTAAGTTCTGCGTCGCTGGCGGCCGCATAGTCTTCAGCTAACCGCAGACACCTCACTCGTCGCGTATTCGCGCTCTTCGGGACTGGTGCTCGCAGCCTGGCTGGTGTGGCTGGTGCGGAGCTGGAGCCTGCTAGTCGATGCCTGCGCTGGGCGGGAGGCTTTGCCTGTCACGCGGGGCTGCTACGCCGTTGGGCGAGGCAGAGCCGTTGGGCGAGGCGGATCCGTTGGGCGAGGCGGATCCGTTGGGCGTGGCCGTGGCGTGGGGCGAGATCGTGACCGGCGCGGGCACCGAAGTTCCGTGGGCGGGCTTCGCCGGCGCGTGACCGGCAACCTGCTCCGCGGCCTCGCCACGACGCCAGGGCTGAGCCCGGACCAGCCACACCGTCAGGCCCACCACGGCTACGGTCCCCACGATGATCCCCAGCGGGGTCGTGGGCACGCCGACGTACTTCAGCCCGGAGGCGAAGATCACGAAGGTGATCACCGGCCTGATGTAGCGGTCGGGCGCGCGGGAGGACAGGAACGACCCGATGAGCACGGCGGGCACGCTGCCGATGGCGACCGACGCGGTGACGGCGAACACGACATGGCCCCAGGTCAGCGCCCCGAGCGCGGCCGCCGCAGTGAGCGGGACGGCCTGGGTCAGGTCGGTGCCGACGAGCCGGTTCGCACCGATCAGCGGATAGACGAACAGCAGCAGCACGATCATCAGCGAGCCGGACCCGACCGACGTCAGCCCGACGATGAGGCCGCCCACGGCGCCGATCGCGATGGTGGGAATCGGCCGGATGGTGATCTCGGTGATGGTGCCCAGCCGCTGGTGCCCGGACCGCCGGTCCAGCACGTAGCGGAGCACCATCGCGGCCGCGCCCACGAGCAGGGCCACGCCGAGCGCGATCTCGACGTGCGTCTGGTCGGTCGCGCCGCCGCTGCCCAGCAAGTGCAGCAGGTAGGAGCCCAGGAAGGCCATCGGCACCGAGCCGAGCACCAAGAACCCGACCATGCGCAGGCTGACGGTGCCCTTGCGCAGGTGCACCGCGGCTCCGAACGGCCGCATCAGCACGGCAGCGACGAGATCGCTGGAGATCGCCGACGACGGCGTGACGCCGAACAGCAGGATCAGCATCGGCGTCATCAGCGCGCCGCCGCCCGCTCCGGTGAGACCGACGAGCAAGCCGACTACGGCGCTGCCGAGAACCATGAAGGGGTCGAGGTGCATGGACATCCGTTTCCCGTGCGACTGCCGCCCGCGAATTACCTATCGTTCTGACCTAGAAGATAGCTTAGGCTGACCGATCGCACATCCTCCGCCGGAAATACCCGCACGTCGGCCAGCGACGGTTGACCCTCGCCGGTCGGTAAGCTGTAACGATGCCTGTTCAGTCGGTCTACCCCCGGCTTGAGTCGCTGCTCCCGCTGGTGCGCAAGCCGATCCAGTACGTCGGCGGCGAACTCAACAGCGTCGTCAAGGACTGGGACGACGCCGATGTCCGCTGGGCGCTGATGTACCCGGACGCGTACGAGGTAGGCGTGCCCAATCAGGGGATCCAGATTCTTTACGAGGTGCTTA
The DNA here is from genome assembly GCA_035532775.1 of Streptosporangiaceae bacterium. Taxonomy (GTDB): domain Bacteria; phylum Actinomycetota; class Actinomycetes; order Streptosporangiales; family Streptosporangiaceae; genus Chersky-822. Next base: position 13,012 of record DATKQH010000176.1, read on the forward strand.
ACGAGCGCGACGGCGTGCTCGCCGAGCGCAGCTACTGCGTCTGGCCAGATCTGGAAGCACTGATGCGCGAGCACCAGGTGCCGCAGTTCACGGTCGACGCGCACCGGCCGGTCAGAGCCTTCGACGTGCTCGGCGTCAGCTTCGCGACCGAGCTCGGCTACACCAACCTGCTGACCGCGCTCGACCTGGCCCAGATCCCGCTGTCGGCCGCCGACCGGGGCGCCGACGACCCCGTCGTGCTGGCCGGCGGGCACGCCGCGTTCAATCCCGAGCCGATCGCCGAGTTCATCGACGGCGCGGTGCTCGGCGACGGCGAGCAGGCCGTCCTGACGATCACCGACCTGGTCAGGGACTGGAAGCACGCCGGGCGGCCGGGCGGCCGCGACGGCCTGCTGCTGCGGCTGGCCGCCGAGGGCGGCGTCTACGTGCCGCGCTTCTACGACGTGAGCTACCTGCCCGACGGGACCATCGGCGCGGTCGTCCCGAACCGGCCGGGCGTACCGCGCGCGGTCGGCAAGCACACCGTCTCCGACCTGGACTCGTGGCCCTACCCGAGCAAGCCGCTCGTGCCCGTGGCCGAGTCGGTGCACGAGCGGTTCAGCGTGGAGATCTTCCGCGGCTGCACCAGGGGCTGCCGGTTCTGCCAGGCCGGCATGATCACCCGGCCGGTCCGCGAGCGCTCGATCACCACCATCGGCAACATGACCGAGGCCGGCCTGGCCGCGAGCGGGTTCTCCGAGGTCGGGCTGCTCTCGCTGTCCAGCGCCGACCACAGCGAGATCAACCAGATCGCCACCGACCTGGCCGACCGGTACGAGGGCACGAACACCGGACTGTCGCTGCCGTCGACCAGGGTGGACGCGTTCAACGTGACGCTGGCCGACGAGCTCAGCAGGAACGGCCGCCGGTCCGGGCTCACCTTCGCCCCCGAGGGCGGCACCGACCGGATCCGCAAGGTGATCAACAAGATGGTCACCGAGGATGACCTGATCTCGACGGTGACGACCGCCTACGCCAGCGGCTGGCGGCAGGTCAAGCTCTACTTCATGTGCGGGCTGCCGACCGAGACCGACGACGACGTGCTGGCGATCGCCAGGGTCGCGCACCGGGTGATCGAGGCCGGCCGGAAGGCCAGCGGGCGGCGCGACATCAGGTGCACCGTGTCGATCGGCGGATTCGTGCCGAAGCCGCATACCCCGTTCCAGTGGGCGGCCCAGTGCGACCACGAGACCGTCGACGCGCGGCTGAAGGCGCTCGGCGCGGCGATGCGGGCCGACCGCGGCTACGGCTCGTCGATCGGGTTCCGGTACCACGACGGCAAGCCCTCGGTGGTCGAGGGACTGCTGTCCCGCGGCGACCGCCGGGTCGCCAGCGTCATCAGGGCGGTCTGGGAGGACGGCGGGCGGTTCGACGGCTGGAGCGAGTACTTCTCGTTCGAGCGCTGGGCGGCCTGTGCCGATGCCGCCCTCGCCGCCGACGGCGTCGACCTGGCCTGGTACACGACGCGGGAGCGCTCGTATTCGGAGATCCTGCCGTGGGATCACCTGGACACCGGGCTCGACCGGGACTGGCTCTGGCAGGACTGGCAGGCGGCCGTCGACCCGGCGGGCGCGGCGGAAGTCGAGGACTGCCGGTGGACGCCGTGCTTCGAGTGCGGGGTCTGCCCGGCGATGGACACGCAGATCGAGACCGGGCCGACCGGGGCGAGGCTGCTGCCGCTCACCGTGCTCGGCGCGCGGGAGGACGGCTAGGTGGCCCGGCCGGTGCCAGGCGGGCCGCCACCCGCGCCCACGGTTCAGCGGCTGACAATCAGGTACGCTAAAAGAGGCAGGATGCGCTTCGCGAGCCACCGGGATGTGGCGCGCGCGATCGAGCGGGGAGTGCGCAAGGCCGGGATTCCGGTCGCGTACTCCGCGGGTTTCTCACCGCATCCGAGGATTTCGTATTCGGGCGCGGCTCCGACGGGATCAGCGAGCGAGGCGGAATACCTCGAGCTCTCTGTTACCCGGCGTTGCGAGCCGGACGATATCGGTCGGCGGCTTGGCGCGGCGCTGCCGGACGGGATTGACGTGGTCGAGGTTGTCGAGGCGGACGGCAAGTCCGCTGGACTTCAGCTTGAAGCCTCCGAGTGGGAGGTGAGCTGGCCGGGCGTGGCACCGGACGCTGCCGCCTCGGCGGTGCGGGCGTTCCTCGCCGCGCCGAGCGTGGAAGTCGAGCGCCTGACCAGCAAGGGGACAAGGATCCTGGACGCCCGCGCGGCGGTGGTCAGCCTGACGAGCACGGCCGGCCCGGCGGGCGGGGACGTTACCCGGCGTGCCGGAACGGACCCGGCTGCCGGATGTGCGATACTTCGAATGATTGTTCGGCAGATGACACCTGCCGTCCGACCAGATGACGTCCTGGCCGCGCTTCGCCAGTTGTCGGCTCTCGAGTCTGGCTCGCCTCCGCTGGCGACCAGGCTGTGGCAGGGGCCGATGAGCGCGCTGACCGCAGCTCAGACGGGAGCCCAGACGGGGATGAGCGTGATCTGTGAGGCTGCCGGCCCTGACCGGCCCGGGCAGCCGCCGGCAGCCGTATCCTCGCCCGCACGCGACATCGCGGGACTCGCGATCGCGGGCCCGGTGCCCGTCATCCACAGGCCAGAACAACACGTGCCGGACCCGGGGCCAGTACGCCTGGGCCCTGTTTCCGGCGCAGGAGAACTCAGATCAGGACGCACGACAGACAAGGCAGTGCGCCTGGAGGCGGAGAGCGCCGAGACGGCGCCAGCCACCCAGGTGCGTGCGAACGAACAGCTTCCGCGCGGCACGCTCGGTCAGTTCGCTGACCCGCGCGCCCGGAAGCCCGACGGAAGAGATTGCCCGGATGCTCGAAACCGAGCCACAGAACAGACAGCCAGATCCCAATGAATCAGAAAGTGCTGGTCAGAACCAGAATCCCGGCCAGGAAGGCAGCCACAGGCGCGGCTTGCTGCGCAGGGGCCGCCGGGGCGTGACCAGGGGGGCCGGGCTGCCGGCCTTCAAGTCAGGCGCTCCGGCCGACAGCGACCGGCCTGAATCCGGCGTCGGCCAGGCGGCCGGTCCAGACGCAGCCCCGGCGGGCGGTGCCGTTCCGGCCGTGCCCGTGGTTCCGGCGCACCAGCCGGCCCAGGCGGCCCAGGACAGCTCCGCCGCCCGCGGTGGCAGCGCTGGCGGCGGTCAGCAGCCGCCAGTCCCCGCCGCGGCCTTCCAGCCGCCCGTCGTGGTGTTCCAGCCGCCCGCACTGACCGAGCGGCCGCCAGCCGAGCCCGCCCGTCCGCGCGGCGATGCCGGCGAGGATGAGGGCGACGGACCGGGCGCCGCTGCTCGCCGGCGCCGGCGCGGCGGCCGCGGCCGCGGCAAGGGCGGCGCCGGCGAGGCAGGCGCTGGCGACGACGCCGCTCAGGGCGGCGGGCAGAGTGCCGCTCACGGCGGTCCGGGCCAGCCTGGTGCCGATAGCGGGGCAGGCGCGGGGACTGCGGAGAAGCGCGGCGGAGGAGCGCAGGAGCGCTCCGCCGCGGGCAGGACGGACGCGGGCAGGACGGACGGGGGCAGGACCTCGGCGCCCAGGGACGGCGGGCGCGAGCAGGCCGTTGACGACGGCCCGGACGGCGACGGCGGCGGCTCGTCCACCAGGCGCAGGCGCCGCCGCAGGCAGCGCACCGGCGCGGTGGTGCCGGGGGGCGAAGTCCCGGCGCCCGATGAGCCAGCCGACACGGTCGTCCACATCCGCGAGCCGCGCGCGGCCGCTGAGACCGACGACGTCCGCGCGGTCAAGGGCTCCACCAGGCTCGAGGCCAAGCGGCAGCGACGGCGCGAGGGGCGCGACACCGGCAGGCGCCGGCCGCCGATCATCAGCGAGTCGGAGTTCCTCGCCCGCCGCGAGGCGGTCGAGCGGGTCATGGTCGTACGGCAGCAGGGCGACCGGACCCAGATCGCCGTGCTCGAGGACGGCGTCCTGGTGGAGCACTACGTGGACAAAGCCAGCCACCAGTCCTACGTCGGCAACGTCTACCTCGGCAAGGTGCAGAACGTGCTGCCGTCGATGGAGGCGGCGTTCGTCGACATCGGCAAGGGGCGGAACGCCGTCCTGTACGCCGGCGAGGTCAACTTCGACGCGAGCGGCCTCGAGGGCGTGGCGAAGCGGATCGAGTCCGCACTCAAGTCCGGCCAGTCGATCATGGCGCAGGTCACCAAGGACCCGATCGGGCACAAGGGCGCCAGGCTGACCAGCCAGGTGAGCCTGCCGGGCCGGTACCTGGTCTATGTCCCCGGCGCCTCGATGACGGGGATCAGCCGCAAGCTGCCCGACACCGAGCGGAACAGGCTCAAGCAGATCCTGAAGAAGGTGGCGCCCGAGGAAGGCGGCATCATCGTCAGGACCGCCGCGGAGGGCGCGTCCGAGGAAGAACTGCAGCACGACGTGACCAGGCTGGTCGCGCAGTGGCAGGCGATCGAGCGCAAGGCCAAGACCGCCAGCGCGCCCGACCTGCTCTACGGCGAGCCCGACCTGACCATCCGGGTCGTCAGGGACATCTTCAACGAGGACTTCACCAAGCTCGTCATCGCCAGCGACAGCGAGTGGGACCTGGTCGACGAGTACGTGCGCTACGTGGCGCCGAACCTGGCCGACCGGCTCGAGCGGTGGACCGACGACAAGGACCTGTTCACCGCCTACCGGATCGACGAGCAGCTGCAAAAGGCGCTGGACCGGAAGGTCTGGCTGCCGAGCGGCGGCTCGCTGGTGATCGACACGACCGAGGCCATGACGGTCATCGACGTGAACACCGGCAAGTTCACCGGCCAGGGCGGCAACCTGGAGCAGACCGTCACCAGGAAC
>DATKQH010000177.1:0-48328 GCA_035532775.1 Streptosporangiaceae bacterium
TCGGGATAATCACTCGCCAGGCGATCCGGCGCCTCAGGTCGGTTGCACATCTGATCAAGAAGATCAGCGACTACATCGAGCACTGGAATGAGGATGCCAGGCCATTCGTGTGGACGGCTACAGCAAGCGAGATCTTGGTGATTCTCAATCGCGACTACAAGAAGCTTGTCGCCAACAACATCAAGTAAAGCGATTTCAATTACAAGACACTAGCCCGGTCATCCCCGCGCGCGTGCGAGAGCAGCAGGTCGCGGAGCGACTGCTCCGGTGCCGCTGGCCCGATATCGACGTGCACCCAGCCGTCGGCGACAGCGCACACATAGCTGCGCACGGACTCCCACGGGCGGCCGACGCACCGGCCGGTGCGCAGATCGAACCGCCGGAAATGGCCGGGGCAGGTGATCACTCCGCCGGACACCAGGCCACCCGACAGCGCGACCTCGCGGTGCGGGCACTGGTCGTCCACGGCACGCGGCTGCCCGTCAGCCAGGGCGACGCAGATCGCGCGGCCGTCATGCTCGACCCGGCGGGCGGTCGTCTCGCCCAGCTCCTCGGCTCTGAGCACGCGCACCCAGGTCATGGTCAAGATGGCGGCTCGGCGCGCGCGACGGAATAGGGCTGGCCGCCGATGCCCCACTCGTCCTGGCCTACCTCGTAAATAGCGACCCGCACCTGCTCGACCGGCGTGTCGAGCGAGGAGGCCACGGCCGTCGACACCGCGGCGATCAGCGCGTGCTTCTGCTCGACGGTCCGCCCGCGCACCAGCGTGACCTGGACGAAGGGCATCGATCCTCCTCTGCTAGCTGGCGGGTTACCGGCAGGAAACCTCGATCGTTCCGAGCCGGTCGAACCTGGCCACGATCACGTCGCCCGGCGACACGGGCACGGCCTCGGTCAGGGCACCGGACAGCACGACCTGCCCGGCCAGCAGCCCGCGGCCGCGCGTCGCGAGGGCGCGGACCAGCCAGGCCACCGAGGCCGCCGGATGGCCGAGGACCGCGGCGCCGGCCGCCGTGGCGACAAGCTCGCCGTTCTTCTCCAGCACGACCCCGGTCAGCCGGAGGTCGAGGCCGGCCGGATCGGTGGCCTGACCGCCGAGGACGAAGCCGGCGCCTGATGCGTTGTCGGCGATCACGTCCGGGTGGGTGAAGGAGTAGCCGGCGAACCGTGAGTCGAGCACGTCGATCGCCGGGTACACGGCGGCGGTCGCGGCGAGCACCTGCGAGGCCGTGATGTGCCGGCCTTCGAGATCCTCGCGCAGCAGGAACGCGATCTCCGGCTCGCACCGCGGCTGGATGAACCGCGAGCATCGCAGCGGCTGGCCCACGTCGATCGCCATGTCGCCGGTGAGCCAGCCGTAGAGCGGCTCGTCCACCTTCATCTGCCGCTGCTTCGCGACGCTGGTCAGCCCTAGCTTCGCGCCGACAACGGCCGAACCCCTGGCGACACGGTCGGCGACGACGGCGTCCTGCACCTGGTAGGCCGTCGTCGTATCGAAGGCGCCGGCGGTCGTGGTCAGCGCCTCGATCCCAGCGCCCTTCTCCGCTGCCTCGATCAGGCGGGCAGCGATCTCGGCGGGGTCGCTCATCGGTCTGCTCCCACGGGCTGTGCCGGCGCTGCTTCCTGCTCCGCCTTTCTGGCGGCCAGCTCGAGCGCGACATCGATGATCATGTCCTCCTGGCCGCCGACGGCCTTGCGCCTGCCGAGCTCCAGGATGATCTCGGCCTGCGAGACGCCGTAGCGCTCCGCTGCCCGCTCCGCGTGCAGCATGAACGAGCCGTAGACGCCGGCCAGGCCAAGCGTCAGCGCGGCCCGGTCCACGATCTGCGGCCGCCGCAGCGCTGGCCGGACGATCTCTTCGGCGACATCCATCAGGGCCAGGGCCTCGATGCCGGTATCGATGCCCATTTTCTGGCAGACGGTCACGAGCGTCTCGGTCGGGCAGTTGCCCGCGCCCGCTCCGGCGCCCGCCGTGCAGCCGTCGATATGCGTCGCGCCGGCCTCGAGGGCGGCCAGCGAGATCGCCACGGACAGCGACAGGTTCTCGTGTGCGTGCATGCCCACCCCGATGTGCAGGCCCTGCACCAACGCGGTAATCCGGTCCGTGGCCTGCGGGACGGTCAGCGCGCCCGCCGAGTCCACGCAGTAGACGGTGTCGGCGCCGAAGTCCTGCATCAGCCTTGCCTGCGCGAGCAGTTCTTCCGGCGTGAGCATGTGGCTCATCATCAGGAAGCCGACGGCCTCCATGCCTAGTCGCCTGGCCATTCCGATGTGCTGCTCCGCTATATCGGCCTCGGTACAGTGCGTGGCGACCCTGGCCACGCTGACGCCGACATCGTGGATCGCCTTCAGGTCCTCGGCCGTGCCGATCCCCGGCAGCAGCAGGCAGGCGATCCGCGCCTGCCTCGCCGTCGCGACGGCCGCGGCTATCAGCTTCATCTCGTCGGTGCCGGAGAAGCCGTAGCTGAACGAGGAGCCGCCCAGGCCGTCGCCATGCGAGACCTCGATCACCGGGACGCCGGCGGCATCCAGCCCGGCCACGATGTCGGTCACCTGAGCGAGCGTGTACTGGTGCGCCACGGCATGCGAGCCGTCGCGGAGCGTGGAGTCGGTGAGCCGGAACGGGGCGGTCATGCCGCCGCCAGCCCCGCGAGATGGCCGGCCTTAGCCTCGCCGACCCTGACCGCGGCCGCGGTCATGATGTCCAGGTTGCCGGCGTAGGTCGGCAGGTAGTCGCCGGCCCCCGCCACCTCCAGCAGCACCACCACCCGGTGCGGCACCGCGCCACCGGGAGTGCCGAACGGGCCTTCCTCGATGACAGGGCGGTTCTTCAGCCGGTAACCCGGCACGTAGCGGGCGACATCGGCCACCATCTGCTCGATGCTGGCGAGTACCGCATCGTGGTCACTGCCGTCGGGCAGCGCGCAGAACACCGTGTTGCGCATCAGGATCGGCGGGTCGGCCGGGTTCAGAACGATGATCGCCTTGCCGATCGCCGCGCCGCCGATCTCCTCGAGCGCGCGGGCCGTCGTCCGGGTGAACTCGTCGATATTCTGCCTGGTGCCGGGCCCGGCCGAGCGGGAGGCCACGGTAGACACCATCTCCGCGTATGGCACGGTGGCTGCCCGGCTCACGGCGGCGACGATCGGCACGGTCGCCTGGCCGCCGCAGGTGATCATGTTCACGTTCGGCGCGCCCAGGTGCTCGTCGAGGTTGACCGTCGGGACAACCTTCGGGCCGCGCGCCGCGGGGGTCAGGTCGATCGCCGCGATCCCCAGTTCGGCGAGCACGCCCGCGTTCCGCACGTGCACGTACGCGCTGGTGGCATCGAAGACCAGGTCGATCTCGGCCGCGTGCTCGCGCACCCAGTCGATGCCGGAGTGCGGCGCGTCGATCCCCAGCGCCCCCGCTCTGGCGAGCCCGTCACTGGCCGCGTCGATGCCGATCAGGGCGACCAGGTCGAGCGCCGCCGACCGCCTCAGCTTGATCATCAGGTCCGTGCCGATATTGCCCGATCCGATGATCGCGCACCGCACTGTCATCCGCGCCTCCTCATTGCCGCGTCAGGGTCGCACGTCCGTCACGCGATTCGCATGCCTACCGGGCCCAGCCGGTCGATCTCTGCCCGGTATCGCTGGCCAGGCACGATGTCCACCGCCGCGTGCAGCGCTCCGGTCATCACGAACTGCCCGGCCCGCAGCGACTCGCCGAGGCCCGCCAGCGTCCGCACCAGCCAGGCGGTCGCCTGCAGCGGGCTGCCGAGCGCGGCCGCTCCCGCGCCGGTCGCGATCACGTCGCCGTCCCGGCTGAACACCATCCCGGTCAGGCGCAGGTCGATCCCGGCGAGCGGGACAACCGCGGAGCCGAGCACGACCGCGCCGCTGCTGGCCAGGTCGGCGATGGTGTCAGCCAGCTTGATCCGCCACCCGGCGATCCGGCTGTCCACGATCTCGATCGCGGCGGCCGCGCCCGCCACCGCTCTCGCCACGTCGAGCGCGGTACAGTCCGGGCCGGCCAGGTCGTCGCTGAGCACCAGCGCGATCTCGGCCTCGACCCGCGGGTGGATGAAGGCCGCCGCCGCCACCTCCGCCCCGTCAGGGCGCAGGTGCGAGGCGAGCACCGGGGCGAAGTCGGGGGAATCGACGCCCAGCATGCGCTGCATCGGGCCGCTGGTCAGGCCGAGCTTGTAGCCGACGACCCGGTCGCCGTCGGCCAGCAGTCTGGTCACGAGATCACGCTGGACCCGATACGCGTCGGTCACCGACATGTCCTGGTGGGTGTCGGTGAGCGGTTCGATCGGCACGCCGGAGCGCCTCGCAGCGTAGAGCGCCGCACCAAGCTCGGCGACAGCAGGATCGGACAGCACGGTCAAGAAGGTACCTCCCCCGTACGAACGAATTCTCCCCAGCCCAGCCGCCTGCTGATCAGGGCAGCGGACTCGGTGACCGGGCGGGCAAAGCGCCGCAGGTTGTCGCCGTCGAGCCGCTGCACGGGGCCGACCACCGACAGGGCAGCGACGACCTCCCCGGCCGGGTTCCTGATCGGCGCCGCTACAGAGGCGAATCCCATCTGGGCCTCGTTCACGTTCTCGGCCCAGCCGCGCGCCCTGATCCGGTTGAGCTCCGCCCTGAGCTGGTCCTGGCTGGTGATCGTATAGGGCGTCCTGCGCGCCAGCCGCACGCCGGCCAGGCGACGGTCAAGCTCCTCGGCTGGCAGGAACGCGAGCAGCACCTTCCCCGACCCGGTGGAGTGGGCCGGACCCCGGTGGCCGATCCGGCCGAACATCCGGACGGCACCAGGGCTCTCCCTGCGCTCCACGTAGACGACCTCCAGGCCGTCGAGCACGGACAGGTGCACGGTCTCCCTCGTGAGCGCCCGCAGCTGGTCGAGCGCCGCGGTGGCCGCGGCGTGCAGGCCCGAGGTTGCCTGGGCGCTGGCTCCGAGAATCTGCATGGTGACGCTGAGCCGGTAGGCACCGGTCTCCTCGACCCTCTCGAGCAGGCCTTCCTTCGCCAGCGTGTGCACGATCCGGTGCGCACTGCTCTTGGCTATGCCGAGCCTGCGGGCCAGTTCGCTGACACCCAGCTGCGGCTCGCCCCTGCCGAACTCGCGGAGCAGCCTGGCCGAGTTCGCCACGCTGGTCAGCACCTGGGTTCCGCCGGTCCTGGCTGGCCGGGCGCCCGCCGCAGACTCGGTCATCGGCTCGCTGCCCGGTCGGAGTGCTCTGACCGGCCCGCGTTCGCTGCCCGAGCGGAACGTGCGGCTGCGAGAACCGCCCGGCGCACCGCGGCATCGTCGTCACCGCGCGCGATCACATCAGCGACTGCACGGTCCTCCCCGGCCAGCGCGGCAGCCAGCAGGCGCAGGCTGCGGTGCAGGCCAAGGCGCTCGGCGGTGATGAGCTCGTCGACAAGGTCGGCGCGCCCCGGCAGCATCGCGCGCAGGCTCTCGCCGTCGCGTGCCGCCGCGCCGTGCTCGTTGACCAGGGCCGTTCCCGCGTGCTGGGCGTGGTGCGCGGTCAGCCCGCCGCCAGGCGTCACGCTCAGGTGGTACAGGACGTCACTGATACCCAGGGCCCGGCGTACGGCCACCGGGTCGGCCGCGTCAGCCTCCGCGATCATGCCAAGCTCAGGCAGCACCACGGGATCGTAGAAACGCACCGTCCAGCGCAAGCCGTCGACCTCGTCGGGTTCGGCGACCTCCTGGCCACGCGGAGCCGGGATCCGGTCCGCAGTTGCCATCAGGTGCAGGTGGCGAGCGGCCGCGACGACCACGGTGACCCGCCGGGCGGCGAGCAGCGGCAGCGCGGCGCGGTTGCCAGGCGCGAGCAGACGCGCGGCGCCGATGTAGGCGTGGTGCATCGCACGGACGTAGTCACGCAGCTGGGCGCGGGCGTCCTCGGGGCTCCCGAGCGGGGAATGAGCGACCGCCATGCGACGACGGTAAGACCTGTGTCCCGCATGGAGGTACATCGGTCCTATATGCGGGACGCCGGATTTACCGTCCCAGCAAGCAGCCGATCCGATCGGGTCGCCCCCCGTCCGCCCAGCCCCCACCCGGTCAGCCCAGATCCGGCCAGCAGAGCCAGCGCAGCGAAGGAGCGAGACTGTGGGCGTCCTGCGCCTGTCCCATGTCGACATCACCGTCACCGACCTCGATCTTGCCTGCGCCTATTACACCAAGGTCATCGGCATGGTTGAAGTGGAGCGGACGGCTGATTCGGTCTATCTGAAGTGCTGGGACGAGATAGACCACCATTCGCTGCGGCTGACTTACGCCCCGCGGGTGGGCTTCGACCTGATGTCCTTCAAAGTCGAGCGCGAGGACGATCTCGCCGAGTTCGAGAACGCGGTCTCCCGCTACGGCTTTCCCGTCCAGCGGATCAGCCGCGGCGCCAGCGTCGGCCAGGGCGAGTCCATCCGCTTCGATACCCCGAGCGGTCACCCGATGGAACTCGTCCGCGAGCTGGAGAAGGTGGGCGGCAGCCTGCCCAAGCTGAACCCGAGGCCGTTCGTCTTCGATGCCAGCGGCTCGGGCGGCATCGCGCCGCCGCGGATGGATCACGTCCTGGTGACCGCCGAGGAAGTCGGCGAGTCGACCCGGTTCTACACCAGCGTGCTGGGCTTCCGGATCACCGAGCAACTGCTCGACGGCAATGGCCACCAGATCGGCACCTGGATGGAGCGTTCGCACAGCCCGCATGACCTGGCCGTCGTCGCCGGTCCCAATGGCGGCCTGCACCACTTCGCCTTCTGGCTGGATGACTGGGACCAGGTCCGCTCGGCCGCCGACATCCTGGCCTACAACGGCATCTCCGTCGACGTCGGGCCGACCAGGCACGGCATCACCCGCGGCTCGACCATCTACTTCTTCGACCCGCTCGGCACCCGCAACGAGGTGTTCACGGGCGGTTACCGGCCCGATCCCGATTTCCCGACCATTACCTGGACGGAGGACAACGCAGGCCGGGCGATCTTCTACTACGAAGGTGAACTCAACGACCGCTTCATGAAGGTGCACACCTGATGTCCATTCTGCGGCTCTCCCATGTCGAGATCCGGGTGCCGGATCTCGAGCTCGCCACCGCGTACTACAGCGAGGTGGTGGGCCTGCTGGAGACCGCCCGCGAGGCCGAGCGGGTGTTCATGAAGTGCTGGGACGAGCACCAGCACCATTCCGTGGTGCTGACCTACGCCCCGACGCATGGCCTGAACCATTTCGGTTTCAAGGTCACCGATGCCGCCGACCTCGACAGCTATCAGGCTCGCCTGGAGGCGGCCGGCGTCGCCGTGCGCCGTTACGAGAAAGGCGAGTGGGGTCCTGGTCACGGCCAGGCGATCCGTTTCGCGCTGCCGAGCGGGCACGAGATGGAACTCGTCCACGGCATGGAGCAGGTGGGAAACCTGCTGCCGCGGACCAACCCGCCGCCGCGGCCGATGGGACTGGTCGGGATGGCACCGCCGCGGATCGACCACATCTTCCTGACCGCCGAGGAAGTCGACACGGTGACAGCCTTCCTCCGCGACCTGCTCAACTTCCGGCTGACGGAGCAGGTGGTCGGCGACGACGGCTTCCAGATCGCGACCTGGCTCGAGGTCTCGCACACCTCGCACGACATCGCACTGATCACCGGGCCCAACTCAGGGCTGCACCACTTCGCTTTCTGGGTCGACGACTGGAACGACATCCGCACCGCCGCCGATACCTGCGCCTACCACGGCGTGCACATCGAGACCAACCCGACTCGGCACGGCGTCACCCGCGGTCAGTGCCTGTACTTCTTCGACCCGTGCGGAAACCGCAACGAGGTGTTCACGGGCGGCTACTGGGTCGATCCTGACGCCGAGCCGACCACCTGGACCGAGGCGGAGATGGGCCGGGCGCTGTTCTATTACGACGGCGTGGTTAACCAGCGGTTCCTCACGGTGCACACATGAGCGAAGCGGAACCTGGCGCAGTGCAGGCTGGCCCGAATCAGGCCAGCACGGGCCTGCCACGCACCGACCGGCCTGACGCGCCCGCGTACCTGACCCGGCACCAGAGCCGGGTCGCCGCTGCCGCCCAGCCCGCCGCCGTCCAGCCCGCCGCCGCGCAGCAGGAGAACGGCGACTCCGGCGTCCCGCTGTACCTGCGCAGCTTCCGTGCTCGCCAGACCGGGCGCAACGGCGCAGGTCCGGTCGGCGGGGTGGTCTGGCAGGGCGAGGAACTGGGCGTCACTCCGGCCTGGGCGGAGGTCACCAGGACCAAGGAGATCATCCCTGAGCGGCGGGAGCAGGGCGCCCAGGTCGTCACCGACATCTACCTCGTCCGGCACGGCGAGACCCAGGGCTACTCCTCGGAGTCCGGCCTGACCCCGCTCGGGTCCTGGCAGTCACACCGGCGCGGCCAGGAGATCGCCCGCCGGGTCATGACCGGGCACCGCGTCGTCATGGCCTGCGCCCCGACCAGCCGGGCCAGGCAGACCGCCGAGCACCTGCGCCGCGGGCTGATAGACAACATGGTGCTCTTCGGCCGGGCCGCCGATGTCGGTGATATCGCTGCGAGGGAAGAGTTCAGGAACTTCTCGGTGGCGACGCCGCAGGGCCCGCGCGACGTGACTGCCGCCTTCCGGCTCTACCACCGCGAGATGGAGCGCTACGAGCGCACCGGCCTGGGGGAGCGCCCGGGCTGGCTGGTGGAGATCGACAGGTTCTGGGGCGTGCAGCAGGGCGGCGGAGACCCGATCACGCACTGGCTGACGATGCCGCTGATGTACTTCGAGCCGCCGGTCTCCTGCGTGCGCCGGTTCTGGTCCGGGGTGCTCCGGCTCCAGCGGGAGACTCCCGGTAACACGATCGTCATCGCCACGCACTCCGGCCCGATCCGCGCCTTCGCCACCTGGGCGATGGGCTATGACCCCGGCGAGCCGTTCAATGCCGAGTTCGTGCGGGTCCGCCTGATCGAGGGCGGCGTGACCGCGCTGGTGCTGTACCGCAACCGGGTGCAGGAGGTGCGGATCCCAGGTTCCGCCGACCTGCGTGCCGGGCCTGATCCCAGGTTCGAGACCGACCCGGATGCCCCCGCCCGGGAGGAGGAGCCGCAGTGAGATACGTGGTCTGGTTCGAGGAGGCGGGCAGCGAGGAAAGGCGCTGCCTCGGCGGGAAGAGCGTCAGCCTCGGCGACATGATCAGAGCCGGGCTGCCAGTTCCACCGGGATTCTCCGTGACGACACACACATTCCGGGCGGCACGGGATGCCTCCGGCGTCATGCCAGCCATCCGTGAGCGGCTGACCGGCCTGGACGTGAGCGATCCGGCCAACGTGTCAGCCAGGGCCGCGGCGGTGCGCGAGCTGATCACGGCATGGCCGATCCCCGAGCCGGTCGCGGCGGAGATCCGGGCCAGCTACCAGCGGCTGTGCGAGCAGACGACGACCGCCGACGTTCCCGTCGCCGTGCGCTCGTCGGCGACCTGCGAGGACTCGCCGGACGCCTCGTTCGCCGGCGAGCACGACACCTACCTGTGGGTGCGCGGCGCCGACGACGTCGTGGATCATGTCCGCCGCTGCTGGGCGAGCCTGTTCACCGACCGTGCCGTCCATTACCGGGTGCAGATGGGATACCAGCACCTCGACATCAGCATGTGCGTGGCCGTGCAGAAGATGGTGCGGCCCCGGTCAGCCGGCGTCGCCTTCACGCTGAATCCGCACGACGGCGACCGTTCCACCGTCGCGATCGACAGCGCGTGGGGCTTCGGCGAGGCGGTGGTCTCGGGCGAGGTGACCCCGGACAATTTCCTGGTCGACAAGGTGCTCGGCTCGATCTCCCGGCGCACTGTGTCCGCAAAGACGCATGCCTACCGGCTGAGCGACGACGGCCAGGTCCGGCTGATCGAACTGCCGCCGGAGGAAGCCGCCGCGCCGAGCCTGTCCGACCCGGAGATCGCCGCGATCGCGAAGTACGCCCGTGCAGCGGAGAAGCACTACGGCTGCCCGCAGGACGTGGAGTGGGCGGTCGACGCCGACCTGCCCGACGGCACCAACATCGTCCTGCTTCAGGCCCGTCCCGAGACGGTCTGGAGCAAGAAGAGGGTCGTGGTCTCCACCGGGGCCGATCCGGTGTCCAGCATCGTCGCCACGCTAATCAACCCCCTGTACGCGCGCAAGCCCTGAGTGAGAAGAGGAAAGCCATGCCCGACCGGTTCCCGAGCCCGTTTGAGATCCAGACCCCGCCAGGCGCGGACGGCTGGGAGAAGCTGTACCTGTACTCCTCGCTGTTCAGCGAGGACCGCCGCGAGTACGAGGACGCGGGCTTCTGGTTCGCCGATGGCGTGCACTGGCCGGAGGTGCTCACGCCGTGGGACGCGACGTTCTACGAGTTCGCACTCGCGTCGCTGTCCCAGTACAACACCAGGCACTACCTGATCCCGCCGGCCCTCGGCGTGGACTTCCGCATTCTCAACGGCTACGCGTACCTGTCGCCGGTGGGCGTCGCGAATCCGGCCGAGGTCGAGGCCAGGGTCCCGCAGTTCCTCGAGCGGGCCGGGTACTACTTCGGCAACTGGGACCGGCTCTACGACGACTGGCTGGTCAAGATCCGCGCCCTGGTCAAGGAGATCAGCGACGTCGCCGTCGAGCCGCTGCCTGAGAAGGAGCCGATCGAGGTCATCACGGAGGGCCGCGGCATGGGCAGCGGCCTGACGCTGCAGGAGAACTACCACCGGCTGTGCGACCTCGCGCTCCGGCTCTGGCAGCACCACTTCGAGTTCCTCAACCTGGGGTACGCCGCTTACCTCGACTTCTTCGGCTTCTGCAAGCAGGCGTTCCCCTCCATTCCCGACCTCGGCATCGCCAAGATGGTGGCCGGCGTCGAGGTCGACCTGTTCCGGCCTGACGACGAGCTCAAGAAGCTGGCCAGGCTGGCCGTGGACACGGGCGTGGACGGCACGTTCGACTCCGGCAGCCCGGACGACATCCGCGCCGCACTCCGCGGATCGGACGCCGGGATCGCCTGGCTCGCGCAGTGGGACGAGGCGTGCGAACCCTGGTTCAACTTCTCCAGCGGCTCGGGTTTTTACCACACCGACCGGATCTGGATCGAGCACGTGGAGATCCCGTTCGGGTTCATCCGGGACTACATCGGCAGGCTGAAGGAGGGCACCGACCTGTCCCGCCCGGTCGCCGCCATCCACGCCGAGCGGGACCGGATCGTCGCCGAGTACCGCGAGCTGCTCTCCTCCGACGAGGACCGGGAGGCGTTCGACGGCAAGCTCGGCCTGTCCCGGACCGTCTTCCCGTATGTCGAGAACCACAACTTCTACGTCGAGCACTGGGCGCACTCGGTGCTGTGGCGCAAGATGCGGGCCTTCGGCGAGATCTTCGTCAAGGCCGGCTTCTTCGCCGAGGCCGACGACGTCTTCCTGCTCAAGCGGGACGAGGTGCCCGAGGCGCTGTGGGACATGTACGCGGCGTGGGCGGTGGGCACCGAGCCGCGCGGCGGCACGTACTGGCAGCCCGAGGTGGCCAGGCGCAAGCGGATCCTCGGCGCGCTGCGCGAGTGGAGCGCCCCGCCGGCGCTCGGCGTCCCGCCCGAGGTGGTGACCGAGCCGTTCACCGTCATGCTGTGGGGAATCACCTCGGACAGCGTGGCCGGCTGGCTGCGCGCCTCGGAGGAGGGCCCGAGCGGCGCGGTGTCCGGCTTCGGCGCCTCGCCGGGAATGGCCGAGGGCCGGGCCCGGGTCATCTACTCCGCCGACCAGATCGGCGAGGTACAGCAAGGCGAGGTGCTCATCGCGCCGCTGACCGCCCCGAGCTGGGCGCCGATCTTCGGCAAGATCGTCGCGACCGTCACGGACGTCGGCGGCATGATGAGCCACGCCGCCATTGTCTGCCGTGAGTACGGCCTGCCCGCCGTGACCGGCACCGCGTTCGGCACCGCGAGGATCAAGACCGGCCAGCGAGTCCGGGTGGACGGGAACGCGGGCACCGTCACCGTTCTCGACTGACCCCAGGCCCCGGACGGCCGCTCCTCGCCTGGGCGGCCGTCCGGCCCCCGCGAGCGACCGCGAGCTACCGCACAGGAGGGATGCAGGAGATGCTCACCGTCGAACAGAACGAGGAACTGACCAGCGTCGGACCGGGCACCAGGATGGGCGCGCTGCTGCGCCGCTACTGGTATCCCATCGCGTTCGAGCAGGATTTCGATGACCGGCCGAGCAAGACGGTCCGCCTGCTCGGCGAGGACTGGACCTTGTACAAGACGCCGTCAGGCCGGTACGGCATCATCGCCGAGCACTGCCCGCACCGGCGTGCCTCGCTGACCTACGGGGTCGTGCACGAGGACGGCATCCGCTGCGGGTACCACGGCTGGCGGTTCGGGTTCGACGGCCAGTGCCTGGAGCAGCCGGCCGAGAGCGACAGCTCCAACTTCCGTGACCGGGTCCGTGCCCGGGCCGGCCAGGCCCAGCCGCTCGGCGGGATGGTGTGGGTCTATGTCGGCCCCGACCCGGTGCCCGAGCTGCCCAGGTTCGACGTCTACGTGCTCGACGGCATCCGCGACATCGGCTACACGACGCTGCCCTGCAACTGGCTGCAGATCATGGAGAACTCGGTCGACCCGCACCACGTCGAATGGCTGCACGGGTATTACTTCGAGTTCCTCGGCACGATCAGCGGCTTCGAGGCGCCGAAGTCATTCCAGAAGAAGCACGTCAAGGTCGCCTTCGACGAATTCGAGTTCGGCATCATCAAGCGCCGCATGCTCGAGGGCCACAGTGACCAGGACGACGACTGGAAGATCGGCCATCCGCTCGTCTTCCCGTGCGGCATGCGGGTCGGCGGCCAGTGGATGGACCAGATGCAGATCAGGGTGCCGATCGACGACACCCGCACCTGGAAGCTCTTCTACACGCTGCATCACCCCGAGGGCGGCACCTGGGCCCGCCAGGACCGCCCGGTGGTGTACGAGTTCCCCTGGCGGCGCGAGGACGGCAGCCTGATCACCGACTACGTCGAGGGCCAGGACATCATGGCCTGGGTCTCCCAGGGCACGATCGTGGACCGCTCCACCGAGCATCTCGGCCGCAGCGACGCCGGCGTGGCGATGCTGCGCAAGATGTTCAAGGAGAACATGCAGATCGCCGAGGACGGCGGCGATCCGGTCGGCACCGTGAGGACGCCGCACGAGATCATCGAACTGCCGTGCGAGAAGGACAAGTTCGGCGCCGGAACGGCCTTCACCGATCAGTGGATTAACGGCGGGTCGATGCGGTACGCGCCGATCAGGGAGGAACTGCTGGCGCTGCACAGGGACGCCGCCGCGGCCAGGGAGAAGGCTGGCACGGGTGGCTGAGTCCCGGCTGCCCGCCGATCCGCACCGGCTGCCACCGCCAGGGGAGTGGTTCGCGCCCGACGCCGCCCGCCATCTGCTGGACCGGCCCAGGTTCTGCCCGATGTGCGCTGCGCCGCTCGACAAGGGACTCGTCTCCGAGTCGTGGGCCGCCGACCAGCGGATCTTCTTCACCTGGTGCGCGGCCTGCTCGTGGATGGGCGACGTGGTCCGCTACGAGAGGGTCGCCATCGACGAGCCAGAGCATGGATGAGAACGCATAGCGCGCTGGTACTCGACTTCGGCGGGCCGATCCTGCTGACCCCGTTCGAGCTCGCCCGGCGAACCGAGCAGCGGCTCGGCCTGCCTGCCGGGAGCCTGCCCTGGACGGGCCCGTTCGACCCGGCCGCCGACGCCGAATGGCGCGACGTGGCGTCCGGTGCGCTCGGCGAGCGGCAGTACTGGGCCAACCGGGCCGCGGAGTTCGCGGCGCTGACCGGGCAGCCCGGTGACATCAGGCAGCTCATCCGCGCGATGTACGCCGACAGCGAGGACGTCCTCGTGCGCGCCGGGGCCAGGGCGCTGATGACCGACGCCCGCGCCGCGCGGGTGCCGGTCGGCATCCTGACCAATGACCTCGGCGCGTTCCACGCCCAGTCCTGGGTCGACGGACTGGACATCATCCGCCTGGCTGACGTGCTGGTCGACGGCTCGCACGTGGGCATGCTCAAGCCGGATCGCAGGATCTACCTGATGATGACCGGCAAGCTCGGGGTCGAGCCAGCGGACGCCGTGTTCCTCGATGACCAGCCGGTCAACCTGGCGGGCGCCAGAGCCGTCGGGATGGTCGCCGTGCCCGTGGATGTTACGGCCCCCGGCGAGGCATTCGCCCAGGCTCGCCGCCTGCTCGGCTTGCCGGCCGGCGCGCCGCGGCTCTGATGGCGTCAGCCGTTCGGCTGGACCTCGGCGGCGCAGCGCTCACCGCTGAGGACCGCGCCTTCCATGAAGCCCTGGAAGTCCTGGGTAGTGTGCTCGCCGGCGAAATGGATCGGGCCCTCCGCCACCCCCTCGTATCCGGAGAAGCCGGTGTACTGGCCAACCCGCCAGTAGGAATATCCGCCCTTCAGGTACGGGTCGAGGAGGCCGAAGTCGTACCAGGCTCGTCCGCTGTACGCGGCAGTGACGCCGGGCAGGACGGGCTCAAGCTGGCCGAGCAGGTCGCTGACCATCCTCGAAGGCGGGACGCCCGAGTCGGTCTTCAGGTTGTATGCGCTGATGATGGCCTGGCTATCGGCGCCGCCCGGATACGCGGTCCACAGCGCGACCGGGCCGGTGTAGCCACCGCTGGCCGCGCTCTGCGCCAGCTGCCAGCCTGAGCTGATGACCCCGTTGTCCTGATAGGTGGTTCCGGTGAACCGGTCGGTGATCCACGGAGCACCGTTGAACTGCATGATGATCTTCGCGCTCGTGCCCATGCCGAGGTTGTCGATGGCCGTCATCTTCAGCGGGGACAAGCCGGCCTGCGACAGGTCAGTATCGCGCAGAGCGGTGAACGGCAGCGCGAGTATCACGCTGTCCACGGTGACCTGCCTGGACGAGCCCCCGGCCGAGACGGTCAGGGTATAGCTGCCGTTGGCGTTCGCCTTGAGCGCGACGAGGGCCTGTCCCGTCTGAATCGTTCCCGCCGGAAGCTGGCCGACCATGCCGGTGACGATCTGGTCGTTCCCGCCGGTCACGTGCCAGCGCTCATCGGTGCCGGCCAGGTACGGCGAGTTCTTCGGCTGGTAGCCGCGCCCGCTCGCGCTGTCGTCGTAGCCGAGGATCATCGAGATGTTGAGCGCCGACTGGTCCGACGGATCGCCGCCGTACTCGTCGATGACGTTCTGCAGGCAGACCGCGCCGAAGTTCCCCGCCGTGCCGCCGGGAACGTAGCGGTCGAGCCACTGCGGGACGCTCATCTGGTCCCACTGATAGCCGGTGGCGTTGTAGCTGTTGTAGCTCTGCGGCCACGGGACCGTCTGCACCGCGTTATTCCACAGCGACCAGCCCCAGGCCTGCCAGTCGGCGTCAAGCTGGGCCTGGGAATACCTCGCGCCGTTGACCCAGTAGGTATCGGCCGTGCCTGGCGGGTACGCCCTGGTGTCGTCGAGGCCGAGGTTGAAGAGCTTGACCAGGTTCAGCATCGACGCGTGCTCAGAGGAGATGAACTCGCCGTGGATCTCGGAGACCAGCCCGTTGCCCCAGTAGCCGCGCTCGGTCTCACACCGCCCGCCGATGTCCGTTGTCGCCTCGTAGATGGTCGACTTCCAGCCGTACTTGGTCCACAGCACGTGCGCCGCCCTGAGCCCGGCCAGGCCCGCGCCGACGATAGCGATGGCCGGCTGCTGCTTGGTGCTGGCCAGCGCCCGCTTCGGCTGGAGGGCGGCCCGGCCGGCGAGCACCGCGACGGTGACGCCAGCCGCGGCCTTGCCTGCTCCCGCGATGAAGTCGCGCCTGCCGACCCGCCTGACGTTCTCCATGGCGACCGCCTTGGCCGCGAGATCCTGGGGCGCCCCGCGCTCGAGCACGCGCCCGACAGCGTCGTTGTAAGCGCCCACCGCCTCGACGGCGGCCCGTCGCCTGGCCGCCCTGCGGTCCGCCCGGACTGCGGTGACCTCGTCGATCGGCATGCCGGTGGCCGCGGACTCCTCGCAGGCCGCGTGCGCCTCGCGCAGCCGGGCCGTCATCTCACCACGCGCGGAACGTCCCATCGCGGTTCCCTTCGTGTTCGGGGGCACGTGCAGGTACGCGCTCAGTATTCGGCCTGGCCGGAACGCGGGCAAGACCGAACGGCCCGAACAATCGGCACGGACCGCCCCTGACCAGCTCACCGCGCTACGGCAGCCACCAGGTCTGGTTCTTGGCGTTGGCACAGCGGGTCACGATTACCTGGGTGAGCGCCGTCAGGCTGGAGTTCGGGTCGGTGAGGCACTTGCCGTCGGCCGTGTTGCGAAGCTCGCTGCGGCCGAACACCTTCCACGTCTGGATCTTCTGCGCCGCGCACCGCCGGAGCACGACGCCGGGGGTCGCCGCGGACGTGGACGAGATCGTGGCGCAGACCGATCCCGACCTCAGCTTGCCGCCGCTGACCGACCACTGCTGGGTGATCGCGCCGCCGCCGCAGTTGGCGATCTCGACCTTCGCGCCGACCGCCGACTTCGCCTGGACCAGGCACTCGCCGAGCAGCGCGCTGGTCACCGGGCCCGACGACAGCTGCGTGACCGCCGTCTGCGCGGCGTCGATGAACGTCGAGTAGACGTCCTGGTCATAGGAGGACCAGGGAGCGAAGCTCGTGCCGCGTCCCGAGGCCAGGTACGCGGTGCCCGCGTTGCAGACCGGGTCGAACGCGCACGTGTCGCTGACTGCCCGGGGAACAGCGGTGTTGAGCTGCCACAGACCGCGGTCGTAGGACGTCGTCCCGGCCGGGCACGTAAAGCCGGGGAAGTCCCCCTGTCCGACGACCATGCCGCTCTTGTCGCACACGATCCGGTTCGGGTCGCCCGCGCTCTCGGCCACGCAGATCGCGACGGCCGTCACCAGGTCGCCGGCGAAGTAGCCGTTATTCGCCCAGCCCGCCCTCGTCGCGTATCGCACGCAGGTACTCGAGGCCGTCGCCGCCTGCGCAGCCGTGCGCGGCGCGGCGCCGGGCACCGGCGCGATCATGACTGGCTGGTGCGCGGCGGCCGCCGGCTTCGCTCCTGCGCCGCTGACTCCGTGCGTGCTCGACGCGTAGGCCGGGACGGCGATGGCCAGCCCGGCGACCGCCATCGGCAGCACGACCTTTGCCAGCAGGGAGAGTCTCCCGCGAACTGCCTTGAGTCCGTATCCGCTCATTTGACAAGATTAGTGCAAATAGCAATCTTGTCGTTGCCGATTGCGTAATGGCGGCGTGGGACCGGTCAGGCGCGCTCGAAGGTGACCTGGTCGGCGGGACCGAGGTCAACGGAGGTGGCCAGCACCTCAGCGGCGATCCAGTCCCGGTAGCCGAGCAGGTCGGCGTCGGAGGAGGGGAGTGACAGCGCGATCCGGTCCGACAGGCCGAGCCCCGCTTCCTTCCGCTTCGTGTTGACCAGGTGGATGGTCTCGTAGACCCGGCCCTCGCGGCGCAGCTCGTCGTCGAGGGTGGTGTCGAGCGCGACCGTCACGCCCTCGTCGGAGGCGACCGCCCAGCCGGCCTTCTCCAGCCGCTCCACCACCACCTCGGACGGCTCGAGCACGTGCCCCATCACCTCGAACCTGCCGCCGTCGAGCTCGCGGAACTCGCCAGCGTCGAGCGCCTTCTTCACCAGCGGCATGCTGGCGCCCAGACGCGGGGCGACCACCGGGAAGTTCGGCCGCACGCGCAGCCCCGTCGTCTCGATCCGCTCCAGGCTGACGTCCTTGACCCGCAGTTCGTCCGCGATCTCGGCCAGGTAGTCCTCGACGCCGCCGGCGCCCTCGACCACGAGCCTGCGCAGCGGCTGGCGCAGCTTCAGCTTGGACTGCGCCCTCGCCCGGCGGCCGAGGTCGACCACGCGGCGGACCGCGGCCACGTTCGCGACCAGCTGGTCGTCGATCTGCCCGGCCTCCGGCCAGCCGGCCAGGAACACCGACTCGGGCGCACCTGGGCAGACCGCCACGACAAGCGACTGCCACATGTGCTCGGCCAGGAACGGCGCCACCGGCGCGATGACCCGGAGCGACTGCACCAGCCCGCTCCACAGCGTGCGCAGCGCCGCATCGTCGCTGTTCCAGAACCGGCGCCTGGACCGCCTGATGTACCAGTTCGACAGGTCGTCCAGGTAGGACTCGAAGGCGCGGAGCACGTTCACCGTCAGGTACTGCTCGTAGCCGCGGGTCGTATCGGCGACCAGCCGCGCGGTGCGGGCGAGCAGCCAGTGGTCGAGCAGCTGCATGCCCGGCCACGGATCCCCGCCCGAAGCTGCCGCGTCGAGATCAGACAGACTCGGCGTGAAGTCCGACGTGTTCGCGTAGCTGGCCAGGAACGAGACGCTGTTCCACAAGGTGAGCAGCTTGCGCTGGATCTCCTTGCCGGGGCCGAACCCGAACAGCAGGTTCTGGCTGGGCGGCTGCTGGCAGTACTGCCAGCGCATCACGTCGGCGCCCATCTTCGCGAACGCCTCGTCCGCGCTGATCGCGTTCCCCCACGAGCCGTGCATCTCGCGGCCCTGCTCGTCCAGCATCTTCTCGTAGCCGAGCACCTTGCGGTAGGGAGCGTGGCCGGTCAGCGTGACCGACATGAACAGCTGCGAGTAGAACCACAGCCTGATCTGCTCGCGCATCTCGGAGACCCAGTCGGCCGGGAACCATTCCTCCCAGTAGCCGTGGTCCGGCAGGTCGGCGGTGGTCAGCCCCTTCGCCGCGCCGGTGGCGTAACCCTCCTCGATGAACGTCGGGTTCTCCCAGCCGAGCGTCGAGAACGGGACGATTCCCGCATCCAGCCAGACGTCGCCGACCTCGGCGATCCGGTGCACCTCGCGGTCGCACTCCGCGCACCGGATCCGCACCGCGTCGATCCACGGGCGGCGCAGTTCCTTCAGCCCGGTCAGCGGCGTCGTTGCCCGCTCAGCGAGCTCGGCCCGGGAGCCGATGACGTTCAGGTGCCCGCACTCGCACGGGTAGAACGGCAGCGGCAGGCCGTAGTACCGGCGCCGGGAGATGTTCCAGTCCGACATGTTGACCAGCCAGTCGTCCATCCGGCTGCCCATGTAAGCGGGGGTCCACTCGACGCCCCGGTTCGCCTCCCGCATCGGTTCCCTGATCTCGGCGACCGAGATGAACCAGTCGTCGGAGACGCGGAAGATCAGCGGCGTGTGGCAGCGCCAGCACTCCGGATAACGGTGCGTGATGTGGCCTGACCGGACGAGCAGGGAGCGCTGCCGCAGGTCGTTGACGACCTGGTCGGCCACCTCGGAGGTGGACAGGCCGGCCAGCCAGCCGTACTCAGGGTAGAACCGGCCGGACTCGTCGACCGGGGTCAGCACGGGAAGGTTCTGGGCTCGGCCGAGGTCGAAGTCCTCCGAGCCGCAGCCCGGCGCGATGTGGACGATGCCGGTGCCGTCCTCCATCGAGACCTCGTCCCAGCCGACGACGCGGTGCTCGACACCGGCGCCGGGCGCCAGGTAGTCGAAAGCACCGCTGTACCGCCAGCCGACCAGGTCAGAGCCCGGCCGCACCTCGGTGAACGTCTCGCCCTCGGCGCGCTGGACCGCCATCCAGTCGCCGTTGGCGAGCCGGCCGTACTGCGCGTCGGGCCGGACCGCGGCGGCCACGTTGGCGGGCAGCGTCCAGGGCGTCGTCGTCCAGATGACCAGCGCCTCGCCTGGCCGGTCGAGCAGCGGGAAGCGGACGAACAGCGACGGGTCTGACCGGTCCACGTAGCTGCCGACCAGTTCGTGCGCCGAGATCGAGGTCCCGCACCGCGGGCACCACTCGGTCGGCCGGTGCCCCATGTACAGCCAGCCGCGCTCCTGCACGACCTGGAGGAACTTCCAGATGTACTCGATGTTGGTATCGGAGAAGGTGTAGTAGTCCTTGCCCCAGTCCATCCACTGGCCGAGCCGGACCGAGCCGGCGATCAGCGTGGCCGATGACTTCTCCACGACCTCGCGGCACTTGGCCGCGAACGCCTCGAGCCCGTACTCCTCGATCTCCCGCTTGGAGTTCAGGCCAAGCTCGCGCTCCACCCCGACCTCGATCCACAGGCCCTGGCAGTCGAATCCGTTCTGGTAGCGCTGGTCGAATCCCCGCATGGCCTTGTACCGCTGGAAGGCGTCCTTGAGCGTGCGGCCCCAGGCGGTGTGCACGCCGAGAGCCTTGTTCGCGGTGACCGGCCCGTCGATGAAGCTGAACTTCGGGCCGCCGGCGTTGCGGGCCCGGACCTTCGCGAAAATGTCCTGACCATCCCAGAAATCCAGGATCGCGCGCTCCAGCGAATCAGCGTCTGGCTTGTCAGACAGGGCAGGGAACATGGGCCGGAGTCTATCGTTTCCGCGGGGCTTCACCGGCCGGTGATACCGCCCCTCGCGGTCTACCGGGTGAGGATCAGGCCGCGCAGGTACGCCGCCTGGCCGGCGTGCTGGAAATCGTCGGAGACCACGCTCACCAGCCGGACGCCGAGCGTGACCGGCGGATCCCAGTTCTTGTCCACGATCCGGTCCAGGTCGTCATCGGTCAGCGTCTCCACGTACGTCAGCGAATGCTGGTAGACGGCATCGTGGTAGCCGGTGAGCAGCTCGGCGGTCTTCACGCGCGCCGCGGCCACCTCGTCGGGACCCTGGCCGTAGCCGTGCGCGGCATCGTCGAAGGGCAGGTCGAATCGCCTGGCCCAGCCGCCGGCCGTCCAGGTCTGCTCGACCCCGGCCACCTCGGCGATGTGGTCGTCCTGGATCCTGGTCAGGTGCCAGATGAGCCACGCGATCGAGTTGGCCATCGGCGTCGGACGGTAGGCGAGCTGCTCGGCCGTCAGGCCGTCGGTCGCCTCGTGGACCACCTGACGGATCCGGCCAAGCGCGTCAGCGAGCAGTTCGGCTGTTGTCATGGGGTACACCCTCCCTCAGAGATCACCGCCGGATTCCGCACCTGTACTTGAATCAGATCACACGGACGGGGCGATGCTGGACGGCAATGCCCGGCTGAACCTCGCGACGTTCGTCGGAACCTGGATGGATCCGGCCGCGGCGCGGCTGTACTCCGGGTCGTTCGACAAGAGCTCGGCCGTCCAGGTCTGCTGGGAGAAGTTCGCCAACTACTGGGACGTCGAGCCGCCGCTAGCCGGCCGCACCTGGCCAGCCACCGCGCTTAATCAGGCAGCACGCCGTCGCTGGTCAGCGGCAGCGACCGCAGGCGGCGGCCGGTCGCCTCGAAGATCGCGCCCGCGATCGCGGGCGCGACCGCGATCATCGGCGTCTCACCTGCCCCGGCCGAAGGCAGGTCGGGACGGTCAAGCAGGATGACCTCGACCGGCGGGATGTCGGCGAGCCGCGGCACCCGGTATGCGGAGAAGGCCCCGTTGGTGATCAGCCCGTCGGTGAACCTGACTGCCTCGAACATCGCGCCGCCGAACGCCATCACGGTGGCGCCCTCGATCTGGTTCCTGACGGTCTGCGGGTTGACGAGCGCTCCGCAGTCATAGCCCGTGACCAGTCCGGTCACCCGGACCTGCCGTCCGCGCTCGATCACGACCTGCGCGGCCGTGACCACCCGGCCGTCCTTCTCCAGCCCGCAGGCGATGCCCACGCCGACGCCCGGCATCCGGGCCCGGTCGGCCTCCCAGCCGATCTCCGCGGCGACGGCGCGCAGCACGGCCGCCAGCCGGTCGTCGTCGAGGTTGCGCAGCCGGAACTCAACCGGGTCGATCCCGGCCTTCTCCGCGAGCTCGTCGATCATCGACTCCCTGGCGAAGGTGTTCGCCGTAGCCGCCAGCGCCCGGTAGGACCCCTGGGGGAGCGGGCTGTGCGCGGGCTGGTACTCCAGGCGCTGGTCGGCGATCCGGTACGGGACGCCGATCCCGGCCGCGCCGGAATTCACGTTGCGGTGGGTCCAGCCGGATAGCCGCCCGTCGGCGGTGATCCCGGCGGCGATGTCAATCACGGCCGCCGGGCGCAGCGTGCCGACAGTGAACTCCTCGGGCCGGCTCCAGCCGACCCGCACCGGCCGGCCGGCCTGCCGGGCGAAGATCGCGGCCTCGACCGAGATCCCGGCCGCGTGCTTGCCGCCGAACCCGCCGCCGGTGGCCGGCACGATGATCCGCACGTCGTGCTCGGGCAGCGCCAGCGCGGCAGCGACCTGCGCCCGGACTGGGAACGGCGTCTGGGTGCCCGTCCACACCGTCAGCCGGCCGTCGGCGTCCCAGGCTGCCACCGCGACCCTGGTCTCCATGGCGGCGGGGGAGATGTACGCGGTGGTGTAGGTGGCCTCGCACCTGATCGCGGCACTCTCGAGGGCGGTCGCCGCCGATCCTTCCTGGTGGTCGAACGGACCGCCCCACCGGCCAGGCCCGCCTGGCGACGGGTGCTCGCGCAGGAACTCGACCAGGCCGGAATCGGACGGCGCGTCCGGCACATCCCAGGTCGCGCCGACCCGCAGCTCGGCCACCGCGGCCGTGGCGGCCTGCTGGTCCGGCGCGACCACGCCGACGAAATCCGCGGTCCGGACGACCAGCACGTCGGGCCTGTCGCTGAGCGCGGCGGACTCGAGCGAGCGCAGCGTCGCCCCGGGTACCGGCGGTCGCAACACGGCCCCGTGCCACATTCCTGACTGACTGAGATCGGAAACAAACCGGCGCGCGCCGGTCACCGCGGCGGCGGTCCCCGGCGGCAGGTGCGGATGCCCGGCCAGCTGCCAGCCGGCCGGATCAGACAGCGCAGGCTGCCCGGTCACGATCTCGACCCGGCGTTCGGACGGCCGGACCGGCAGGACGGCCCTCGCATGCGCGGCCGTCTTGCGCAGCGCGGCCCCGGCGTCGGGCATCGACCGGCTGCCGAACGTACCCATGTCGTACGGGCACAGGTCGGTGTCTCCCATCGCGAGCCGCACCTGGGCCAGCGGAACGCCCAGCTCCTCGGCGACCAGCAGCCGCAGTGCGGTCCTGTTGTCCTGTCCGACATCGACCTTTCCGGTGAACGCGGTCACCAGGCCGCCGGCGTCGATATGCAGCCACGCGGTGCTCGCGGTCGTCCAGACTCCCGGCTCGGGCTGCTGGTCGAGCGTCACGACCAGGCCGTCGCCGAGGATGGCGAACCAGTCGCGGTCCGCCGCGCCGGTCAGGTCCCACGGCCGCCGGGGGCGCAGCTGCGGTACCCCGGGCAGCGGTGGTCCCCAGCGGTCGGCGTCGGCCCGCGATCCGGCCTCACCGCCAGCCAGCCCGCCGGCTACGCCGCTTGCCAGGCCGGCGTCGCCGTTTACCAGGCCGGCGTCGCCGCTTGCCAGGTCGGCGTCGCCGCGAGCCAGTGCCGCGGCCCGGTGCACCGCGCGGCGGATCCGCAGGTACGTGCCGCAGCGGCAGATCTGGCCAGCCAGGGCCGCGTCGATTGCCGCGTCACCGGGCCGCTGGTCGCCGGCCAGCAGCGCGGCCGCTGTCAGGACCATCCCCGGCGTGCAGTAGCCGCACTGCGCGGCGCACTCCAGCGCGAACGCCTGCTGCACCGGGTGCAGGTCCGCCCCGCTATCCGCGGCGAGGCCCTCGATCGTGGTGATCGTGCGACCGGCCACCGAGCCCGCTGTCCGCTGGCAGGATCGGACCGGCTCGCCGTCGAGCAGGACAGTGCACGCTCCGCACGCGCCTTCGCCGCAGCCCGGCTTGGCCCCGGTGAGGCCAAGCTCGTCACGGAGTGCCGACAGCAGCAGTGCCGATTCCGGCACGGACGCGGTGGTCCCGTTAACCGTAAAAGTGATCTGTCGTGCCATGTCACCATCCTCGCCTTACTGTGCCCGTCAGCGTAGCCGGAGGGAACGGAGCCGAGCGCGATCCTGGCCGGCATCAGGACCGGGGCCAGCGCGGCGCGAAGGACAAGACCGTGACCCGCTACAGGCCGCTGACCGCCAGGGACGGCTCAGCCGGGTCGGCCCGCGGCACTGAACTCAGCCGCCGGCGATGGCGCCGATGACGAGCAGCGGCTCGCGGCCGGACAGGACCGGCTCAGGCAGCGGGTAGTCCGGCGGCTCGTGCGACAGGTCTTCCTTGCAGGCGAAGAACCTGAGGAACGCGCGACGGCGTCCGGTGCCGTGATCGCGTATCGTGCCGCGCAGCACCGGGTAACTGGCCTCGAGCGCGTCAAGCGCCTCGCCGAGCGTCACCGGAGCCGGGCCGTCCGCCGGGAGGTCGAGCGCCACATCCCCGCTGACGCCGGCCAGGGTCCGCAGATGCGCGGGCAGCTCGACCCTGATCATGGCAGGGTCTGGACCTCCACCGAGAGCACCGATGGCAGGTCCCTGACGACGGCGGACCAGGTCTCGCCGCTGTCGGCCGACGCGT
Organism: Streptosporangiaceae bacterium; assembly: GCA_035532775.1. Lineage (GTDB taxonomy): Bacteria > Actinomycetota > Actinomycetes > Streptosporangiales > Streptosporangiaceae > Chersky-822. The sequence goes on from DATKQH010000177.1 coordinate 24,318, forward strand.
ACACCTGGCCACCGGTCGTGCCGACATAGACACCGCACTCGTCGAGCGAGTCGACATCCATGGCGTCGCGCAGCACGTTAACGTAGCAGTTGTCCTGCGGCAGCCCTGCTGTCAGCGGCTCCCACTCGTTCCCGCCCGCCCGGCTCCGGTACACCCGCAGCCTGCCGTCGGGCGGGAAGTGCAGTGAGTCGCTCGTGATCGGCACGACGTAGATGGTCTCCGGCTCGTGGGCGTGCACGGAGATCGGGAACCCGAAGTCGGTCGGCAGGTCGCCGCTGATCTCATACCAGTTCGCCCCGGCGTCGTCGCTGCGCATGACATCCCAGTGCTTCTGCATGAACAGGACGTCGGGCCGCTCCGGGTGCATCGCGATCCGGTGCACGCAGTGGCCGATCTCTGCCTCCGGGTCGGGCATGGTCTCCGACCGCAGGCCCTTGGTGATCGGGCGCCAGGTCTCGCCGGAATCGTCGCTGCGGAACGCTCCTGCGGCCGAGATCGCCGCGTACATCCGGCCCTCGTTGACCGGATCGAGCAGGATCGTGTGCAGGCACATGCCGCCCGCACCCGGTGCCCAGGACGATCCGCTGTCGTGATTGCGCAGGCCGGACATCTCCTGCCAGCTCTGGCCGCCGTCGACGGACCGGAAGAGCGCCGCGTCCTCGACACCGGCGTAGACGGTGTCGGGATCGTGCAGCGAAGGCTCCAGGTGCCAGACCCGGGCGAATTCCCACGGGTGCGGCGTGCCGTCGTACCACTGGTGCGTGCCGGGAATCCCGTCGTAGCTGAACTCATTGCCCACGGACAGGAAGTTCCGGCCGCCGTCGTCTGAGCGCTGGATCTGCTGGCCGAACCAGCCGGTCGACTGCGATACGTACAGCCGATCGGGGTCGGCGGGGGAGCCCTTCAAGTGGTAGATCTCCCACCCCGCGAAGTGCGGGCCGCTGACATCCCACTTGTCGCGCTTGCCGTCTGACGTCAGCACGAACGCGCCCTTGCGCGTGCCGGCGAGTACTCGTACTCCGGTCATCTGAACTCCCGTGTTTCCGCGAAGCTTCGACCTCCGGTCACCAGTTCGGCGCTGGGCAGAACGGACCGTGGCGCACGTTGCCGACACTAGACCGCCGGGCACGGCTTTGCCGGCCGGGCCGCCGGATTATCAGTGCGAGTCAGTGCCCGCCGTTGCCGTATCCGGAGTAGCCGTAGGGATCCATCGCGTAGGGATCAGCTCCCGCGTACCCGCCGTTTTCCGGCACCGGGACCTGGTATCCGGGCTGGTCGTAGAGGTCCGGCCGGTACTGCGGCTCCGGGTAGCCGGATGGCGGGGCGTGGGTCGATCCCGCGGCGTAGTCGTTGCCTGGCCCGGCGGCGGAACCGGGCAGCGGGCCAGGGACCTGATACGCGGTTGTCTGGCCGACCGGAACCGGTGCGGAGTAGATGGGGTAGCCCACTTCAGGCTGGCCTCCGGGCAGGGCCCCGCCGAAGCTCGGCTCCAGACTCGCCGGGTAGCTGCCAGCGAGGTAGCCAGGATCGGGCCGCGGGTGCGAAGCCGACGCTGGCCCCGAGCCGGCGTACCCCTGGTAGCTGGCCAGCGGATCTGCCTGGCCCGGGTAGCTAGCCGGTTCAGCCGGGAACGCGTAGCTGCTGGTCCCCGCGGCTGGCTGGCCGCCGACGCCCTGATCGGCCTGGTAGCCGCCGGCCGAGGGCGGCGACGGCTGGTAGCTGGCCGGGTCGGGATAGGTGCCGCGGACGACTGTCTCGCCGCCGTAGCCGCCATGACCCGCCGCGGCCGGCGGGTAGCCGGGCGCCGGGGTTGCGCCGGATGCCTGGTAACCGCCCGACCCAGTGCCTGCGGGCGAGGCGTAGCTACCTGAATCCGCGGCCGGATAGCCGCCGCCTGCCGGGCTGGCGTGCGCGGACCCGCTCGGCACCCCGTAGCCGCCCGAGGTGGCGGGGAGCGAGTAGCTCGCCGTCGAGCTGGCCGGCCCGGGGTAGGCGCCCGTGCTGCTCGGATACCTGTCCGCGCTGGCCACGGCCGGTACCTGGTAGCTACCGGGTACCGAGCTGGTCGACGGCGCCCGGTAGGGCTCGGTGGCTGACCCGGAGTAATCGGCAGCCGCGCGCTCGTAGTCGGGCGATGCGACGCCGTAACCGGAGTCGCCCTCAGCCGGCCGCTGGTAGCTGTGCGGCTGGGTCAAGCCGTCGAGGCCGCGGACCGGCTCTGCCCGCGGCACGGCCGGGTAGGCCTGCTCACGGGACTGGGCCTGCTCACGGGACTGGGCCTGCTCACGGACTCGGTGCGATCCGGTATCCGTGGTGCGGCTCGCCGTCGGAAGCTCATCGGGTCCGGGCGTCCTGCTCCTGCGGTACGACCGGCTGTCGTCTGCCGGGATCCGCGGGAAGGACGGGCTCGTCAGCGGGTCGTCATCGGCCGGAATGGCGTACCTGGAGTCCCTGCCAGGGGCGGCGGGCTGCGGCACTGCCTGCAGCCGTTCGGTGCGGCCCAGGCTGGCCCGGCGCGACCCCGTTCCGCTGAACTCATCGCTTCGGTCGGTCACGTCTAGCTTGCGGGTGACGGGCGGGACGATCGGCGGATCCGGCTGGCGGATCTGGTCTGGCTGGCGAGCCGGGCGGCCTGGCTGCTTGCTCCGCGATTCGCGGGCTGCGGCGGCATCCGGCCGCTCGCCGCGGACCGGGCCTGGCGCCGCGTCCAGCCGTGTCTCACCGCGCTCTGACCGTGACCGCTCGGCTGGCTTCGCCGCCGAGGTCAGCGGTTTGTCCGTGGTCAGCGGCCTGTCCGAGGCAAGCTCCGCCCAGTAATCGACGTCGGAGAGCTCGTCCCATTCGTTGCTCGGCCAGTCACCGTCGGCGTCTTTCTTGCTCCGGCCCTGCCGGGGCTTCACCGGGGGCAGCAGGTCGTCGGCGACGGCGCCGTTCTTGCGGTTGTCCGGCCTCGTCCCCGGGCGCGTGGTGCTCCGCCGGTCCCGCTCGTCGCGGTCGGCACCGCCAATGTCCCTGGCGCCTCCTGTGTCCCTGGTGCTGGTGGCGGCGCGGACGTCCCGGCGGTCCCTGCCGTCACGAGTGTCGCGGCTGTCCCGCCGGTCCCTTGAATCGCGGTCCTCGGCGCGGGCGAGCCGGTCCCTGCCACGGCCGTCGTCGCCGTCGTAATCCCTGGCCGCGGCCGGCATCCGGGTGGTCCGGCCCTCGTAGTCCGCCAGGCCGTGCTGTCCGCTTCGGCCGGCCGAGGAGCGGCCAGACCGGGCGCTGGCTGCGATCGGCTCGCTGATGTCATCATCATCGAGCCGGCCGGACCGGCCCGGACGCTGGTCCCGCTGCGGCAGCGATGCCCGCCCCGCTCGGCCATTCAGGCCGCTGTCCTCGCGCCAGCCACGGTCATCACCGCCGCGCCCGGCGGCTGCCCGGTCGGGACCGCGGTCGGAACCGCGGCCCGCGGTGACCCGGACGGCGCCCGGACGCTCCCTGAGTCGCTCGTCGGGCAGGTCGTCGTCGTGGTGCCGGCGAGTGCGGGGCTGCTCGTGCGGAAGGTGGCTGCCGCGGCTGCTGAAACGGCCGTGCTCAGATGGAACGTCGTCGTCGAAGTCGTCCTCGTCGTCGGCACGCAGGTAACGCGTCCCGAGGTATACGACTATCGCAATCAGGGCGATCACGGCTGCCAGAATGATCAGCACGGTCTTGGGCATCGCACCATCCATCGCGGGTTCATGGCCGTTAGGTGACGCTCGCTAGGCCCGCGCGGCCATTACGCGAGCCTCCTTGCTACCGCGAGCGCCCTGGACTGATCAGAAGCCAGGCGAATCGTTAAATGTCAATTGTGGCGGAGCGCTATGGTCTATGTCAGGAGATTCGAGAAGTTTAACCAGCTCTGTCTACTCTCCGTGATCTTCCAGCTACTGACCGGTCCTGACCGTGAGCCGTCCCACGCCGATCACGTGCCTGGCTATGGCCGACCAGGTCGCCCGGAGGCCAGAACCCTTAGGCAGCTTCAGTCGAGCATTCAGGGCATAAACCGTGAATCGATACGTATGCAGTTCGTTGTCCCGCGGACACGGCGGAAAGTAGCGGGCCGTCCCCGCACTATTCTGTGCCTGCCTGGCACCGGGTGGCAGCCGGTTCTGCGCGATGGCGGTCGTGTTCGGGCTGATGTCGAACACGATCCAGTACACATACGGGGTGATCGGGGCCTGCCCGTCGTCCACCACGACCGCGAACGACCTCGGCTGCTGCGACAGGGCACCAGACCAGTACAGCGGCGGGCTCAGGCCCGCGCCGGCGCAAGTGTACTGCGGGGGCAGCTGCACGTCCGTCCTGAACTCCGGACTCGTCACGGTCATCGATCCGGGAGCGACTAGCTTCGAGCCGCTCAGTCCGCCGAGCAGGCCGCATCCGCTGGCTAGCGGGACCAGGACCGCCAGGGCCGCCAGCCTTGCCAGCCCGCGCCGGCCCGGGCACCCTCTCGTGCGGAGGTAGTGACCCAACAGACGTCCCCTTACCAGGCTCTGGCCGCAAAGCATCGCGCGTCGGATCTTACGCGCGCTTCCCGGCCGCCGGCGGCCGCCGGCGACCGCGCGGCTAGTCAGGCTGCCTGGAGTTACCGAACATGATCTCGTCCCAGGACGGCACCGAGGACCGCCGCGGCCGCCCGCCCGATGCCCGCCGTGCCGGGCGGGCAGGAGCGGCTGGCGGAGCGTCATCGGCGGCCGGCCCGGCTGGCGCAGGGCTCCCGCCGTCCGGCTTGCCAGCTCCGGCGACCTCGCGGCCGGCCGATTCGGCTGCAGTCTGGTCAGGCGCGTCAGCCGCGGCGGACTCACGGGACTCCCGGCCTGCCGCGGCCGGGCTCGTCCTGGCCGCGGGCACAGACGGGCCGTCACCCGCCGGTGCCGATATCCGCGGCTGACCGGCGACCTGGGGCTGACCGGTGATCTGGGGCTGACCGGTGATCTGGGGCTGACCGGCGCCCGCGGCGACGACCTCCGCAGGCAGCTGCCGGGACGGATGGACGGCGCGGCCGGCCGAGCGGTCGGGCGCAGACCGCTGGTCGGGCTGATGCGAGCCAGCGGCGCGCGATCCGATCGGCGTCACGGTAGCGGTTACCGCGGCTCGCACCGCCGGGCGCGGCTCGGGCCAGTCGGCCTCGTTCAGGCAGAGCCGCATCGCCTCGTCGTCGTCCGGCGTGACGTGCTTGCTCCTCGGGTCATACACCCACTCAGCCATGTACATCCGTCCGGCGACGGTGTAGGCCAGCTGTACCTGCCAGTTGCCGTCCTGCCGCTTGCGCGAGTCCCAGTCGACCTCGTCGACGTTGGCGCCCGCCTCGGACAGCCGCTGCGCCACGATCTCGCCCAGCCGCGGACCGGGGCCCGACTCCGCGCGGCCGCGGACCGTCGCCTGCTGCGCCTCCTTCGCCCGGAACTCCCGCTCGGCTAGCACCGGGCCCTCGAACCTGCGGATTCGGTCGATGGGCAGGCCAGCAGTGTCGGCGATCTCCTCGGCCGTCTCGCCAGCACGGATCCGGTCCTGGATCTCCTTGGGTCGCAACGGACTCTCCACTTCGATCTCGTACTGAGCGAGCCGGGAGAACTGACCTCGCGCCACGGTCCTGAGCCGCTCATCGATGGGCAGCGCGAAACGCCCGCTACGGCCGGGAACCACGAGGACCGCGTAGCTGCCGTCCTCGCTCACTGCGACGAGTCGCAGCTCCTGCATCAGCGTCCCTTTCGCGCTGTCCTTTCGCACTGCCCCTTTCGGGCTGCCCGTTACCGAGGGCGAACCTCAGGTCCTCCCCAGGACACGAGTCTGACTGGCCTGGACGCCAGTAGCCAGCACCCTCACCGGCATGTCCCGGAATTGCCCGCAGATCTGCCCGCGGGTACGCCAGGCTGCCATGCCGTGCGCCGCCACGCCCGTGGCCAGCGCTGATGGGCAGAGTATTCACCCCGGTCGGCCCGGGTCCGCTGAACCGCGATAATCGCGCTGGATCACCCTGGTCACGGCCCGATCAAGGAGCCGGGGCCGGACTCTAGCTGCTGCTCTTGTCTACTACGCTCACGGCCATGGACGTCGACGCCATCTTCGGGGCCCTTGGCAGGTTCAGTGTTCGGTTCCGCTGGTCCATGCTCCTGGCCTGGATCATTGCCGCCGTAGCTGCCGCGTCGTTCCTGCCCAGCTTGTCGAGTGTTACCCAGAGCGATAACACCAAGTTCCTGCCGGCCAACGCACCCGTCGAGAAGGCCACCATGCTGGCCGCGCCCTTCGGGACATCTAACCTGCTGCCGGTCCCGCTGGTCGCCGCCAGGCAGACCGGCCCGCTGACGGCGGCCGACTCCGCCGCGCTTGCCGCTCTGCAGAGCAAGCTGAAGTCCGACCAGTCCGTGGTACGGATAATCGATCTCGGGCAGTCGCCGCCCGGGCGGGCCACCGGCCAGGCGGACGAGTTCGTGGTGCTCGTCCACCAGCTCGGCGGCGATCCGAATGCCGCGACCAATCTCATCGACGGGCTGCGCGCGACGATCAGGCAGACGCCGTTGCCAGCTGGCCTCCAGGCCCACCTGGCGGGCGCCCTCGCCGTCCAGGTCGACCAGCAGAAGGCCAATGGCAACCAGGGCGGTCAGATCGAGCTGTACTCCTCGTTGCTGATCATCGTGCTGCTCGTCCTCATCTTCCGCTCGCTGACCCTCGCGCTGGTGACCCTGGCGCCGGCGCTTCTGTCCGTCATCATCTCCGGGCCGCTGGTCGCCGAGGCCGCCCAGCACGGTCTCCAGGTGTCGCCGATTGCCCAGTTCCTGATGATCGTCCTTGTGCTTGGCGCGGGAACGGACTACGGGCTTTTCCTCGTGTTCCGGGTGCGCGAGCAGCTCAGGGTCGCCAGGCACGACGGCGGCCCCGGGCCGTCGGTCTGGGCTGACCTGCGCCGTCCGCGCGAACCTGCCAGGCAGGCCATCATCACCTCGATTACCAGGGTCGGGGAGTCGATCACCTTCTCCGCGGCCACCGTCATCGCCGCGGTGCTCACGCTGCTGCTGGCCAGCTTCCCGTTCTACGCCGACCTTGGCGTCCCGTTCGCGATCGCGATCGGCGTCACCCTGGTGGCCGCGCTGACGCTGCTGCCCGCCCTGCTGTCGATCAGGCTGTCGCTGCTCAGCGTCAAGCGCACGCTGTTCCAGCGGATGTTCGGCAAGCCGAAGCTGCTGCCCTGGGACATCCAGGGCGCCGGCAAGCCCGGTCTGTGGGGCACGATCGCGGGCCGGATCGTCAAGTACCCGCTCCCGACGCTTCTCGCTGGCCTCGTGTTCTTCGGCGCCCTGGCCATCGGTGTGACCGGCTACAAGGCGGCGGGCTTCGGCGGCAGCACCACCGCGCCGGCCGGCACCGACTCGGCCGCCGGCCAGGCGCTGCTGACGAAGTACTTCCCGCAGTCGACGCCGAATCCGACCAGCCTGATCTTCAGGTTCAGCCAGCCGGTATGGGACACCCCGGCCGTGCTGGCCAAGGGCACCGCCGAGCTCAAGGCCAGCCCGCTCTTCACGACGGTGACCGGGCCCCTGAACCCGGTCGGAGTGACCTTCACGCCAGCGCAGTACGCGGCGCTGCACGCGGCGCTCGGGCCGGCCAAGAACCTGCCGCCCGTGCCGCCGGCGGGCGGGGAAATCCCGCCCGGGGCCTATCAGCTGTACCGGGCAACCGGGAACTACGTCAGCGCCGACGGCCGGACAGTGCAGTTCTCGGTCGGGCTGTCCGCCGGAAACCCCGGCAACACTCCGGCCTTGAACGCGGTGCCGTCGATCCGGGCCGAGACCGGCCGGGTGGCCGCATCGATGCACGCAACGGACTCGGGCGTGGCCGGCCAGGCACCCGCGCTGCACGACATCAGCGCGGTCTCGAACAGTGACCTCAAGAAGATCATCCCTATTGCGATCCTGGTCATCGGCCTGCTCCTGGCGATCGTGCTGCGCAGCCTGATCGCGCCGTTCTACCTGATCATCTCGGTCGGGATCTCCTACCTTGCCGCGCTCGGCCTGGCCGCGATCCTGTTCATCAAACTCGGCCACGCCGGCGGCCTGGTGTTCTTCCTGCCGTTCCTGATGTTCATCTTCCTGCTGGCACTCGGCGAGGATTACAACATCCTCGTGATGACCAGGATCAGGGAGGAGGCGCACAAGCTGCCGCTGCGCGAGGCGGTATCCCGCGCCCTGGCGGTCACCGGCACGACCGTCACGTCGGCTGGCCTGGTGCTGGCCGGGTCGTTCCTGGTCCTCGGCATCGTCTCCGGCGGCGGGTCGGGCGGCACCCAGATCCGCGACATCGGATTCGCGCTGGCTCTCGGCATCCTGATGGACACGTTCCTGGTCCGGACCCTGCTGGTGCCGTCCACGGTGGTACTGCTCGGACGGTGGAACTGGTGGCCGTCGCAGCTGACCGTCGACCAGCCCGACGTTCCCGCGGGCGAATCAGAGGCGCTCGCTGAGCCGGCCGATCACGTCGGCTAGGCAGCCTTGATCAGCGTCGTGATGCCGGTCCACGGCGTCCGCGCGTACCTGACCGACTGCCTGGACTCGGTGCTGGGGGAACCCGGCGCGACTCCGCCTGACGCGCCCGCGATCGAGGTGATCGCCGTCGACGACGCGTCGCCCGACGGGTGCGGTGCGCTGCTCGACGAGCGGGCCAGGGCTGACGACCGGCTGACCGTGGTTCACCTGGATGAAAGCCGCGGGCCAGGCAACGCGAGGAACGTCGGCCTGGCGGAGGCGACCGGCAGCTACGTGTGGTTCGTCGACGCGGACGACCTGGTCACGCCCGGCGCGCTCGCGAGCATCGGCGCGCGGCTGGAACTGGATCACCCTGACGTGCTGCTGATCGACTACGAGGAGCGCTATCCGGACGGCCGGACGCGGCCTAGTTCCGGTGGTCCGCTGCTGCGGCCGGCACCGGCGGGCACGTTCTCGCTCGCCGACGCACCGCAGCTCATCAACCTCACGATGACGGCCTGGAGCAGGCTGCTGCGGCGCGACTTCCTGCTCGGGCTCGGCGAGCCGTTCAGGCCGGGCATTCACGAGGACATCCCGGTCACCTGCGCCGCCCTCTTCGCGGGCCGGCTGAGCGCGCTTGACCAGGTCTGTTACTCCTATCGCCGGTCACGGCCCGGCTCGTTCATGGCGACCACGAGCAGCAGGCACTGGGACGTGTTCAGCGCCTACGACGAGGTGCTCGGCATGCTGGCCAAGCTGGCCAGCTCAGCCGATCCGGTCGCCACACCCGCCGTTCAGTCGGCCGTCTTCGAACGCGCGATCGGGCACTACGCCTCGGTCCTGCAGACGACCGGTCCCGGCATCGGCCCGGTCGGTTGCGCCGGGCTGGTCCCGCGCGCCGAGCGCAGGCGCTTCTTCGACCGGATGCACGCGGACTTCATCCGCTACCGGCCGCCGGCGTACCGCGTCCCCGCCGGAGCCCGGGGAACCAAGCTCCGGCTGATCGAGCAGGATGCGTACTGGACCTACGAGCTGCTCGAGCCGGTCAACAAGCTGCGGGTCACGGCTCGGCGCGCCCTGGACACCTCGGTGCGCCGAGCCCGCACGGGCGGACGCCCGTCCTGACCGAGCCCGCGCGGGCGCCGCGCATCCAGACCGAGTCCCCCGCTCGATATTTGACCGGTAGATCGGCTCTGCGCCCTTTCCTCAGTTTTAGCGGTCTGGCCGCGCCCAGGTCGGTACATTGGCCGTGGGCTGAGCCGCGTGCCCCCCGGGTGTTCCTGAGCCTGCGGGCGCGAGGCTGCGGGAGCTGTCAGGTTTTGGCAGCCACCGGCTGACCAGTCGTGCCCCGCTGCGTCAGCAGGTGCTGGGGAGCCAGGTCCTCGGAAGCGATTTTCGACCGGAGGGTTGTGGCGAATGCGGCACATCACTGGTTTCTTTCTTGCCCTGGCCGTATCGGCGGCGCTGTTCTTCGGCGGCGGCTGGGGCATCGCCAGGTTCTCTGCCCTGGAGGCGGGCCAGGGCCTGCGCAGCGCGCACGCCCTGACGGATCTGCACAACGTGCTGCCGCTGGCTGCCCTGCTCGGTACCGGGCTCCTGCTTGGCATCCTGCTTGCCGTGCGCCGGGTCTCAGCGCTCGCCACGGGACTGCCGGGCCTGGCCCTGCTTGGCTGGTCAGCGCTCTTGCTCATGCGCGGCCCGCACGCGCTCAGCTATGTCCCGATGCCGGGCAGCCACTACGCGGCAGGCTTCACCACCATGCTGTCCAGCGGCGTGCTCGCCCTGCTGGGCGCGGGCATGATCATTCCGATGTTCAGGCTGTCCAGGTGGCGAAGCGACGTGACCGAGGTCGAGGAGTACGACGACGACTTCTCGGTCACGTCTGCCCTCGGCCTCGTGCCGTAGTTGCGCACCATCTGGCTGCGCAGGCCGGCGGCGGCGGAGCCGAGCGGCTTCGTGGCCGACCAGTCGGCCAGGGATCTCAGCTACCGCGAGGTCGGCGGCACCCGCGACCGTTCGCGCGGGCTTCAGGACGTGCCGCCGAAGTCGACGTTCTTGGTCTCGACCGTCCCGGCCGTCCGCCCCGGCGCCGTCTGGTAGCTCCAGTACAGGTTCGTGTGCGCGATGACCTGGTCCGGCGGCGGCGCCCCCCACGACGTCTTGTCCCCGGTGGTGTGGGCGTCGCTGACCAGGGTCGCGTCACCCCCTGACGAACGCGCCGTGGAGCGTCGACCGGATGCACGCATCGGACTCTGCGCCGACAACGATGAGCCGGCCGACGGCCAGGCCCGACAGCACGGTCTCGAGGGTGGTGTCCTCGAAGGAGTCGCCGTAGCTCTTCCCGACGAGCGGCTCGGCGTCGCCCGGAGTCAGCTCGGGGACGATCCGCCAGTCGTCGCTCCCCTTCGCAAGCTGGTCATCGGAATGCTGAACCCAGACCACCGGGACCCGTTCCTGCCGCGCCTTCTCGACCAGACTGCCGACATTCGAGACGACCGTGTCGCGCTCGTGAGCCCCCTCGACGACGCCGTTCTGCACGTCGACGACGAGGAGTGCGCTATTCGGCCGGTTCTCGAGAGCGGACATAGTCTCCCCTTAGTGACGCTGGGTTCCTGTGTCCACCCACGGTAGGCCTATCCACTGACACCGGGACGGAACAATCCTGCGCCCGCTCCGTCCCGGTCGGACAGGTCTTAGTGGTGCGCGGCCGTGAACTGGTCGGCCTCGGTCGAGCCCGCCAGCGCCGTGGTCGACGCGTCCGGGTTTATCGCCGAGGTCACCAGGTCGAAGTAGCCCGTGCCGACCTCGCGCTGGTGCCTGGTCGCCGTGTAGCCCTCGGCCTCGGCGGCGAACTCGGCGTCCTGCAGGCGGACGTAGGCCGACATGCCCTCCTCGGCGTAGCCGCGAGCCAGGCTGAACATCGAGTGGTTCAGCGCGTGGAAGCCGGCCAGGGTGATGAACTGGAACTTGTACCCCATCGCGGCCAGCTCGCGCTGGAACTTGGCGATCGTCGCGTCGTCCAGGTTCGCCCGCCAGTTGAACGACGGCGAGCAGTTGTAGGCGAGCATCTGGTCCGGGTAGACCGAGTGGATCGCGTCGGCGAACTCCGCCGCGACCGACAGGTCAGGCGTCGAGGTCTCCATCCACAGCAGATCGGAATACGGCGCGTACGACAGGGCGCGCGCGATGCATGAGCCGATGCCGTTGCGCACCCGGTAGAAGCCCTCGGCGGTCCGCTCGCCCGCGACGAACGGCTGATCCCGCTCGTCGATGTCGCTGGTCAGCAGCGTCGCGGCCTGGGCGTCCGTCCTGGCGACCACGATCGACGGCACGCCGCAGACGTCGGCGGCCAGCCGCGCGGCGCTGAGCGTCTTGATGTGCTGGCCGGTCGGGATCAGCACCTTTCCGCCCAGGTGGCCGCACTTCTTCTCCGAGGCGAGCTGGTCTTCCCAGTGCACCCCGGCGGCCCCGGCCGCGATCATGGACTTCATCAGCTCGAACGCGTTCAGGACACCGCCGAAGCCCGCCTCGGCGTCGGCGACGATCGGCGCCAGCCAGTGCGGAGCGTCCTGGTTACCCGACTCGGCCCAGGTGATCTGGTCGGCGCGGAGCAGGGCGTTGTTGATCCTGCGGACAACCTGCGGCACCGAGTTGACCGGGTACAAGCTCTGGTCCGGGTAGGTCTGCGCGGCCAGGTTGGCGTCCGCGGCGACCTGCCAGCCGGACAGGTAAATGGCGTTCAGCCCGGCCTTAACCTGCTGTACCGCCTGGTTGCCCGTCAGCGCGCCCAGCGCATTCACGTAGTCCCCGCTGTGCAGCAGCGACCAGAGCCGCTCGGCGCCGAGCCGCGCCAGCGTGTGCTCCTCCTGTACCGAGCCGCGCAGCCGGATCACGTCAGCGGCCGTGAAGGTCCGCTCCGTCCCGTCCCAGCGCGAGTCCGCTGCCCAGCTCTGCTGCAGCTGAGCAACCTGGTCGTCAAAGCTCGTGGCAAGCCGGCCTGCGCTCCCGTTCTGCGTGCCCTCGAGGCGACGATTATTCACTGGACCTCCTGATGCTGCCGTCCCCGGGTGTTGCTCCCAGCTTCGCCGCGGTTTGCTCCCAGCGGTAGAGACCTTCGTCATGAATATTTTGAGTTCTTCGGCTAGGATGAAGATATGACAACTTTCACCGAGAAGGAATCCTCAAGTTTGCCGGGAAGTGATCTAGATCTCACTCTCTTCGGCCAGCGGCTACGCCACGTCCGGCGCGGCAGGGGCCTGACCCTGGCCGAGCTCGGCGAGCGCGTCGGCCGGGCGCCCTCGGTGCTGTCGCTGCTGGAGAACGGCCGCCGTGAGCCCAAGCTCTCCCTCATCGAGTCGCTGGCGAACGCGCTGGGGGTGCCGTCCGACGAGCTGATGCGTCGCGAGGCGCCGAGCCGCCGGGCGCAGCTCGAGATCGCGCTCTCCGAAGCCCAGCGTGACCCTGTCTACTCCGGTCTCGGCCTGCCCTACCTGCGGCCAGGTCCCCGCGTGCCGAGCGATGTGCTCGAGCACGTGCTCGCGCTCTTCGAAGAGCTGCGCAGGCAGCAGGTCAAGCCGACGGCCACGCCTGAGGATGCCAGGGCGGCCAACGCTGACCTGCGCGCCATGATGGGCGATCGAGGTAACTACTTCGCCGAGATCGAGCAGGCCGCGGCGCAGGCCATCCAGCCGGTCGCCTACTCGGGCGGGGCACTGTCCCAGGGCATGCTGCTCTCCGTGGTGTCGCACCACGGGTTTTCTGTCCGCTATGTCCGGGACCTGCCGCGCTCGGCACGCTCCGTCACCGATCTCAGGAACAGGCGGATCTACCTGCGCCAGGAGTCGCTTGGCATGCACACTCCGCGTGCGGTCCTGTTGCAGACCCTCGGACATTTCGTCCTCGGGCACAGTGCGCCTGAGGACTTCGCCGAGTTCCTGCGGCAGCGGGTGGAGGCCAACTACTTCGCGGCCGCCGTCCTCGTGCCCGAGCAGGCGGCGGTGACGTTCCTGCGGCAGGCCAAGGGGAACAGGAGCCTGTCCGTCGAGGACATGCGCGACGTGTTCTCCGTCTCGTACGAGATGGCGGCGCACCGCTTCACCAACCTGGCCACCCATCACCTCGGCATGACCTGCCACTTCGTCAAGAACGACTCGGGCGGGATCATCTACAAGGCGTACGAGAACGATGGCGTGATCTTCCCGGCCGACGCGGCCGGGGCGATCGAGGGGCAGCGGATGTGCCGGTTGTGGTCGGGACGGCAGATCTTCTCCGCGTCCGACCGGTACAGCCCGCACTACCAGTACTCCGACACCCCGTCAGGTACTTACTGGTGCGTCGCCTCCGTCGATCCCGGCAGCGAGCGCGGCTTCGCGATCACGCTGGGCGTCCCGTTCGACGACGCGCAGTGGTTCCGCGGCCGGGAGACGACCAAGCGCACCAGGTCGATGTGCCCTGACCCGGCCTGCTGCCAGCGGCCGCCGGCCAGGCTAGCGGCCCGCTGGGACGGGATGGCGTGGCCATCGGCGCGGGCCCACTCGCACATCCTCTCCGCGCTGCCGTCGGGCAGTTTCCCGGGCGTGGACGAGGCCGATGTGTACTCGTTCCTCGAGCGCCACGACCAGGACTGACCCGTCCAGCCCGCCCGCGTCCGAGCCCAGCGTCCGAGCCCAGCCTCCGAGCCCAGCGCCATTTTCTCTACCGGCAAGCCGGAAATTGAGCCGCCTGGTGGAGGCCGATGTCCTTAGGGTCGCTGGCGTGGGCAGTCAGGCGGTGTGGCACGTCGAGTTGCTTGCCGATCACCCGGCACTGATTCCGGCCGTCGGCGAGCTGCGCTGGCGGGACTGGGGGCACGCGCCGGAGCGGGAAGACCTCTCCTGGTGGGTCGACGTCACCGGACGAGAGTCCGGCCGAGACGAGCTGCCGGTAACCTTCGTGGCGCTCGACTCCGATGGCGGAATTGCCGGGGCAGTCGGCCTCGGCCAGTTCGACCCGGCCGAGCGGGAGGACCGCTCGCCGTGGGTGCTCGGGATGATCGTCGCGCCTGACCTTCGCGGCCAGGGCGCCGGACGGCAGCTGCTCGATCACCTGTGCCGCTGGGCTGGCGAGCGCGGGCATGATCCGGTCTGGGTGGCGACGGGGGACTATGCCGTCGGCTTCTACCGGCACTGCGGCTGGCAGGTCGCCGAGACCTTCGACCGCTCAGGCGAGCAGGTCATCGTCCTGACCTATCGCGGGGGCAAGCACGCGGCGTAGCTCAGGCGAACCTCGGCGGGCGCTTCTCGCGCAGCGCCGCCGCGCCCTCGACCAGGTCGGGACCCATGAACGTGAGCATCTCGTAGGCCGCCGACTGGTCGAAGATCGGACCCGCGGTACGCAGCCAGCTGTTCAGCGCCCGCTTGGTCAGCCTGATCGCGAGCTGGGAGCCGGTGGCCAGGGTGTCCGCGACCCGGAGCGCCTCACCGAGCACCTCGGCGCGCGGAAGTACCTTGCTGACCAGGCCGATCCGCTCTGCTTCCACGCCGTCGACCATCTCGCCGGTCAGCAGGTGATACCGGGCTTTGGCCATGCCGCACAGCAGCGGCCAGATGATCGTCGCGTGGTCACCGGCGGCCGCGCCGAGCTTCACGTGGCCGTCGCCGAGCCGGGCGTCCTCGGCGCAGATGCTGATGTCGGCGAGCAGCGCGACCACCAGCCCGGCGCCGACGGCGACTCCGTTGATCGCCGAGACGATCGGCTTGTCGCAGTTGATCATGTTGTAGACCAGGTCGCTCATCTCGCTCAGCATGTGCGAGATCCGCTCGTAGTCCCCGGCCATCCGCTGCACCATCGCGAGATCACCGCCGGCCGAGAACGCCTTGCCGGCCCCCGTGATGACCGCCACCCTGGTCTCGTCGTCGCGGGCGACGTCGGCCCAGACCTTCGATAGCTGGCTGTGCATCTCCTCGTCGGCCGCGTTGTAGACCTCGGGCCGGTTCATCGTGATCAGGAGCACGCCGTGGTCGCGCCGCTCGAAGAGCAGGTGGTGGTAACTGCCGTAATCCATGCCGGGTGCGGCTCCTCAGTCGGTCGGTGATGGCTGGGGTTTGATGATGGAATGATGGCATGTCCTCAGACGCGCCTCCTGGGCGGCTGATCGGCTCGGGCCGTGCCGCCGACGTGTACGAGCTAGACGACGATCGTGTCCTGCGCAGGTACCGGGTACCGTTCGACGTCAGAGAAGAGGTCGCCGTCATGATGCACCTGCGGGCTGCGGGCTATCCCGTGCCTGAGATCTTCGACGCTGACGGCGCCGACCTGGTGATGACCCGGCTGCGCGGCACCGACATGCTGGCCGACCTGACCAGGAGGCCGTGGCTGGCGGCCAGGCACGGCCGCACCCTCGCGCGACTGCATGACCGGCTGCACGAGATCGAGGCGCCTGCCGGGCTGCGTCGGCCCATCGGCGAGGGCGACCGGGTCCTGCACCTGGACCTGCATCCAGGCAACGTGATGCTGACCGAGACCGGCCCCGTCGTCATCGACTGGTCGAGCGCCGCGGCCGGGCCGCCGGGCGCCGACGTCGCCATAGCCACGCTGATCATGAAGGTATCGGAGGTGGATGCGCTGCCGCTCCCGGTTCGCGCGGTGGCGGGACTCGTACGCAGCCGGCTAGTCCGCCGGTTCGAGGCATCTGCCAGCGCGGATACTGGACCTTACCTGGCCGAGGCGGCACGGCTCCGGATCCGCGATCCCAGCGTCCGCCCAGCCGAGGCCGATCGCCTGCGCCGCATGATGGAGGAGCACCCTGGACCGGTCAGTGCCGATTGACTATGACGAGATCCGCACGGAGAACATCTCCCGCTACGGCTGGGACACGGCCGTGCTCGAATTGCTCGGCCACCTCTACAGCGAGCGCACTCACTTCATCTTCGAGCTGATCCAGAACGCTGAGGACGCCGGCGCCACCGAGCTGGCCTTCGAGCTCTTCGCCGACCGGCTGGAGGTACGGCACGACGGCCGGCCTTTCACGGCGGCCGATGTCCGCGGCATCTGCGGAGTCGGCCAGGGCACGAAGGAGGCGGACCTCGCCCAGATCGGCAAGTTCGGCATCGGCTTCAAATCCGTCTACGCGTACGCCGATAATCCCCGGATCTACAGCGCCGGCGAGAGCTTCCGGATCGAGAAGTACGTCCGGCCGTATTCCATCGTCCCCCTGGACGAGCCCGAGCCCGAGCCCGAGCCCCAGCCCGAGGCCGAGCCCGAGGCCGAGGCCGAGGCCTGGGACCGGACGCTCTTCGTGTTCCCCTTCGACCGTCCCGACGTGCCTCCGGCGCTCGCCGTCCAGGAGATCTCGCAGGCACTGAGCGTGATGGACGTCGAGACCCTGCTCTTCCTGCGCAGCATCGAGCGACTACGCGCACGCGGCCTCCAGACGGCGGACACGGTGCTCGAGCGACGTTCCGTGCCACGTGACCGGTCCGGCCGCCACGTCGTGCTGACCAGGCGGCGAGCTGACGGCCGGAGCACCGAGGATTGGCTCGTCTGGCACCGGCACCTCGATGCGCTCGGCGAGCCAGGATACCGGGTGGAGATCGCCTTCATGGCCCGGCCCGAGATCGACGCACGCCGGCTGGTCAGGCGCGAGAGCTCGCCGCTCGTCGTGTTCTTCCCCACGCAGAAGGAGACCTTCCTCGGCTTCCTGATCCAAGGTCCGTACCGGACGACGCCGGCCAGGGACAACATTCCCGAGCACGACCCCTGGAATCTGGCCCTGGTCGATGTGACCGCGAGCCTGCTCGCCGACGTGCTGGCGGAGCTCCGCGACGAAGGCATGCTGACGATCGACATCCTTCAGGCACTGCCACTCGACGTCGCTCGATTCGCACCTGGAACGATGCTCCGCCCGCTCTTCGACGCTGCTCGTGCCGCTCTTGCCCAGGGCGCGCTCATTCCCACCTCGTCGGGCGGCTATCGCGCTGCCGCAGAGGTAAGGCTGGCCGGGGAGAACGGCCTTCGCGAGCTGCTGACGCCTGATCAGCTCGGCGAACTGTGCGGCGTGCCCGGCCAGCTCGCCTTCGCGGACGGCTCCATCACCGAGAGCGGGACGCCTCTGCTGTGGCGGTACCTGGGGGAGCAGGTCGGCATCGAGGAGGTGACGCCGGAGACCGTCGTGGCTGGTGTCACGGCCGACTTCCTCGCGGCCCAGTCCGATGAGTGGATCGGGCGATTCTACTGGTTCCTCTACCAGCACCCGGCACTGTGGCGAGAGCCAAGGCACCCGGGTGAGCAGCCAGGCTCGGCGAGACGCACGCCGATCATCCGGCTGGAAGACGGCTCGCACGTGGCGCCTTTCGATGCCAGCGGCAGGCCGGCCGCTTACCTTCCCAGCACGGCCGAGACCGAGTTCGCCACCGTCCGGCGCACCGTCGCCGCCCTTCCAGACGCCCGGCAGTTCCTGAAGGCGCTCGGACTCGCCGAGCCTGACATCGTGGCCGAGGTACTCGACCGCGTGCTTCCCCGGTACCACGACGCCGACGTCGCGACGCTGGACGCGGCCCAGCGCGACGCCGACCTCGAGGTTGTCGCCCGCGCGCTAGCGCAGGCGCCGCTCGCCGGGCGAGAACGGCTGCTCGAGCAACTGCGTCAGACCGCGTTCCTGGTCGGAGAGAACGCGGCAACGGGTGAGAGCCGCCTGAGGCGGCCGGGCGAGCTGTATTTGCGTACCAAGACGCTGGAGATCTACTTCGACGGGAACCCCGACGCCTGGCTCGCCGACGATGGCTACGGGCCGTGGCTAGCCCAGCTGCGGGGCATGGGAGTCGCGGGCGAGGTGCGGCTGGATGCGCGGGAAGCGGACCCGCTCGGGTACGTCCTCATCGCCGAGGAATTTGCCCGCAACGAGCGCGGAGTCGCGGGATTCGACCCGTCGGCGACGCTCGACGGCCTGGAGCATGCGCTCAGCCACCCGACTGCTGCCCGCTCGGAATACATATGGAACGTCCTGCTAGCCCCCAACAGGCACCTGATCGCGGGCGTTGTCGAGAAGTCTCCGCGCCGGGAGTTCGCCGGTGCCAGCCGCGAGAGCACGCTGTCACCGATCGGCGAGCTGGCGTCAGCCGCAGCGTGGCTGCCGGCCCCGGACGGGACCTTCCGGCGCCCGGCCGACCTCGACGTCGCCGACCTTCCGCCGTCCTACCAGCGGGAGGACGTGCTGGCGCAGGCACTCGGGATGACCCAGCCGGTGATCGACGAGGCGAACCGCCAGCTTGGTTTCCCGCCCGACTTCCTGCGCCGGCTGAGCATGCATCCTGACCTCGTGGCGAGGATCGAGCAAGAACTCACGGCCCGGGCCAGCGCCGGAAGCTCGTGACTAGCGCAACGGAGGTGGCCCGAGCAACTCGATGGCATGATGCACGGCTGCGCGGCCGAGAGCGGCGGGATCAACCGGCGCTGGGTCAGGCAGCCGTCGCTCGCGCGCAGGCTCTCCGGCCTCCGCCGCGAAGTCCTCGAATCCCGATGGTGTCGTGATCTGAAGGACCCGCAGTGGCTCCTCCGGTCCGACGGCGAAGGTGTGCGGCAGGCCCACGGGCAGCAGGACGAAATCACCAGGCCCGGCCCCGAACGCCTCGCCGTCACAGCGAAACTCCGCCGTACCAGACAGCAGGTAGAACATCTCGTCCTCGGCCAGGTGCCGGTGCACGGGCGGAGCGAATCCCGCCGGGTTGACGAATTCGGCGATCGTGAGCTGCCCGCGGGTCTGCGAGCCGGTGGCCTTCAGCGTGACGAGGTTGCCGAGAAACCACAGCGTCTCGCCATCGGCCTCGTGGCGGATGTACGGGCGCACGGCTGCTGCCTGAGACATGCGAGTCCCTCCAGATTAGATAGACATTGGTCTAGTGAATATCTAGTTAGTATCGTTGACGTATGAGTCATGTCAACAGCCAGGCACCCCGGCGCCGGTATGAGTCCCCGCTGCGCGCAGAGAACGCACGTCGGACCCGGGACACGATCATCACGGCAGCGAGCGAGCTGTTCACGGCCCGCGGCTACTCCGCGACCTCCCTGGCCGACGTCGCCGTCGCGGCTGGCGTTGCCCGCCCCACGGTGTTCGCCGCGTTCGGCTCGAAGTCGGCCTTGCTCCGCGTTATCCTCGACCAGGCACTCGCCGGAGACGATGAACTCGTGCCAGTGGCAGACCGACCGTGGTTCCGGCCGGTGTGGGACGCCGCCACCCAGGACGCCGCCCTCGACGCCTATGCGCGGGTGTGCGTGCTGATCGGGGCGCGCACGGCGCGGATCTTCGAGGCCGTGCGCCGGGCCGCCGACGCATCATCAGAGGTGGCGCAGCTGTGGAACACCGTCCAGGGCAACCGCCGCGCAGGAGCGGAGATGGTCGTCAAGCGCCTCCAGGCGCTCGGGCCGCTGCGGCCGGGGCTAGACAGCAAGGGCGCTACGGACCTGCTGTGGGTCTTTAACGACCCAGCCCATTTCAGCTCCCTCGTGCACGACTGCGGCTGGGAGGAGGCTGCGTTCGCGCGATGGCTGTCCAGCCACATGCGTTATGCGGTCCTGCATCCGCCGCAGCGGCTGGAACCCCAGGCGCTGAAGTCGTCTGGGCACCCTGATGCGCATCGGGCCGCGCCGCGTCATACTACTATTGAGTAACTTAGCGATCCAGGCTGGGGAAGGTAGCTGCCCTCGATCGCTCCATTATCCGGAACTGTGGCACCTGGCGGCGAGGAGTATCCACATGAGCGAAGGCGAACAGTCCAGCGGCGGCTTCAGCCTTGACCTGTCGGATGATGTCCGCGAGATGCGCGACTGGGTGCACGAGTTCGCGCAGAACGTGATGCGGACCGCCGCCGCGGAATGGGACGAGCGCGAGGAGACGCCCTGGCCGATCCTGGAGGAGGCGTCCAAGATCGGGCTGTACTCGCTCGACTTCTTCGGCGGCCAGTGGTTCGAGCCGACCGGGCTCGGTACCCCGGTCGCCTTCGAGGAGATCTTCTGGGGTGACGCCGGGATCGGCCTGGCGCTGACCGGAAGCTGCCTGGCGGCCGTCGCGGTCAGCGGCAGCGGCACTCCCGAGCAGATCGGCGAGTGGGTTCCGCAGATGTTCGGCAGCCCGGGCGACCTGAAGCTCGGCGCGTTCTGCTCCTCAGAGCCCGACGCCGGCAGCGATGTGGGCGCGATCAGGACTAGGGCGGTCTACTCCGAGGCGACCGACGAGTGGGTGCTGAACGGCACCAAGGCGTGGGCCACCAACGGCGGCATCGCGGACATCCACGTGGTGGTCGCGTCGGTGGAGCCGTCCCTCGGCAGCCGGGGCCAGGCCAGCTTCATCGTGCCGCCGGGCACCAGGGGACTGTCCCAGGGGCAGAAGTTCCGCAAGCACGGGGTCAGGGCCTCGCACACGGCCGAGGTGATCCTCGACGACGTGCGCGTGCCCGGCCGGTGCCTGGTCGGCGGCAAGGACAGGCTCGACGCCCGGCTGGCCAGGCTGGCCGGCGGTCAGGCGGGCGGTGAGCAGGCCGCGATGAAGACGTTCGAAGCGTCCAGGCCCACCGTCGCCGCGATGGCGGTCGGCGTCGCCAGGGCTGCCTTCGAGTACGCCAGGGACTACTCCACCGACCGGGTGCAGTTCGGCAAGCCGATCGGGCAGAACCAGGCGATCGCGTTCATGCTCGCCGACATGCAGGCCTCGGTGGACGCCGCCAGGCTGCTGACCTGGCGGGCGGCCTGGATGGCCAGGCAGGGCCGCAAGTTCACCAGGGCCGAGGGGTCGATCTCCAAGCTGGTCGCGGGGGAGACCGCGGTGCGGGTCACCGAGCAGGCCATCCAGATCCTGGGCGGCAACGGCTACACCAGGGACTACCCGGTCGAGCGCATGCACAGGGACGCGAAGATATTCACCATCTTCGAGGGCACGTCGGAGATTCAGCGGATGATCATCGGCAGGGCGGTCACCGGGCTGAACGTCAGGTAGCCTGACCTGCGTTTTTACAATTCGTCGCGCCGTTTCCGGGCGTCCGGAGCATCAGCCGGGCGGCCCGGTCTCGTGCGTTATTTATCCGGTTAGTGCCGGCCGGTTCCCGTCGTTTCCGGACCGCGTGCTGAATCGGTGCTGATACCTGCGCCGCTGGCGACCTGCCAATTGCCCTGGTCAGCTATCAGAATGGGCGGTCTGTAAAACCGTCGGCTCAGCCCACGTTGGTTCGAACCCAACACCTGCCACCACCTGCGTAACCGGGCCGTGGCCTGGGCATATCCGGGCTCACAGGCCGTCTTGGTGCTATCCCGTTGTGTGTCATGATGTGCCACCGTGAGCCGCTGCATAGCAGTGGTTACGGACATATGGCGGACGGATTCCGGCCGGAGCTAGCGGTTCACCGAACCGCTAGCTCCTGGATTTCGATGGCCCACCGTACTCGGTGAAGACCCCGTCAGCCCCCGGAAGATCACTGGTCGACGATCTGGCCCACGCACTGTCCACGGGATCCGTGGGGAGTCGCGAGAACCCTGACCAGCTCCTATGCGGTCGAGGGCTCGCCATGTGGGCTCCTGGTTCCTGCCAGGCTCATGCAGCTAGATGCCGTCAGACGCGGCCATATGCCGCTAGTCGTGGGATATACGTGGGATGGATTCCGGTGGATCGGGCGCACGTACGGCCTGGCCGGGAGGTCCATTCCTTGAGTTGGTCACGTTCTGCGGGACTGATTGTTTCGGGTGTTGCTACCGCCTGTGGCTGCCCAGCTCGGCCGGTGTGACCGGTCCCTCAGTGCCCGTGATTGACCGCCTGGTGCGCTCGTCCTGGCACGGAGTGGCACGTTGGCCGGGCTCACGGCCTCTTCGTCCGATGACCGGGTCCTTGGTCCGCTTCTTGACTCTCGCAGGTCCCTGCGTCGAAGTGCTCCCGGCGTGACAGGCAGGCAAGATTACTAGAAGGGCGGTTCATCGCTAAAGGCGTACTGCTCTGGCGGGGGCCCGTACGTGTAGTCCGGCTCGTCAAGCGCCCGGTTCCAACGGCGCTTCATGACGGTCCGGCCAACTCCCGATTTGCCTGTGCTGGTCGAAGACTCGGTTACCGGTTCTGGCCTGGACTTTCATGCGGCGGGCCGGTATTCGTTGAGCAGTCCGCGCAGACGCTGTCGGTTCAGATCGTGTCGATCCGGGCAGGGAACGGGATCATGTTCGGTTCGTCTTCGGGAGCACGCAGAAGCATTCCGTCGCCTTGGTGGCTGCGCCCGGCGTTGTGATGGGCGACGTAGATGTCGAGCACGTGGTGTAGGTGGCGTTCTCCGGTGATGAGGATCCGGTCGGTGCACTCTCGGCGGACGGAGCCGATCCAGCGCTCGGCGAAGGCGTTCATCCGCGGGGCCCGTGGTGCGGTGAGCACGATCTGGATGCCGATGGAGGCAAAGACCGCGTCGAAGGCGGCAGTGAACTTCGCGTCCCGGTCGCGAATCAGGTGCCTGAATCGGTGCCCGGCCTACTCCAGATCACCGGCAAGACTGCGGGCCAGCTGAACCACCCAGTCCCCGGTCGGATGCTCGGTAATGCCGAGCGGGTGGACCCTGCGTGTCTTGATCTCGATGATGAACGCGACATACAACCGCTTCAGCGTCACGGTGTCGACGTGGAAGAAGTCGATCGCAAGCAGGCTGCTGGCCTGGGCGCGCAGGAAGGTGTGCCAGGTGTCGTCGCGGCGCGTGGTTGGCGGGACCCTGCTGGCACGCAGGATCTTGCGGATGGTCGAGGCGGCGACCCGATGGCCGAGGCGACGCAGTTCGCCCTGGATGCGAACCACGCCCCAGGTCCGGTTCTCCCTCGCCAGGCGCACGATCAGGGCGACCAGCTCCTCGCCGATCGGCGGACGGCCCGGTGGCTTCGGCTGCCGCCACCGCGCGGCGATCAGCCTGCGGTGCCAGCGCAACAACGTTCCCGGCGTGACAATCCGGTGGGCGCGTAGCGCCTTCGGAAGCATCCGGGCAAGCGCGGCCAGGACCGCGCGATCCGGCCAGGACAGGCGAGGCCTCGGATTGTTCCGCCGCAGCACAGCGACCTCGTGCCGCAGTGCGAGTATCTCCGCGTCCTTCGACGCCGACGACCGAGCGAACAGGGCAAGCCAGGACAGCACCTGAACAAAGAGCCGATAGATCAGACGAACAAGCACGATCGCCGATCATCGACGTCACGATCGCCCAGGTCAAACTGGATGGCCGCATTCTCGACCAGGACAGGCCAGAGACCCTCGTTGGAGAGTCTGTTCTAGAGCTGTGACGAGGAACCAGGGACGAACGACCCAAGACCAATAGCCCAAAGGCCTCCGTCGGCACCATGGCCCGCTGCGGCAGCCAGAGGCTAGCGTCTACGACCGCCCGCAGCGCAGTAGGCGCGCAGGCCATACATTGACCTAGGTGGCTGGTGTTAATCAGCGGCTTTCTGTGCTGGCCTCGCGCGCTGCGCGGCGTTATGTCACCGGGAGCGCTGCGGATCGCTGCCCGCAGGCGCTCCGCCTGGGCCCGGTGCGGGCCAAGGCTGGCCGCTGGAGGG
>DATKQH010000178.1:0-39426 GCA_035532775.1 Streptosporangiaceae bacterium
GCGGCAAAAATGAGGTAGCTGCCGCAATTTGCCGTTCTTGCAGGTCGGTCGCTTGTGCGACCAGAATGACGTTGCCTGGGCATATTAACTACGGATACGACGACCTGAGTCGTGGCTATCCATTCGTGCCAAATGACCGCATAGCTTCTTGCTTAATTTAGCGCTGAAAGCCTTCGGCACCCTTTTCGGCACGGCTACTATTCAACCGCGTGGCTGTTCTGGAGCTGCCACGGAAGTACGCCGTACGAGCGATGGGATCTCACGGGGGAGAAATCCGATGCTCTGGACATGGCGCATTCAGACGATCGGAAGCGACTGCGTGGCATATCAGCCGGAAGCACGAGCTGTCCGCCAGCTGATATCGCGATCCTTCGGATGGGCAGTGGCCGCCTCAGCCCTTGCTGTCGCCGCGACGGCATGCGGGCCGGCGCATTCGCTGCCGCCGGGTGTCAGCCTGGCGGCCGTTACCCGTCCGCCCGAGGTGGCAACGTCAGTGCTGGCCGGCACGCCGGATACCGTGGCGGCGAACGCGGCCTGGCGGCTGTTCGCCTCTTCTCCCCTCATCGTGGTCGCGAACGCGGACCGGGAGGCTGACCTCGCCAGGGCAGCCGGCCGGGCCGAGCGCACGCACGCGCCGCTCCTGCTGCTCTCGCCGAAGCGGCAGCGCGCCGCGACCACCGTGTCCGCCGGCGTCGCCCTGCGAACCGAGACCCGCGCGCTGGCGGCTCGCGCCGTGCTCGACGTCGGTGTCGGCCGAGCTCTGCTCTCGGCCGAGCTGCCCTCGCTCCAGGTGATCACCGGTACGGCCAGGCTGCCTGCCAGAGGCGCGCCGGCCGCGCTGAGCAACGTGGTCATGCTGGTGCACCGCGGTGACACCAATGCGGGAGCGACCGCCGCGGAAGCCACGGCCCGGGCGGCCGGCGTGCAGATCATCACCGTCGCTGGCTTCGACCCGCGGACTGACCCTTCGGCCATCTCGGCACTGTCGGCGGCCAGGCCCCAGCACGTCATCGCGGTGGGCGCCGGCTTCCGGCCGGCCCGGCTGCTGGCCGCCCGGGTGGCGGTGGCCGCCACCGGCGTGCAGCTGCCGGGTGGCGG
Source organism: Streptosporangiaceae bacterium (assembly GCA_035532775.1). Classification (GTDB taxonomy): domain Bacteria; phylum Actinomycetota; class Actinomycetes; order Streptosporangiales; family Streptosporangiaceae; genus Chersky-822. Next base: position 1,099 of record DATKQH010000178.1, read on the forward strand.
AGACGTACTCTTCCCGATGCACCGGCTGCTGGCCCTCTATGGCTATCCGGGCGCACCAGTGCTCGGGGCGCTGGGCGAGCAGAGCCTGAGCGCGAGCATCGCGCGGATCCACCGGATTGCCGCGTCCTACCGGTCGCTGAGCGGCGTGCCGGTCGTGCCGGCCTTCGAGATCATCGCCACCGTCGCGCAGGCAAGCCCCGGGCCGGACGGCACCTACTCCTACGAGTCCACGGTTGCCTCCTTGCGGCCCTGGGTACGGCGGGCGACACAGGCGGGCATGTACGTCGTCCTCGACCTGCAGCCAGGCCGGGCCAGCCTGCTTGCCCAGGCCCGGCGGTACCGGTCGCTGCTGAAGCTGCCCAGCGTCGGCCTGGCACTCGACCCGGAATGGAAACTCCAGCCTGGCCAGCTGCCGCTGCGCCAGATCGGCAGCGTCGCCATCAGCGAGGTCAACGGCGTCGTCAGATGGCTGGCAGGCCTGACGGCCAGGTACCACCTGCCGCAGAAGCTGCTCGTGCTGCACCAGTTCAGGCTGTCGATGATCAGCGACGAGCAGCGGCTCGACACCCGCCACGACGACCTCGCGATCGTCATCCACATGGACGGACAGGGCACCCCGGAGGACAAGCTTCAGACCTGGCAGACCGTCGTCAAGAACGCGCCCGCTGGCGTGTTCTTCGGGTGGAAGAACTTCTTCGCCAAGGATCACCCGACGCTCAGTCCGCTGCAGACGATGTCCAACGCCCCGAAGCCGATCATGATCTCGTATCAGTGAGCGCTCCGGGCGGACCGTCCCGGCTAAGGCCTCGTCCTCCGGGGAAGTTAGGGCATTTACCCGATGCCGCAGCCTCGCCCTCACCGCGAGTATCGACAGCAGGATAAGGAACGCGCGGGCGAGAGCACCGGGGAGAAGGTTCGGTCATGGACAGGGTACGGCGGGCGGTACGAGCGCTCTGGCGGGCAGGCAGCGGGCTGGCGAACTTCCTGCGTGAGCTTGACTACTGGCAGCGCCGGACAACTGTCCTGTCCCTGGCACCCGACCGCCACATCCCTCACCCGAACAGGGCGCCGGACACCTACCGCGAGTTCCTGGCCCGGACGGCCGGACCGCTGCTGCGTGAGCCATCCTCGCGCGCCAGGCTAGCCGGACGGCAGGTCGGCTGAGACCTGGGCCGGCCAGCCTGACGCGAGCTCAGCAACGAACGCCGGCGCCAGCATGCTGCCGTACTGCGCGGCAGCCCGCCTGGCCTGCGCCGTGTTGCCGGCCTTCAGGGCCAGCCACCGGTAGGTGGCCAGGCCGGTCAGCGCGGTGCAGCGGCCGATCGTCTAGTAGCCGTTGGCGTCGCGGGGTCGGCGTCAGCCCGGCGGGGCCGACGCGGGCGCGGGCGGCATCGCCCCCGGCGCCTTGCTGGCCAGCAGTTTGGTCACGTCCAGCTTCGTGCCGACCATCTGCTTGAGCATGAAATCGTGGTTGAGGTCGAGTATCGCGCGGGTCTCAGCCGCGATCACGGCGTTGCGGCTGAGCGTCAGCTCGTTGTCCTGCTCCTCCTCGCCCGACAGGGACCAGTTGGTCGAGCCCTTCACGGTGTAGACGCCGTCGATGATCACGATCTTCAGATGCGAGATCGCGTTATGGACGGAACTGGTGCCGATCGCGATGCTGTTGCCGAAGGCGTCATTCTGCCACTGGGCCAGGATCTGCTTCTCGTGCACGCCGCTGGCCTGGCTCCGGTCCAGGCTCATCTGCACGTAAACCTTCTCGTCGGCGAGCTTGGTCTGGATGATCTTGTTCAGCTCGTCGTCGTCATAGCCGAACATGTTGACCACGATGGAGTGCTGGGCCGTGCCCAGCAGCGCCACCAGCAGGCCGTGGACGTCATCGCGCGGCGCGAAGAACGTGCGCTGATCATCGGGATAGCCGTCAAGGAACCGCCCTTCGGCCTTGTACTTACCCAGGTCTTCCCATGCAAATGGCGCATCAGTCACAGCCGGACCACTCACAGCCCGCTCCTTTCCCCACCTGCCCCCATCCTGGCCGGTTCGGCCCGCGACGTCTACCCGGTCACTGGCCTGCCATGGCCGCGGCCCGCAGGCCCCGGTACAGCAACTGCTGGTCCCCGAGCCTGCGGCGCAGCTCGCGCTCGAGGCCGCCGATGGGAACCAGGTTCTGCGGCGCGCGCGGGTCCTTGTGCGGCACGCTGGCCAGCGGGGGCAGCACCCGGGCAGTCAGGCCGGCAAGCCCGGTGACCGCGGCCGGGGGCAGGTCCGCCGAGCACTCCAGCCGGACGACTCCTGACCAGGGTGCCCCCGCGGTGCCGGGGAGCTGGAGGTACCAGGAGTTGCGCCGCCAGGAGGTCCCCATCGTGAACGCGGGCGTTCGCTGCCCGGGCCGCAGGGCGGCCACCACGGCGGCCTGCTCGGCCGGCAGGTAGGACGCGTGATGCGTCTTGACGTAGCCGACGGTCCTGTCGAGGTGCGTGCGTCCGCGCAGCGGGCCGTCGACGACGAGCAGGTCGTCGTCGGCCGGATGCCGGGCCCGGAAGGCGAGCGCGAGCTGAACCTCGGCGTCGGAGAGCCGCCGCTGGAGCGCCAGGGACAGCTGGTCAGGTCCTGGCCCCTCGGCGAGCCGCGCCGGGTATCGCGCAGACTTGGTCACGATGTCGGTCGCGTCCGGCGCGGCGGTGAACAGGCCGCGTTCGACGGCGACGTCGGCGATGCGCGCGGCCCCGTCGCAGGCCACGATGCCGGCCGCGTAGGACGCGGCGATGCCCGGACCTGGCTGCGGGTTGCCGCCGTGGACCCAGACACGCGCGTCGATCCGGCGCACTCCGTCGAGGAAGAGCACCAGGCCGGGAAGCGCGGGCGCCGGATCAGGATCGACCGGCTGCCAGCGCGCGGCGGGCACCTCGAGGTCCAGGTGCAGCTCGGCACTCGACACGGCGATGGCTCCGCCGTCCAGCTCGTCGCCGAACGCGATCCCGTAGCCGGGATCCCACGGGTCGATCGTGAACGAGACGGCGGCGGCAGGAGCGGTCATGCGACGCCTCGCATGTACAGCGCGGTCATGCCACACCTTCCCTGCGCAGCGTCGAGGTCGTTCCTGCGCGGCTGACCACGAAGCGGACCGGGACCCGCTCGGCCAGCGCGGGCACGTGGGTGATGATCCCGATCATGCGGTCGGCGTCGGCGGAGAGCCGTTCCAGGGTGGCGCCTACGGTTTCCAGCGTGTCCTCGTCCAGCGTGCCGAAGCCCTCGTCGAGGAACATCGAGTTCAGGTCGCGCATCCCCGCCGAGAGTCCGATGACCTGCCGGGACAGGGCAAGCGCCAGGGCCAGCGAGGCCTGGAACGTCTCGCCGCCCGACAGGGTGTGCACCGGACGCCTGGCCCCGGCGTCCTGGTAGTCGATGACGAACAGGTCGTTGCGCTCGTCGCGGTCCAGCTGGTACTGCCCGCCAGACAGCTCAAGCAGTGTCTCCGACGCCTCCGCCACCAGCGAGTCGAGCGCCTCGCCGCAGAGCCAGCGCTCGAACGAGGATGCCCGCAGCAGCCGGCCCAGCATGGTCGCGACCTGCTCGTCCTCCCGGTGCGCCAGGATCTGGTCATCAAGTTCGGCGGCCTGGGCCCGGCTGGCGCGAAGGGCGGCAAGCTGGTTCGCTGCGCGCTCCCGGTGCGTCGCGACCGCGGCCTCGCACCTGGCCGGATCCGTGACCCCGGTGATGCCGTGTTCGGCTAGCTGCCCGGCCAGCGCGGCCTGCGCGTCGGTGACCTGGCGGTGCAGGGCTCCGGCTGCCGCGTCGAGGTCCGCCTGGTGCGCCTTGCGTTCGTCCTGCTGCGCGCGGGCCCACCCGGTGAGCGCGGCCCACGCCGCGGCCAGGTCCGTGTCGGCCGTGGCCGGGGCACCTAGCCGGACGACAGAGTCGCGCGCGGTGCCGAGATCGGCCCAGGCCCGCCGCTCGTCCTGGCTCAGCGTCGCGCGTTCCTTCTCGGCACCGGCCAGCTCCTGCCGCGCCGCTCTGGCCGCCTGTTGCGCGCGGCCGAGCAGCTCGTCCGCCTTGATGATCGCTTCGAGCGACGCACTGACCTCGGCCTCGCTCGGCGCGCCGTCCAGTGCGGCGGACACCCGGTCGAGGTGCTTGCTCGTCTCCTCGACATCCCGGCCCGCCACGGCAGCGGCCTTCGCGGCCTGATCATGCGCCGCCTGCGCCTGCGTCACCTCGCTCGCCGCCCAGTCGGCCGCGGCCCGTGCTCCCATCAGGTCGGCCGGGACCGGGTGGTGCGGCAGCGACGTGACGGGCCGCAGGCAGACCGGGCAGTCGGCGCCGATCGCCAGATCCTGGGCCAGCGCGACAGCGGCGTGGGACCGCTCGGCGGCCGCCAGGTCCTGCCTCGCCTCCATGAGCTTGACCTCGGCAGCCTTCAGCGCCGCCGAGCGCGCGTCCTGGCCGGCGTGCTGGACGGCCAGCGACTGTTGCTGCTGCTCCAGGCGGGACCGAAGGCCAGCGTGCTCCGCATACGCCTCGCGCAGCCGCTCGGCGCGCGTCTTGTCGGGCAGTTCGTCGCGAGCCTGCTGCGCCGCCAGCTCGGCTTGCTCCGCGCTGTCCCGCTGCGCCGCTCGCTCCGCGACCAGCCCGGCGGCGGCTCTGATCCGCCTGGCCAGGCCCGGCACCTCGGCGGGAGCCCGCACGGCAGCCAGCAGCGCGGCGTCGGCGGCTGCCGCCTGGGCCTGCTCGGCTGCCCGGCCGGCCTGCTCGGTGAGGCCGCGCAGCACCGTCAGCTTCTCCTCGACCCCGCTGGCGAGCTCCGCCAGCGCCTGCAGCCGGGCGGCGGCGCGGTTCTCCGCCTCCTCGCTCGCGTCGGCGAGCCCCTGCCGGGCCGCCTGCGCCGTCCGCAGCCGTTCCCTGGCGAGCTCAGCACGCCTGCGGGCTTGCTGGCCGATCAGGTTGTAGACGCCGAACGCGAGCAGCTCGACCAGCAGGTCCTGCCGGTCGGCCGCCTTGGCGTGCAGGAACTCGGAGAACCGGCCCTGCGGAAGCAGCACGGACTGGGTGAAGTGCTCGTAGGTCAGGCCCAGGATGTCCTGCACCCGCGACTTGACCTGGTCAGGTCCCTCGGCCAGCGCCTCGATGCTGGCCGCGAGCAGGTCGGCGAGCGGAGCGCTGGCCGGCACCTGCGGGTCGAGCAGCTCGAGCCTCGCCTCCTTGGTATGCACCAGGCCTTTCTTGTCCCTGGTCAGCGCCCTGACCACGCCGTACCGCCTGCCCGCCGCCTCGAAGACGAGGCAGACCCGGCACGCGTTGGCGGCGGGTGCGAGCGCCTGGGCGATCACGTTCTCCCTGCCCCACCGGGGCACCGTCCCGTACAGGGCGAAACACAGGCCGTCGATGACGGTGCTCTTCCCCGAGCCGGTCGGGCCGACCAGGGCGAAGAAGTCCACGTCGGCGAAGTCCGCCTCGGCTGGCTCGCGGTAGGAGCCGAAGCCGTCAAGAAGCAGGCGCAGTGGCCGCATCAGGCATCCCCTGTCGCAAGCAGACTGGAACCGTCACCGTCGGAGCCTGTGACCTCGTCGAGCAGCTCGGCGAACATGGCGCCGATCCGCGCATCGGACACATTCTGCTCGGCCAGGTAATCGCTGAAGAGCTCGGCCGGGCTGCGGCCCGCCCGGCTTGGCCGACCGCCGGCACTGGCGCCGGGGCGGGGCCGGTGCGCATCGTCGAGCAGCACCTCGAGGGTGCCGGGCAGTTTCTCCCTGACCAGGTCGCCGAGTCCGGCGCGGGCCGACTCGGCGAGCACCACCCGCAGGTAGGCGTCACCGGCCTGCTCCCCTTCCTCGATCACCTGGTCCAGCGTCCCGCGCAGCGTCTTCAGGCGGCGGGCACCGGAGATCGGAACCGCCCTGGCGTCCGCGCGGATGCCGGGCTCGGCCGTCACCACCAGCGCGGCCGGCTCGTTGGCCTCCTCGCCGAAGTCGATCGGCAGCGGGGAGCCCGAGTAGAAGATCGGGCACGGGCCAGGGATCTCCTGCTGGCGGTGCAGGTGCCCGAGCGCGACATAATGCGCGCTGGCCGGGAACATGCTGGCAGGCAGTTCGTAGTCCAGGGTGGTCTGCACCTCCCGCTCGCCACCGCCGCGGCGGCCGCCGAGCAGCGTGCCGTGCGCCATGATCACGTTGACGCTGTCGGCGGTGAACCCCTCGGTCAGCAGGCGCACGATCTCGCCGACCCGCTGGGCATAGTCGAGCGCGTGCTCGGCGAACTCGTGGAACATCACCTCGGCCGCGCGCACCGCGTACCGGTGGGACAGGAAAGGAAGCGCGGCGACCTTCACATCCGCGCCGTCCCTGGTGCGCAGGGACATCGTGCCGCCCGCGCCCGGGCGCTTGGGCAGGCCGAGGACGTGCATCCCGATCTCGCCGAGCACTGGCCGGTACACCGCCTCGATCAGGGACTGGTTGTCATGGTTGCCGGCGATCACGACGACCTCCCGGCCGTGCTCGCGCAGCGCGAGCAGGGTTCGCATGACCAGCCCCTGCGACTTCGCGGTCGGCGCCGCGGTCTCGAACAGGTCACCGGCGACCAGCACGAGATCGACGTTCTCGTTCCTGGCCGAACGGACGATGCTGCCGAGAACGGCCACGTGCTCGTCGTACCGGTCCCGTCCTTTGAGCACCTTCCCGACGTGCCAGTCGCTGGTGTGCAGGATCTTCATGCAGCTCTCCTGGGGGGCCGGGCAAGGCTAGAACGGAGGCACGTCGTCATCGGCGCCGGGAATGGCGGCGAAGGGGTCCTCCGGGCGCGCCGGACCCGGATCGTGGCCCGCCCACTCCCCCTTCTCACTCGGCCGGGTCGCCCACGCCGGGAACGGGAAGTCCACCGCGAGCGGCACCGGGATATCCGGCTGGGCGATGAACATCGTGCCGGGCTTGGCCAGCGTGGCGCGCTGCCGCTGGGCGGGCGGCAGGTACCCGTATTCCGGGCGGAGCGCCTCGGCGGCGTCCAGCCGGCCGGCCACCCGGATCGCGCAGTTGGCCAGGATCCGCCGCTCGACCTCGCTGGCGGTCTGCTGCGCGCCGATCAGGATCACGCCGAGCGAGCGTCCGCGCTCGGCGAGGTCGAGCAGGATCTGCTTGATCGGGCTGTCGCCCTCGCGCGGTGCGTACTTGTTCAGCTCGTCGAGCATGACGAACATCAGCGGGCGCGCGGTGCCCTGGCGTTCCTTGCGGGCGAACTCGGCGCGCAGTGTCACACCGACCACGAACCGCTGCGCCCGGTCCGGCAGGTTGTGCAGGTCGATCACGGTTACCTGGGCGCGCGACGTGCTGATCGAGCGCTCGCCGCGGTGCGCCAGGTCACCGCGGACGATCGCGCTGAGCGGCGTCACGGCCGATCGCAGCCTTCTCAGCAGCGCGTTCACGCTGCCCATGACCGTGCTCCCGGCCACCCAGGAGCCGCGCGTGCTGTCGTCGCCCAGCTCGGTCTCCAGCAGCTCGACGAGGTCACCGAAGGTGCGGATGATCGCGTCGCTGCCCGCGCCCTGGATCCGAACCGCGCCGTCGCTACCGGCCGGAACAGCGTCCCGGCGCAGCCGTGCCGCGACCTGAGCGATCAGCATCGTGTACTGAGCGCGCTCGTCCTCGGTGTCGGCGAACACGAACGGCAGCAGTTCCTGCTCGCAGAACTCCGCGATGGTCCAGTAGAACGGGCTGACGGCACGATCGCGCGCATGCACGTCGGGGGTCCCGGACGGATCGTTCTTCCGCGGCGGAGCGAAGACCCTGACGTTGCCGAACGGCCGGGCCGGCAGGCCCAGGTCGGCGTACCGCGTTTGCTGGCTGCCGGTCAGCCTGGTGTTGGCGTAGTCGAGGAACAGCAGGTCCTCGCCCTTGACGCTGAAGACCAGCGCCTTGGTGTTGTGCGCCTCGCCCGCGAGCACACCGCAGTTGGTGATCGAGTGCAGCAGGAACATGGCGAACGAGGTCTTCGTCGCAATGCCCGATACTCCGGAGATCGAGACATGGGCACCTCGGGTGCCGTCGAGGAACTCGAAGTTCACGTAGACGGGCTGGCCGTCCCGGCCGAATCCCACCGGGACCCGGGAGCTGCCCATCTCGTCGAAGTACAGCGCGGACTCCCGCTGCGCTCCGACAGCACGGCTGACCACGGCGCCGGGCAGCGGCGGTACGTACAGCTCGGGCTCCACCCGGGTGACGGTCACCTCGGCGACCTCGCACACCTCGGCTGGCAGCGCGCCCTGGTCGATCAGGAAGACGTCCGAGGCGAACCGCGCGCCTTCGTGGACGGCCTCCACGTTCGTCACCACCCCCGAGATCCGCACCCCAGGCCGGCCAGGCAGCGGACGCTCCGTGACGACCACATCGTCCAGCTGCGCGTACTGGCCGGGCGCCAGCCCGACCGAGAACTGGAGCGGCGTCGCCGGTACCGTGCCGACCACCAGGCCCAGCCCATCCGGCACGCCCCGTCCGTCCGGCTCACCAGTCACCAAACCCCCACACGACGCGAGATGCGATCAGCTGACCGGGAGCCTACGCCGAAGTGGTGACAGCCGATGGCCCCATTCGCCGCCGGTGATGAACGCCGGCGACAGCGTCAGGCTGTCGGCCTACTACAACGCGCTCGGCCAGGGTCGGCGCGGAATTCGCCTTCTTCCCGGCGGCCTTACCGCCGAGGCCTTCGTTCCGCCAGCATCCGGCTTCCGTCTGGCGCTGCTCAGGCGCTGCTGCCACGGTTATGCGCGCGACCCAGCCTCCTCGAGCGCTCGCGCCACGAGAACACGGGCGAGGTGCTCGCGGTAGGCGCGGGGACCGTTCAGGTCATCGGGTGCGCTCGTCCCCTCGGCTGCGTGCGCCGCGGCCTCGCGCGGGCCCGAGCCTGCGGCGAGCGCCTGCTCGACCGCGGTCGCCCTGATCGGCGTGGACCCCATGTTGACCAGGGCCACGCTCGATCCCTGCACGGCGACACCGACGATCGCCCAGTCGATGCCGCGCTTGGCGAACTTCTGGAACGACCAGCCTGCCGCCTGCGGCCTCGGGATCCGGATTTCCGTCAGCAGCTCGCCGGGCTCCAGCACGGTCTCGAACAGGCTGAGGAAGAAATCGCCGGCGGCGATCTCGCGGGTTCCTGACGGCCCGCGGGCGACGAACGTCGCGCCGAGCGCCAGCGCCACCGCAGGCAGGTCGGCAGCAGGGTCGGAGTGGGCGAGCGAGCCGCCGATCGTGCCGCAGTGCCGCACCTGCGGGTCGCCGATCTGGCCCGCCGCCTGGGCGAGCAGCGGCAGCTCGCTGGCCAGCAGGTCGGACCGGGCGATGTCATCGTGACTGGTCAGGGCGCCCACGGCGATGTGGCCGTCGTCGGCGCGGATGTAGCTCAGCTCGCCGATTCTGCCGATGTCGATCAGGGTGTCGGGCACGGCAAGGCGGAGCTTCATGAGCGGCATCAGCGAATGGCCGCCGGCCAGGAACTTCGCGTCCTCGCCGGCCTGCGACGCCAGATCCAGGGCCTCGTCCACCGACGAGGCCCGCTGGTAGGTGAAGGGCGCGGGAATCAACTGGGCCGCCTCTCGCTGGCAGCGGCTAGAACCGCCCTGACGATGTTGTGGTAGCCGGTACACCGGCACAGGTTCCCCTCGAGGGCCGACCGGACGTCGTCCTCCGTCGGGGAGGGATTCTCGGCCAGCAGCGACACGCTGGCCATCACCATGCCCGGCGTGCAGAACCCGCACTGCAGGCCGTGCTCGGCGCGGAACGCCTGCTGCACCGGGTGCAGGTCGCCCGAGCCGTCGCTCAGCCCTTCGACGGTCGTGACCTGCCGCCCGTCGGCCTGGGCGGCAAGCAAGGTGCACGACTTCACCGAACGGCCGTCGAGCAAGACCGTGCAGGCGCCGCAGGAACTCGTGTCGCACCCCACGTTGGTCGCGGTCAGGCCGGCCACGTCCCGCAGCAAATGGACGAGCAGCGTCCGATCCGCCACCTCGGCGGCGACCTCGCCGCCGTTCACCGTCACCGTCACTTTCACCGGCTCTCCCTCGCTTCGCTGATCGCGGCCCAGACCCTGGCCGGCGTGAGTGGCATGTCGATATGGCGGATGCCGAGGTGGCTGACCGCGTCGATGACGGAGTTCTGCGTCGCGGGCGTGGCGCCGATCGTCCCGGCCTCGCCGATGCCCTTGGCACCGAGCGGGTTGATCGTCGCGGGCGTCTCGCTCGCCAGCAGCTCGAAGCTCGGCAGCTCCGTGGCGGTGATGATCGCGTAGTCGACGAGCGTGCCCGTGACCGGGTTGCCCTCGGCGTCGTACACCATCTCCTCCAGCAGCGCCTGCGCGACGCCCTGGGCGATGCCGCCGTGCCGCTGCCCCTCCGCCAGCACCGGGCTGAGCACCGTGCCCGCGTCGTCCACGGTCACGTGCCGGATGAGCCGCGCCTTGCCGGTCTCGGTATCCACCTCGGTGACCGCGAGGTGAGTACCGAACGGGAAGGTCGGCTTCCCCTCCGTGTAGTTCACGTCGGCAGCCAGGCCCGCGTCTCCCGCGTGCGCCGCCACCTGAGCCCAGCTGGTGCTAGTCGCCGGGTCGCCGCGGACCTGCCAGACGCCGCGGTCGACGTCGAGCTCGAGGTCGGCCTCGCTCGCCTCGAGCATCTCCGCCGCGACCTTGCGGCCCTGCTCCTTGACCTCCACCGCGGCCTTGTGGACCGCGACGCCGCCGAGCTGGAGCGACCGGGACGCGTAGGTGCCGACTCCCATCGGAATCAGGTCGGTGTCGCCGTGGATCACGGTGACCTTCGACATGTCGATGCCGAGCTCCGCCTGGACGAGCATCGCCCAGGCGGTGTGGTGACCCTGGCCGTGCGCCGAGCTGCCGGTGTAGACCGTGGCCGTACCGTCATCGTGCACGATGAGCCGTGCGGTCTCCCCGCCGTCGGCGTCAGCGGCGGTGATCTCCACGTAGCTCGCCACGCCGATACCCAGCTGGAGCACGTCGCCGCGCTCGCGACGGCGTGCCTGCTCGGCCCGCAGCTCCGCGTAGCCCGCACCGGCCAGGACCTTGTCGAGGCCCGCCACGTACTCGCCGGTGTCGTAGGTCGCGCCGGATCCCGACGTGTACGGGAACTTGTCCGCCGGGACCAGGTTGATCCGCCGGACCTCCGCGGCATCCACGCCGATCTCGGCGGCGAAGAGGTCCACCGCCCGCTCGATCGCAGCGGTCGCCTCGGGCCGCCCGGCGCCGCGGTAGGCGGAGATCGGCGTCGCGTTGGTCACCACCACCTGGTACGCGGTCTCCACATGGCCGATGTCGTACGGGCCCGCTGCCATCAGGCAGGTGAGGAACGGCAGGAAGCCGCCCATCCGCGAGTAGGCACCGGTGTCCTGCACAAGGTCGAGGCGGTAGGCCAGGATGCGGCCTTCCCTGGTACCGCCGATCTTCACGACCTGCCGCTGAGCTCGCCCGTGGGTCATGGCCAGCATGTTCTCGCTGCGCGTCTCGGCCCAGCGCAGCGCCCGGCCGATGTGCTTGGCCGCCCAGGCGACCAGCAGCCCGTCGCGATCGACGCCGATCTTGGCGCCGAATCCGCCGCCCACGTCCGGGGCGACGACGCGGATGTTCGCGGGATCGAGCCCGAGCGCGCCGACCAGGATGAACCGCGCGATCTGCGCGTTCTGAGTACTCACCCAGAGGGTCAGCTTTCCGTCCGCCCATTGGGCAGCCGCAGCCCGCCCCTCCAGCGGCACCGGCGCGAGCCGCTGATTCGTGATCACGTGCTCGACGACGACGTCGCAGGCTTCGAAGGCCGCGCTGTCGGCCGGCGTTCCGGTGGCCACAGCGACGTTCGAGCCCGCCGACGGGAACAGCAGCGACTCGCCGGCTAGTGCCCCGGCGACACCCACGACCGCCGGCAGCTGCTCATAGTCCACGCTGACCAGCTCGGCGGCGTCCTCGCCCTGGTAGCGATCATCGGTGATCACCATCGCGACAGGCTCGCCGACGAAGCGGACCCGGTCCACGGCGAAGAGCGGCTCGGACCAGGCACCGCCGAGCGGGAACGGCAGGCCCTCGGTGCCCGTGAGGCCGCTGTCGGGCGGTGGCGGCGGCAGATCGTCAAGGTCGGCGGCGGTCAGCACGGCGACAACGCCTGGCGCCTCCCGCGCGGCCGAGACATCGATGCCGGTGATCAGCGCGTGCGCGATCGGGCTGCGCACGAACGTCACCCGCGCGGCCTGCGCCAGTGCCGGTTCTCGCAGGTCATCGACGTAGGTGCCGCCGACCGTCAGCAGCCGCGGATCCTCGGTCCGCACCACTCTGGTGCCTAGGATGCTCAATCTGGGTTTCCCGCCTTCCGATGCGTCTCCTCGCGTGGCCGATGGGCTGGTTCGCGGTTGGCTCAGTATCGCGGCGCCAGCCGCGAGATTGCAACCGTGTGCCACCTGCTCCAACTGTGAACTTCTGCCCCAGCCAGAGTTCCGCTGCCGGATCTGGCCGGAAGGTGGCTGCGAAGTACAGACAGCGCGTGTCGCCGGCCGGTAGAACAAGAGCAGTACGGCAGTGCCTGGCCGGATCGAAGGGGACGATTGATGATCGAGCCTTATCAGGCCCTCGGCCTGGTGCCCACCATGCGGGGCATCCGCCACCGCGATGAGATCGCCACGAACCTCGAGCACCTCTCGCACCTGATCAAGGCCGCATCGTGGCTGTCCAGCCTGGACCTGCCCGTCCGGCTCATCGCGATCCCCGAAGGCGCCCTGCAGGGCTTCAACGACGAAGTCCTCGACCTCGACCATGAGGACTTCGCCAGGGAATGCGCGATCGACATCCCCGGACCCGAGACGGACTATCTCGGCGCGCTCGCCCGGCAGTGGAATGTCTTCCTCATGGCCCAGGCGAAGGCCAGGCACCCGGAGTTCCCCGGGCGATTCTTCAATATCGGCTTCGTGCTCAGCCCGGAAGGCGAGGTCATCCTGCGCCATCACAAGGTGGTGCCGCTGCTCCCGGTCGAGCACTCGGTGACCCCGCACAATGTCTGGGACAGGTGGATCGAGCTGTACGGCCGCGGCCTGGACGCGTTCTACCCCGTCGCCGATACCGAGATCGGCCGGCTCGGGTTCCTGATGGCCAACGAGGGCTCGTATCCGGAGAACGCGCGCGGCCTGGCGATGAACGGAGCCGAGGTCGTCTACCGCGGCCCCTACCCGCACCCGCACGTGGGCAACGGCCTGTTCGAGATCCAGAACCGGGCCCGCGCGCTCGACAACAACATGTACCTGATCGCGTGCAACGTCGGCACTTACTACCTGCACACGGACTCGGACGTGCCCATCGATACCTTCGGCGGCGGATCGGCCGTCATTGACTACCGCGGCCAGATCGTCGGGCGGCACGACTACAGCGGCGGGTCATCCTGGGTCGCCGGCACCGTCGACGTAGAGGCGCTGCGCCGGTTCCGCGCCAGCGCCCAGTGGGACAACTGGATCAAGGACCTGACCACGGAGCAGTACCAGCTGATCTACGAGCAGCCGATCTATCCGAAGAACCTCTACCTCGACCAGGCCCCCTACGGCCACGCGGAGTACCGCCGCGAGGTCATCGACCGGCAGATCGAGCTGATGCACGAACGCGACATCTGGGTACCGCCGGACAAGTAAGTCGGCCCCCCTAGCGGTAGCCGCACTCAGCAGGTCACTGACGCTCGTGACTCACTCTGGTCGGAGTACGAGCAGCGGGACTTGACTGCACCGCTGGCCGACTTCAGCACCGCCGTATCGCTCGGCCGACGGACCGGCGACGGGAATTCCTGCCGGCAGCACCGCCTTTGAAAGATCATGACCGCCGTCGATGAATCCTTGCCCCTTGCCGTGCTCGACTTCGTCGGGATCGAGTACGGCGAGAGCGCCGGCGCGTCGGTAGCCGGCGCGGTGGGCATCGCCCAGGCCGTCGAGGCGGCGGGGTACCGGCGGTACTGGGTATCCGAGCATCACAACATGACCAGCCTGGCCTGCAGCGCACCGGAGCTGCTGACCGCTCACGTCGGCGCGCTGACCTCGAGGATCCGCGTTGGCGCGGCCGGGATCATGCTGCCCAACCACGCGCCGCTCAAGGTCGCGGAGACCTTCAGGACACTGCTGGCCATGTACCCGGGCCGGATCGACCTGGCGCTCGGGCGGGCTCCTGGCACCGACCCGCTCACCGCGCACGTACTGCGCCGCGGCATGGTTGCCGACCCGGCCGCCGAGTTTCCCGGGCAGGTCGCCGAGCTGCTGGCGTTCCTCGGCGACGGATTCCCGGCCGGCCATCCGTACGCGCCGCTGGTCGCCGCCCCCGTGGTCGACGAGCGGCCCGAGCTGTTCGTGCTCGGATCGAGCGGATACGGGCCCCGCTTCGCCGCAGTGAACGGGATGAGCGCGGCCTTCGCGCATCACATGAGCCCCGACATCGCGTTCGAGGCGCTGCGCGAGTACCGCAGGAGCTTCACCGCGCGTACGCCTGACGGGGCACCATACTCGGCGATGTCCGTGCTCGCCTTCGCGAGCGAGAACCCCGAGGCGGTGCTTTCCTTCGAAGCGGCGTGGACGCTGACGATCGCCAACATCCGCCGCGGAATCCGCGAGCCGCTGCGCCCCGAGCAGGTGCGAGACCTGGCCGGATCGCCGGAGTTCCGCTCCGGGAGGCACGATGACGGACGGATGGTGACCGGCGAGCCGAAGGCCGTGGCCGAGCGGCTGCTCGAGATGAAGCAGCTCGCCCAGGCCGACGAGATCGTGGTCGTCACGCCGAGCCTCGACCGGGACCGGCGCAAGGGCAGCTACGCCGCGCTGGCGGCGGCCTGGCGGCGTGCGGCCTGATCCGGCGGGCACTGACCCACCTGGCCGGCGCGATCGGCGGCAGTTCCGCCATGATGGCCAGATGATCGATCTGATTCTTCGCAATGCCCGGGTTACCGGACAGCAGGCGCTCACCGATCTCGGGGTGGATCAGGGCGTGATCGTCACCGTCGGGGACGAGACGACCGCGGCCGAGACCATCGATGTCGGCGGGCGCCTGGTCACGCCGCCCCTGGTCGAACCGCACATCCATCTCGACGCGGTCCTCACCGTCGGCCAGCCGCGGCCGAACGTGTCCGGCTCCCTGTTCGAGGGCATCGCCGTGTGGGCCGAGCGGGTTGCCGACCTGACCTACGAGGACGTGCAGTCGCGCGTCCGGCAGATCCTGCGCTGGCAGCTCGCCTGCGGGGTCCAGCATGTCCGCAGCCACGTCGACGTGTGCGATCCGCAGCTGCGCGCGCTGCGCGCTCTCATCGACCTGCGCGAGGAGGTTCGGGGCCTGATCGACCTGCAGCTCGTCGCGTTCCCGCAGCAGGGCATCCTCGGCTACGACGGCGGCAGGGAGCTGATGCGCGAGGCGGTCGAACTCGGCGCCGACGTCGTCGGCGGCATCCCGCACTATGAGCTGACCCGCGAGGACGGCGTGGAGTCCGTCCGGTTCGCGATGGCGCTCGCCGACGAGCACGGCCTGCAGGTGGACATCCACTGCGACGAGACCGACGACGACCACTCGCGGTTCGTCGAGGTGATGGCGGCCGAGACGATCAGGCGGGGCATGTCGGGCCGGGTCACGGCGAGCCACACCACGGCGATGCACTCCTACAACAGCGCCTACGCGTACCGGCTGATCGGGAACATCGCCAGGGCCGGCCTGCACATGGTGACGAACCCGCTCGATAACTCCGTGCTGCAGGGCCGGTTCGACACCGGGCCGATCCGGCGCGGGCACACCCGCGTCAAGCAGCTCCAGGAGGCCGGCGTCAACGTCTGCATCGGGCACGACTCGGTGATGGACCCGTGGTACCCGCTCGGCTACGGCGATCCGCTGCAGGCCGCGTTCGTGCTCGTGCACCTCGGGCAGATGTCCGGCGACGCCGAGCTGATCCGGCTGATCGCGATGATCACCACGAACCCGGCCCAGGCGCTCGGCGTTCCCGATTACGGCCTGCGCCAGGGCGGCCCGGCGGACCTGGTCGTCTTCGACGCGCCGTCAGAGGCAGACGCGCTGCGCCTGGTCGCCCCGCGCACGCTCGTGCTGCGCGGCGGCAAGGTGGTCGCCCGGGCCACGCCAGCTCAGCACACGGTGATCTGGAACGGCGCTGAAGAGCAGGTCACGTTCCTGCGGCCGTGACGTCAGGGATGTGCAGTACCTCCTCGACGCGGCCCTCGCCCTGCAGCTTGAAGAACAGCGCGTACAGCAGCGCGGCGAGCACGAACCCGATCTCGAAGGCCAGGTCGCCGAAGCTCGACCAGTGCTTCGGTACCACACCGATGTATTCGATCTGGTTAGCAAAGAGGTAGATCGACACCGCCGTGGCGATGGCCATCGCAGCGAAGCCGGCCCACGGGCTGTGCTTGCGGTCGAAGAGCAGCCCGTCCACCCGCTTCCCACGGCGCAAAAACTGGTCGGCGAAGAAGACCCCGAGCCACGGCCCGATCCAGTACGAGATCACGAGCAGGAAGTTGGTGTACTTGACGCCGGCGTCGTGCAGGCCGGACAGCGCGACGAAGAAGCCGACGACTCCGAACACGAGCGCCACGAGGGCCCGCCGCAACGACAGCGGGAGCCTGATCCCCAGTGCGAGGAACGACATCGAGCCCGAGTACACGTTCAGCGCGTTGGCGCAGATCGCGCCGAGCGCAATCGCCAGCAGAGTGACGTCGGCGAGCGGGGTAGCCAGGTGGCTGGTGAAGCCGGCTGTCGGGTTGTCGGCGAACGCCGTGTTGCTCGTGATCGTGGCCGCCGCAGCGCCGACCACCTCGAGCACGACGCAGGAGATGAACACGCCGAGACCGGCCCACAGCCCGGTGGCCCTGCGGTTGGTGTCTGGCGGCAGGTAGCGGGTGTAGTCGCTGGCGAACGGATTCCAGCCCGCCGCATAGCCGAAAGCCGCCCCGAAGGTGACCAGCCAGCCGCCGAATCCGCCCGGGAATCCGGGGGTCGCTGGCGCGCCTGTGTTCGCCTTGGAGATGATCACGACGGAAGCGATGGCGAACACGACTACCAGGAACGGGAACGCCATTCGCTCGAACATGTGCACCAGGTTGTGGCCGAAGAAGGCCACGACGATCTGCAGCACCACGATGATCAGCAGGCAGATCTTGCTGTTCCAGCCGAGCAGCGCGTTCAGCGCGAAGGCGCCGCTGACGCTGTTGACGGCGAACCAGCCGATGCCGGCTACAACCGAGTTGATCCCGGCCGGGAGGATGTTGCCACGGAAGCCGAACCCGATCCTGGACAGCACCATCTGCGGCACGCCGAAGAGCGGCCCGCGGGCCGCCAGGGCGCCCATCGACAGCGAGCCGAGCGCGCTGCCGAGCACGACCGCCAGGCTGGCCGTCCAGAACGTCTGGCCGAAATACCAGATGCCGATGATGCCGACGAGGATGGTTGCGAACTCCATGTTCGGCGACACCCAGGTCCAGAACTGCTGATACGGCTTGCCATGCCGGTCGCCAAGCGGGATGAACTCCGCACCGCCTGGCTCCACTGCGGCTACCCGGTCACCGTAGGTACCCTCGCGTACCTCGGCCTCGATGACGGCGGCCGTCGCATGACTAGTTTCGGTCACTTGCGGTCAACCCCTTAGCTAGCCCCAGATTCCTGCAGGTTAACCGTATTGGCGGCGTGGATCGCACGTCCAGCGCCCGGGCCGGCCCGCTTTGACGGCTGGCCCGGACGCCGGCCTGGTCACGGCGGCCGCCGGCGGTCCGATCCGGTCTGGCTCGATAGCGCACAGTCGTGGCGCGGGCGGGCAATGTAGGCGACAATTGGCGGCGCATCCAAAATCGCAACGGCCACGATCCGGGGAGCTGACCGAATGCTCATCGCCATTGTCAACCAGTCGAGCCTGGTCTCGCATGCCGACGCCGCCACCATGACGCAAGCCATCGCCAGCCAGATCCAGCTCGACGTCGCGCCGCTGTGGGATCGCGCTCCCGCGGCTGTGGTCTTCTATACCGACGCGGCGGGCATTCCGCCGGCCGCGCACGTGATCACCCTCACCGACACGATCCAGGACCAGCCTGCGGGCGTGCTCGGCTATCACACCGAGGACCAGGGCGGAAAGCTCTGGGGCATCGTGGCCGCTCAGCCAGAGCTCAGCAACGGCGGCAAGGTGACGACGGGCGACTGGAGCGTCTCCAGCGTGCTGTCGCACGAAGTGCTGGAAATGTTCATCGACCCGAACTGCAACCTGTGGTCAAACAACGGCAAGGGCTCGATCTATACCTTCGAGGTATGCGATCCGGTGGAGGCGCCGACGTATGCGGTCAATGGCGTGTCCGTGTCCAATTTCGTCACGCCGGCATGGTTCGACCCGCTGGCCGGATCAGGGACCAAATTCGACAAGCTCGGACTGCTGGCCGCGTCGTTCGGGATACTCAAGGGCGGCTATGTGGTCTATGCCACCTCAGGGAAAGAGCAGCAGAAGTACGGCGATGACTTCCCGCAGTGGCGCAAGGACATGAAGCAGGGTCCGTACGCCCGCACGAGGCGCCGGCTGGCCCAGGCGTCGGCGCTCGAGAACGGTTAGCTCCCCCCGGAGCGGCCGCCTGGCCCTGCTCATACCGCGCGGGGATCGGGCCGGTCACCCCGGCAAAGTGAGCGCGCGCCGAACCCGCGTACCGGCGCGCATACGCCTCGCCGCCGGCCGTCTGCGCGGCCACCGGCGTCCGCGGCCTGAAGTACAGGAAGGTGATCACCGTGGTCGACTTGTGCCGCGAGCCCGGGAAGGCTCCGGCCGGGCTCGCGATCGGCAGAGCCCAGGCGAGCCCGGGAATCTGGCCGCCCAGCGGGCGCCTGCGCTCAGAGGCGCGCACGCCAAGCGGCCATGATCCTGGTCGATCCTCAGAGCGCGGACTTCTCTCAGCAGCCCTGACTGACAATAGTCCGCGCTCTGAGAAATGACCACGATCATGGTGGCGGCAGATTGACCAAATAGGCCTCTTTGCCCATTCTGGGCTGGTGACGGACCAGCCGGGTCCTCAACGAATCCAACCTCATCGCGCGACGCGGTACCACAGGCTGACCGCCATCGCCACCTGGCTGACGCTGACAGGCTCGAGCCTGACGGTGGCCCCGCCGGGGAAGTCGAACAGCCGGACACCGTCGCCGAGCAGCACGGGCGCGACGAACACCAGCACCTCGTCGAGTACGCCGGCTTCGAGGCACTGCCTGGCGGTGCTGGCGCCGAGGACGTTGACGTACTTCTCGCCCGCCGCGGCCTTCGCCGCCGCGACCCCGCTGTCGAGATCACCCACGAAGGTGACGCCTGGCACGTCGGCGGCGGGCGGATTATGGGTGAGCACGAACTGAGGCCCGCTCCACCCGCCGCCGAACGGCTTGCCTTCACTGGGAGTGCCCTTGTGCGGATCGTCACCGCGGAACGTGCGGTTGCCGACGAGAAGCGCGCCGATCCTGCTGATGACGTCGTCCACCGTCGGGTTGGGACCGATGAGCTCGGTCAGCCAGGACATGTCGCCACCCGGGCCGGCGATGAAGCCGTCGAGCGACATGGTGGCTGAGTACAGCAACTTCGCCATGACTACCTCCGTCTGGATCTTTGCGGCTGACCCGTGTTGAGACGGCCGGCGGGCCAGAACTCATCGGTGCGGCGACGGCAGCTCCATCGCGAGCGCGAAGGCGCGGAAAACAGCCTCGCCGGGAGGCCGGACGTAGGCAGCCGCCGTCGGCTGCCGGCTGGCCCTGGCGGGCACCAGCTGGAACTGTGTTCTTCCAGACGCGCAGGAACGTCTCCTGCACCAGGTCCTCGGACTCGTCGAACGAGCCGATCATCCGGTAGCAGTGCACCCGCAGCTCGGCACGATGGCGCTCGACGAGCACCGCGAACGCGGACTCGTCGCCAGCCAGCGCGGCAGTGACCGCCGCGTCGTCCCCGCCGAACCTGTGTCAGCCGAACCTGTGTCAGCGGTATCCCTGACCACCGTATCTCTAACCACCGTATCTCTAACCACGGGCCGCCTTTCCCTGGTGTTCCGATCGTGCCACCGATGACAGCAGCTCGCTCAGCGCGAGGCCGCCGCGCTCCCACGTCGCCGCGGCGGCGACAGCGGCACCATGCGAGACCATGCCAGCGACCGAAGGTCCGCCGTCGAGCACCAGGTTCAGCGCTGACGCCCAGGCCGCGGGATCGTGCGCCGGCACCAGGACCGCCGCGCCGGAGCATACTTCCTCCAGAACGGGGATCGCGCTGGCCAGGACCGGGATGCCCGCTGCCATCGCCTCCAGGGCGGGCAGGCCATACCCCTCGGCGAGCGAGGGAAGGGCGAACGCCGACGCGGCCCGGTAGACCGCGGGCAGCCACTCATCGCCAACCGACGGCACCAGGCGGACTCTGGACTGCAGCCCAAGCTCGGCAATCAGCCCGGGAAGATACTCGCGGAAATGAGGATCGGGGTAGCCCACGATCACCAGCGACGCCTGCGGGGGAACCGCGAGCATGGCCCGAACGAGGACACCGTGGTTCTTATGCGGCCGGTGCGCGCCGACGGTCAGGATGAACTGCTCCGGGAGCCGGTAATGGTCCCTGGCCGCGGCCACCGCGCTGGCGGTGACGGCGGCGAACCGCTCCGTGTCGACGCCGTTAGGGATCACGACGGGATTCGGGGCAGACGGATAGAACCTCAGGAGATCGGCGAAGCTGGCTTTCGTCGGAGTGGTAACGGCGACCGCGCGGCTCAGTACCGCCCTGGTCGCCACCTTCATCCCGAGCTGGCGGTACCAGCCCCCGGCGAAACCGGCATCGCTCTCGATCGTGCAGTCGTGGATCGTGACCACCACGGGGCACGGGCACAGCAGCGGCCGGAACAGCGGATAGGGAACGTAGAGCACCGCGGCTTCGCAGTCACCGATCAGCCGGGCCAGCGCGCGGACGCGGTGCAGCGCGCCGAGCGTGATGTCCGTGCCGACCAGCTCGGTTCGCTTCGACAGCCGTGCCAGCGGGAACAACTGCTCGCGGGCCGGATTAATCAGCACCCGAACAGTCAGGCCGTCATCGGCCCGGCCCAGGTGCTCGGCCAGCCCGACCAGGGATCTGGCCAGCCCGTGCGCGCCGGGTAGCCCGCTGACCCGTCCATCGATGAGAATCGAGCGACGATCGCTAGTCATGTCCGCCCCCTGCACCTGCTCGCCCCGGCGGGCACAGGCACGATCCCGGCAAGGAGACTACCGTGCGACAGCCGCCGATGATCGAGACATGCGGGCTTGCCAAGTCGTTCGGCCGGGCGCCTGCCGTCTCCGGCCTTGACCTCCAGATTCCCGCAGGCACCACGTTCTGCCTGCTCGGGCCGAACGGCGCAGGGAAGACCACGGTCGTGCGGATGCTCAGCACGCTGGTGCGTCCGGACGCGGGCTGGGCCAGGGTCGCCGGGCATGACGTCCGCGCGGACGGCGCGGCTGTTCGCCGCGAGATCGGCCTGTCCGGCCAGTACGCGTCGGTCGACGAGTTCCTGACCGGCCGCGCCAACCTCGTCATGATCGGCGAGCTGTGCCGGCTGCGCAGGCCGGACGCCCGGCGGCGAGCGGCGGAACTGCTCGCTCATTTCGAGCTCGAGCCAGCCGCCGACCGGCCGGTGCGCACGTACTCGGGCGGCATGCGCCGGCGCCTCGACCTGGCCGCGAGCCTCATCACCCGGCCGCGCGTCCTGTTCCTCGACGAGCCAACCACCGGACTCGACCCGCGCAGCCGCCTGGTCATGTGGGACGTGATCCGCAGGCTCGTCTTCGACGGCACCACGCTGCTGCTGACGACGCAGTACCTGGAGGAAGCCGACCAGCTCGCTGACGTGGTCTGCGTCATGGAGAGCGGCCGGGTCACGGCCGAGGGAACTCCGGCCGAGCTGAAGGCCAGTGTCGGCGGCACCCGGCTCGTGCTCTCGCTGCCACCCGATACCCCGCTCGGCCGCGCCGCGGCTATCCTCGCCCCGCACGCCGCCGGCCCGGTGAGCCTGACCGGCGGGCCGGGCCGCCTGGAGGCACCCGTCCTTCCCCGGCCCGGCATCGTCACCGAGGTGGTCAGGGACCTGGACGCCGCGGGAATCGCCGTGGATGACATCAGCGTGCGGCGGCCCTCACTGGACGACGTGTTCCATGCGCTCACCGGTACCGGGGAGGCCGCCGCGTGATCCCCGACGTCGCGGGCCAGTTCCCGGCGCTCAGCTTCGAGACGGCCGCCGCGCCGTCCTCCCGGACGGCCCCGGCCTGGCTCAGTGCCCGCTACTGGGCGCTGCATGACGTGTGGGTGCTGACCAGGCGGACCCTGGCCCGGGTGATCACCACGCCGGAGCAGCTCGTCAACGTCACCGTGCAGCCGCTGATCCTCGTCCTGCTCTTCAGCTATGTCTTTGACGGGGCGATCTACCTCCCCGGCGGCGGCAACTACCGGGAGTACCTGATCGCCGGCATCTTCGCGGTCAACATGGGCGGCACCGCCCAGGGGACGGCCATCGGCCTGGCCGTCGACCTGTCGACGGGGCTGATCGACCGGTTCCGCTCGCTGCCCATGTCGCGTGCCACCGTGCTGATCGGCCGGACCCTGGCCGACCTGTCGCTGACGCTGGTTGCTGGCCTGGTGACCGCCATAGCCGGCCTGGCCGTCGGATGGCGGGTGCACGCCAGCGCCTGGCACGCACTGGCGGCCCTCGCCCTGGCGCTGCTGTTCGCCTACTCCGCCGCGTGGGCTGGCACGTGCATCGGGATCCTGGCCCGCGGCGCCGAGGCCGCCCAGGCGGTCGGGCTGATGGTGATCCTGCCGCTGTCGCTCACCTCGAACGCGTTCATCTCGGTCAGCCAGATGACGCCGTGGCTGCGCGACGTCGCGGTCTGGAATCCCATCAGCGCGCTCGCGGCCGCGTGCCGGGACCTGCTCGGGGATCCCAACCCGGCCGCCGCCATCCGCGCCTGGCCCATGCAGCATCCCGCGCTCGCCTCACTGCTGTGGTCGGCGGCGCTGCTCACACTGCTCGCGCCCACGGCTGTGTGGCTGTACCAGCGCCGGGCCCAGCGCTGACCACGATGCGGCTGCTTGTGGTGACGGACCAGTACCCGCCCATGGTCGGCGGCGTTCCGGCTGTCACCCGCGGGCTGGCCACCGCGATGGCTGAGCGCGGCCACCAGGTGACCGTGCTGGCCCCGAGCCCGGGTCCGCGGCCGGGCGCCGGCCGGGACGGCGGAGCCGACGTCCGGTACATCGCGTCGTTTTCCTGGCCCTGGTACTCGGGCATGCGGGTCGCCCGGCCGCCGTTCCGCGCGGTCCGCGACGCTCTCGCCGCAGCCTCGCCCGACGTCGTGCACATCCACTCGCCGCTGGTGCTCGGCGTCCTCGCGCGGCGGCTGGCAGGCAGCGCCGGCGTGCCAGTCGTGTACACGAACCACTATCTGCCGGCCAATGTCCGGACCACCCCTGGCGGCGGCTCGCGGGCACTCCACCGGTCGTTCTACTCCTGGGTCGTCGGGTTCGCGAACCGGTGCGGCTACGTCACGGCGCCAAGCCAGGTGGCCCTGGCCCTGCTGAGTGAGCGCGGCCTGGCCGTGCCGTCCCAGGTGATCTCGAACGGCCTGGACGGGCGAGCGTTCGCGCCGGGACCGGCGGATGCGGCGCTTGGCCGTCGTTACGGCCTGCGGCCCGATCGTCCGCTGATCTTGTCGGTCGGCAGGCTGAGCGGCGAGAAACGCGTCGATGTCCTGCTCGAAGCGGCCAGCCGCCTGCGAACCCCCGCTCAGCTGGCCATCGCGGGAGCCGGACCGCTCGCGGGCAAGCTTCGGAGCCAGGCGGCCCGGCTCGGGCTGGCGGGCCGGGTGATCTTCCTCCGGCATGTTCCTGACGCGGACTTGCCTGACCTGTACCGCATGGCGGACGTGTTCGCTATCGCATCCGAGGCGGAGCTGCAGAGCCTGGCCACCATGGAGGCCATGGCCAGCGGACTGCCGGTGGTTGCCGCCGACGCCTGCGCGCTCGGCGAGCTGGTCAGGCCCGACCACAACGGCTACCTGTTCGCCAGCGGTCACGCCGCCGACCTGGCCAGGTACCTGGACCTGCTCGCCGCGGACTCCGGCCTGCGGCGCCGGATGGGCGCGGAGAGCCTGCGGATCATCGCAGGTCATGACCGTGAGAGCACGCTGGAGACATGGGAGGCCGTCTATGGTCTAATGGCCGGAATGTCACGTTCGACTATGTCGACTCCTTCGACGATTCCGGCCTCTCGAGAGGCGGTCTCAGTCGAGTGAGCAGCCATTCAGGCAGCCCGCCGGTCGCCGATCAGCCGCCGGTCGCCAATCAGCCGCCAGCGGCCGACCTGCCCGGCCTCGCGCTGCGGGAATGGGACCCGGCCGCAGCGGGGATCGGCGCCCGCCAGCGACTCCCGCTGCTCTTCCTCATCGCCGACACCGGTGGCGGGCACCGCAGTGCGGCCAGGGCCGTCGGCCAGGCACTGGAGCGGGCGTACCCGGGCCAGTTCGCGGCCGCTATCCGTGATCCCCTGCGCGGCCCGTCCGCCCCGCCGCGGCTGCGGTGGGTGACCGGCCTGTACGGACCGAGCATCAGGCTGACGCCGTGGCTGTGGGGTGCCTGCTGGCGATGGACCGATTCGCGCCATGGCCTCTGGCTGGTGCAGCAGCTGCTGTTCTCGCCGGCCAACCGGGTCGTGGCCGAGATGGTCGCGAGCGAGCGCCCGGCCCTGATGGTGTCGTTTCACGGCATGACGATCCGGCCTGCGATGCGAGCCCGCGATACCCACGCGCCCTGGGCACCCGTGGTGACGGTGATCACCGATCTGATCACCCCGCACCGGTCGTGGCGAAACGGCGAGGTGGACAGGATCGTGGTGCCCACCGCGGCGATCGGCGTCAACTGCGGCCGCCACGGCATCGCCCAGGAGCGTTTCGCTGACCTTGGGCTTCCCGTCGCCGCGGAATTCTCCGGCGGCCCGCTGCCCGAGCGGGACCGGCTCGAGCTCCGGCGGTCGCTCGGCATCAGCGGCCGGCGCTTCGTCGTGCTGGTCGCCGGCGGGGCCGAGGGCTCGGGCGAGATCGCCCGCCGCGCGGCCGCGATCATCCGCGGGGTGCAGGACGTGGACGTGGTGGCGCTCTGCGGCCGCAATCGCGTGGCGCGGCGCCGGCTGGACCGCCTGGCGGCCAGATCGGGCGGCCGCCTCATGGTGCAGGGCTTCGTCGACAACATGGCCGACTGGCTGAGGTGCGCCGACGTGGTGGTGACGAAGGCCGGCCCGGGGATGATCGCCGAGGCCACCTGCTGCGGAGCGCCGCTCGTCCTGACGTCGCAGCTACCGGGCCAGGAGCAGGGCAACGCCGAGTTCGTCGTCGGCGCGGGCGCAGGGCGCCCGGCGCCGACACTGCGCCAGCTTGTCCGGGAGGTCGCATCGCTGCGCGACGACCCGGCCGCGCTGGCGGCCATGCGAGCCGCGTCCGCCCGGCTGGGCCGCCCGGGCGCGGCCGCCGAGATCGCCTGCCTGCTGGCCAGCCTGGCGAGCGTACCCGCCGCGATCAGCGGCGCCGACCTGGGCTCGCCCGGTACAGCGACCACCAGGTCACCGCGGTCAGCACCACCGTGATGGCCACCTGCATCCCCATGTCCTGCAGCCAGACATGCGCGCTGTGCTGCCACAGCGGGTCCGGCGTGTTGCCAGGCGGCGGCGGCGTCACCTGGTTCAGGTTCGTGGTGGACGCCGTCGCGCCGAAGCCCCAGCGCGATGGCGAGAGCCACGAGAACTGCTCCAGGCCTGCCTTGCCATTCAGCCGGAACACCGCGCCGCTCAGCACCACCTCCAGCAGGACCACCACCACCAGTAGCGGCATGGTCTTGTCCGAGGAGTTGACCACCGCCGAGATCAGCAGGCCGGCCGTCATCGACGCGACCGCCAGCACGGCGATGGCCAGCATCAGCTCGACCAGCGGCAGCGATGTCAGGAAGGCGCCGTTGGGCGGCAGCGGGCGCCCGGCCAGGCCGATCAGCACGAGCACGACCGCCTGCACGGCGCTGATCACCCCGAGGACCACGAGCTTCGACCACAGGTACGCGCCGGCGGATAGCCCGGCCGCTCGTTCCCTGGAATAGATCGCCCGTTCCTTCACCAGCTCCCTGACCGAGTTGGCGACCCCGGTCAGGCAGGCGCCCATCATCAGGATCAGCAGCACCTGGATGGCGTTGCCATTGTTCGTTCCGGTCAGTCCGCCTGGATCGGGAATGACCCGGATCAGCGCGCCGAGGATGACCGGCAGCAGCGCGATCACGCCCACGTAGTTGCGGTCAGAGGCGATCACCGCCACGTACCGCCGGACGAGAGTCGACAGCTGGGCGAGCCGGTTCTGCGTCCTGGGGGGCGGCGGCACCTTCCTGACCTGCTCCGCATCGGGGTGTGCGGGCTCCGCCGCTGCCGTGATGTACTGGGCGTAGAAGTCCGAGTTGCGGTACTCGCCGGCCCAGTCCCTGTCTGGTTCGGCATCGAAGGCCCGGAAGACCTGAGCCCAGCCCGGCTGGCCGAAGTGCTGGAGTCCCTGTGCTGGCGGCCCGAAGTAGGCGACCTGGCCGCCGGGAACCAGCACGAGAAGCCGGTCGCAGACGTCCAGGTTCACGACGCTGTGCGTCACCACGATCACGGTCCGCCCGTCGTGAGCCAGGTCGGACATCATCTCCATCACGGACATGTCCAGGCCGGGGTCCAGGCCGGAGGTGGGCTCGTCCAGGAACAGCAGCGATGGTTTCGCCAGCAGCTCGAGAGCGACGTTGACGCGCTTTTGCTGACCGCCGGAGAGCGACGA
Organism: Streptosporangiaceae bacterium; assembly: GCA_035532775.1. Taxonomy (GTDB): domain Bacteria; phylum Actinomycetota; class Actinomycetes; order Streptosporangiales; family Streptosporangiaceae; genus Chersky-822. The sequence continues at coordinate 27,940 of DATKQH010000178.1, forward strand.
CGTGCGGGTATCGGCGTGCTGGGTCAGCGACAGCTCGCCGAGCACCTCGCCGATCCGCCGGTCCCGCTCCGCCGGGCTGGTGTCCCTGGGGAACCGGAGCTCGGCGGCATAGCCGAGCGCTCGCCGTGCCGACAGCTGAGTGTGCAGGATGTTCTCCTGCGGCACGAGCCCGATCCGGTGCCGGAGCTCGGCGTAGCTGGCGTAGAGATCACGGCCGTCGTAGAGCACCGAGCCGTCGGTGGCGGGGCGAATCCCGGTCAGCGCTCCGAGCAGCGTCGACTTGCCCGCGCCGCTTGGCCCGATCACGCCCAGCAGGCAGCGCTCGCCGAGCGGGAAGCTCACGTCATCCAGGATCACCTTCCCGCTGGGCAGCCGGACCGTCAGGCCTCTGGCGTCGAGTGAGATGTCACCGGTGTCGATGAATTCCTGCAGCTGATCGCCGACGAGGCGGTAAGTGGCCCGGCCGATACCGATAATGTCACTGTCGGTGACGACCTGAGCGGTGATCCGCTGGCCGTTGACGAACGTGCCGTTGTAGCTGCCCAGATCGGCGATCTCGTAGCTGCCCTGGTCCGTCCGGCGGAGCTCGGCGTGATGCCGGGACACGCTGAGATCGACGACGACGACCTCGTTGTCGTCCGCGCGGCCGATGCGCAGCCTCCTGGGGGGCAGCCGCATAACGGCGCTGGGCATCCGCTCGCCCGTCAGCGACCGCTGGCCGGACAGCGGCGCCGGCTTCGGCACCGGTGCGGATGCGCGCACCGTGGTCTGCCCGTCCGGCGCGACCGCGACCGAGCAGGAAACAACAGGACCGCGGCCTGAGTCGCCCATCCGGACCTGGCAGGCGCCGCTGATCTCGACTCGCTGCACGCGCTCCTGACCGACGAACGTGCCGTTGGTGCTGCTCACGTCCTCAAGCAGCCACTGGCCGCCCTCCTCCCGCAGGATGGCGTGCAGCCAGGAGACCCTGGGATCATCGATCACGATGTCCGATCGCGGATCGCGCCCGATCCGGTAGCTGCGCCCCGGCCGGAGCGTGCGATCCGACCCCGCGGTTCGCACGACGAGCGCCGGGACGGCACCAAAGGACACCGCCCCCTCGACAGTCATTCGCTCACTATAGAGCGATTGGCCTCCGCGAAGGACTGCCCGACTTGAGGCCAGCTCCATATTCTTGACGGTGTTTACCCCTTTAGGCGACCTAAATCGCATTAGCTTGACGTAGGACGGGCTCCTGCCTGCCGCCGCGGCGGGAACAGGTGCCCGATGCTCTGGCCCGCCTTGCTGGTCAGTGTCCAGAACATGGTGTTGCCTGACCCGGGCGCTGACGAGATGAGCCGCACGGTCGGCTCGTCGTGCCCGACGTCGTGACCGTTGTCGACGAACCGGCCGTGGCTGTTGTAGCCGCCGGCTGTCCCGGCCCACATCGAACCGCCTTCTTGCCGCGCCGGTGCACGCAGCGCGCGTGCAGACCTACTTTCCCCGGGCTCACCCGGCGCGGGTGATGACGGCACCCGGCTGACACGGCGATGCTGGCGCCCGGGCCGACTGCCCAGGCCGGCTGCCCGGCAGCGGTGAGAGCGCCGGCGCCGACGGGGAGACTGGAGCCGGCAGTGGCGACGACGAGCAAAACAGGGCGCGCCCGGGCCGGGACTAAATTCGTCTTGTCGGTGCTCGCCGCGGGCCAGTTCCTGATGACCCTCGACAGCTCGGTCATGAATGTCTCGATCCGTCAGGTCGCGGCCGATCTCGGGACGACCGTCACCGGCATCCAGATGGCGATCACCCTCTACACGCTGGTGATGGCATCGCTGATGATCACCGGCGGCAAGGTCGGCGCCATCGCCGGGCGGCGGCGGGCCTTCGCGATCGGGCTGATCATCTACGGGGCCGGGTCCCTGACGACAGCGCTGTCGGTGAACCTGGGCATGCTGCTGGCCGGCTGGTCACTGCTGGAGGGCGTCGGCGCCGCGCTGATCATGCCGGCGATCGTGGCGCTGGTCGCCGGCAACTTCCCGGCCGAGCGCAGGTCAGCGGCGTACGGGATGATCGCGGCGGCGGGAGCGGTGGCGGTGGCCGCCGGACCGCTCATCGGCGGAGCCGTGACCACCTTCGCGTCGTGGCGGTGGGTTTTCGCCGCCGAAGACGTCATCGTCCTGCTCATCCTGCTGGCGCTTCGCAAGGTTGCCGATGCGCCGCCGACCGGGCGAACCCGATTCGACCTGGTCGGAGGCCTGCTGTCGATTGCCGGGCTCGCCCTGCTGGTGTTCGGCGCCCTGAAATCAGGGACCTGGGGCTTCGTGAAGGCCAAGCCCGGCGGGCCCGAGCTGCTCGGGACCTCGCCGTGCGTCTGGCTGGTGATCGGCGGGCTGCTCGTCCTCTACGGTTTCTTCCTCTGGGAATCCCGCGTCGAGCATCGCGGCGGCGAGCCGCTGGTCAGGCCGTCCATGCTCCGTAACAGCCAGCTCGTGGGCGGTCTGTCCATGTTCTTCTTCCAGTTCTTCATCCAGGCCGGGATCTTCTTCACCATCCCGCTGTTCCTGTCAGTCGTCCTCGAGCTGTCGGCCCTGCAGACCGGTGCCCGCCTGCTCCCACTGTCCGCCGCCCTGCTGATCACGGCGGTCGGGATCCCCCGGCTCGCCCCGAGGGCGCGTCCCCGCCTGATCGTCCGTCTCGGCCTGCTGTCGATGACCGCGGGAACCCTGGTCCTGATCGGCGGGATCAGCCCTGGCGCGGACGCCGGGATCGTCGCCATTCCCATGCTGCTGATCGGCCTGGGCATCGGAGCGCTCGCGTCTCAGCTCGGGGCGGTGACCGTGTCAGCGCTCCCGGACAGCCAGAGCACCGAAGTAGGCGGACTGCAGAACACGGTGACCAGCCTGGGAGCCTCGCTCGGCACCGCTCTCGTCGGTGCGGTCCTCATCTCCAGCCTGACCACCGGCCTGATCCAGGGCGTGCAGGACAGCTCGGCCATCCCCCCTGACGTGAAGACTCAGGCCACCACTCAGTTCGCGCCCGGAGTCCCGTTCATATCGGATACCGACCTGATGAAACAGCTGCAGCAGGGCGAGGTCCGGCCGGCCCAGGCTGACGCGATCCTGACCGCCAACAGCGACGCCAGGCTCGCGGCGCTCCGGACCTCGCTGTGGGTAGTGGCGCTCTTCGCCGTCGCCGCACTGTTCTGCACCGGGCTGATCCCGGTCCGGCCGGTCGGCAAGCTCGAGGCCGATGCGGCCGAGCGCACCTCACCCGCCGGCTAGCTGACGGCGGCGAGCTGGCTGGCGCAGTATTTGCATTTCGTGGGCATCGGCCGGCAGAGATGAATGCGCCAAGGTCGATCCGCTGCCCGTTAATAGTCCAGCCGAGACCTTTGCCCGCCGATCCGCCCCCGCCGGCCGCGTTTACCAGCGGGGTAATGACATTGGTGGTGAAGGACAGGATCAGCGTGCTGAAGGCAAGCCCGAGAAGCCGGCCATCGGCTGGTGCTGCTTCTCGCTGGTGATGTCGGAGCCCATGCTCGTGTAGCCGGCGTCGGTCTCGAGCATCGCGTGCATGATCAACGCCGAGGATGATGGCTGTCACCTGCACTGGCACGGTTGTCTCCTTGTTGCTGCCGTGAATCTCTCCACCTGTATGACGGTCCGTGGCCGCAACATGTGACCGGCCTGGCCCCGGCGGCCGTGGTTGCCGCGCCCATGTCAGGATGTGGGCATGGTGAGTCCGCGCGCCGGGCAGCCGGCAGCCGCTGAAGATCTGGTGGACGTAGCGAAGCTTGTCACGGCCTACTACGCGCTGCACCCTGACCCTGAGCAGGCCGCCCAGCGGGTGTCCTTCGGCACCTCAGGTCATCGCGGCTCCGCGCTGACCGCGACGTTCAACGAAGACCACATCGTGGCCGCTACCCAGGCGATCTGCGAGTACCGGCTCAGCGAGGGGATCGACGGCCCGTTGTATCTGGGCGCTGATACCCATGCGCTGTCCGAGCCAGCCCAGGTCAGCGCGCTCGAGGTGCTCGCAGCCAACGGCGTGCGCGTGCTGGTGGACGCTCGCGGCGGATACACGCCGACTCCGGCGGTGTCCAGGGCGATCCTGGGCCATAACGCGTCAGGAAGCGGGTCGCGCGCCGACGGGATCGTGGTCACGCCGTCGCACAACCCGCCGTCAGACGGCGGCTTCAAATACAACCCGCCCGACGGCGGGCCGGCCGGGACGGACATCACCAGCAAGATCCAGGACCGCGCGAACGCCCTGCTCGCCGACGGGCTGGCCGGCGTGCGCCGGATTCCCTATGCCCGGGCGATGGCGGCCGACACGACCGGGCGGTACGACTTCCTCGGTGCGTACGTGTCGGCGCTCGGGCAGGTCGTCGAGCTCGAGGCGATCAGGTCCGCCGGGGTGCGCATCGGCGCTGACCCGCTCGGCGGCGCGAGCGTCGGCTACTGGGGCGAGATCGGCGAGCGCTACGGCCTCGACCTGACCGTGGTCAACCCCGTGGTCGACCCGACGTTCCGGTTCATGACCCTGGACTGGGACGGCAAGATCCGGATGGACTGCTCGTCACCGTCCGCCATGGCCAGCCTGATCGCCAGGCAGCGCGACTTCACGATCGCGACGGGCAACGACACCGACGCCGACCGGCACGGCATCGTCACTCCCGACGGTGGCTTGCTCAACCCTAACCACTATCTCGCTGTCGCCATCGAGTACCTGTACCAGCACCGCGACGGCTGGCCCGAGGCGGCCGCGGTCGGCAAGACGCTGGTCAGCTCGTCAATGATCGACCGGGTCGCTGACGGCCTGCACCGGCGCCTGCTCGAGGTGCCGGTCGGGTTCAAGTGGTTCGTGCCGGGGCTGCTGGACGGGACGGTCGCCTTCGGCGGCGAGGAGAGCGCGGGCGCCTCGTTCCTGCAGCGCGACGGATCGCCCTGGACCACCGACAAGGACGGGATCATCCTGGCCCTGCTCGCCTCCGAGATCACGGCCGCGACCGGGCGCTCGCCGTCCGAGCTGTACGGAGACCTGACGGCCAGGTACGGCAGCCCCGCTTACGCACGGGTCGACACGCCTGCCACTGCGGCGCAGAAAGCCACGCTGGCCAGGCTCTCCCCCGAGCAGGTGACGGCCGGCGACCTTGCGGGCGAGCCGATTACGGCCACGCTGACGACTGCGCCAGGCAATGGCGCCCCGATCGGCGGGCTGAAGGTCGTCGCGGAAACCGGCTGGTTCGCGGCACGGCCGTCCGGGACCGAGGACATCTACAAGCTGTACGCCGAGTCCTTCCGCGGCGAGGATCATCTCAGCGCGATCCAGCAAGAGGCCAGGGCAATCGTGGCCGCAGCGCTGAAGTAAATTAAGTTCACCCCGCGCGCATCATCAATCGCCTGAACCGTGATTGAAATGATCTATTTCCGACACTATGTAAGATGTGTCGGAAAGGTTACGCTGATTTCGTGCGTCGTAGGGGTCATTACAAGCGCGGCAAAGCCGTCGGCCTGCTCGCCGCACTATCGCTGACCGGGGGGCTGCTCACCGCGGCTGCGACGCTCCCGTTCCTCGGCGCGGCCGGGATCGCCACCAGGGACGCCGCCAGGACCTTCGATACCCTGGGCGTGGCCGGCCTCGGGCAATTGCCCGCCCGGTCCGAACTGCTTGACGCCCACGGTCACCTGATCGCGTATTACTACCCGCGGAACATCTACCGGGTGCCGGTGAGCTACAGCCAGATCGCACCGGTGATGCGCAATGCCATCGTCGCGATCGAGGACGCGCGGTTCTACTCCCATGGCGCCTTCGACCTGCACGGGACCGTGCGTGCCATGATCAGCACGCTGTCGGGCAGCCAGGTACAGGGCGGCTCTACGCTGGCACAGCAGTACGTCAAGAACGCGTGCATCCTGATGGCGACCAGCGCAGCCCGGGCCGCCGAGTGCGCAGCCGAGACAGTGGCCAGGAAGGTGCGCGAGCTGCGGATCGCCGCCAACGTCCTGCAGTACATGACCAGGCAGCAACTGCTGGCGGCGTACCTGAATGCCGCCTATTTCGAGAACCACGCGTACGGCATTCAGGTCGCTTCCCAGTTCTACTTCTCCACCTCGGCCCGCAATCTGAGCCTGACTCAGGCGACGATGCTGGCGGGCCTGGTGGAGAATCCGGTGGCCTACGATCCGCTGCAGCATCCAGCGGCCGCCCTTGACCGGCGCAACGTGGTCCTGGCCACGATGGCTAAGCTCGGCTACATCACCCGGGCGCAGGCAGCGACGGCCGGTGCCGAGGGGCTGGGGCTGCACATCTCGCTGGTCCCGCTGCAGACTGGCTGCATCAGCCCGTCCGTCAGGAAGAACGCGTTCTTCTGCGACTACGTGCTCGCGGTGATGCGGCACGACCCGATCTACGCGAAGGCCTGGACGGCGCTGAATTTCACCGGCGGCATGAAGATCTACACGACACTGGATGCGCAGGATCAGCATGCCGCCGAGCACGCGGTCAACTTCGTCCAGCCGGCCCGTTCGTCGTACTACAACCCGGGCCACAATGCGGACACCGAGGTGCTGATCCAGCCCGGTACCGGCAAGATCAGGGCCATCGCCGAGAACCGGCTCTTCGGCAACGGCACGAACCACACCACCGTCGACTACGCGGTGAACACGCGCTACGGCGCCAGCGCCGGCGTGCAGACCGGCTCGTCATCGAAGATCTTCACGCTGGTGACAGCCCTGAAGCAGGGCCTGCCGTTCGGCTACCACCTGAGGGTCACCTCGCCGACCACGGTCGGCCCGTACGACAACTGCCACGGCGGCTACGTGCCGCCCTTCAGCGTCATCAACGCCGAGGGGCCGCAGGGGGCGAAGACCTACACCATCTACGACGGGACGGTCGGCTCGATTAACGCGTTCTACGCCACGCTCGAGCAGCGAGTCGGGCTCTGCGACGTGGTCAGGACGGCAGCGAGCTTCGGGATGACCAGGGCCGACGGCACGTCGCTGCTGCACCGCGACCCGCACCTTCCCAAGCGCAGCAGCCTGTCCGTCGACAACTACCCGTCATTCACGCTCGGCTCGGTCTACGTGTCCCCGATGAACATGGCGGCCGCCTACGCCACGCTGGCCGCGCGCGGCATCTACTGCAGGCCGATCGCGATCAGGGCAATCACCGACACCAACGGCACCAGCTACCCGGTCGAGCGGGCCGGCTGCCACCGCGTCATCTCCGCGGGCGTGGCGGACGCGGCCAGCTACGTCCTGCAGGGCGTGCTCGGCCCCGGCGGCACCGCTGACGGCCGGTCGATCGGAATCCCGGCGGCGGCCAAGACCGGCACCGCCGACGGCGGCTACTACGCGGCCTTCGCCGGCTACACCCCGCGGCTGGCTGGCTACGTGTCGGTCTTCAATCCGATCTCGCCGACCGGCAGGGGGGCGATGATCTACCCGAGGGCAACTTACCGTGAGGTGAACGGCTCGCTCAGCGCCCCGGGTCAGATGTTCGGCGACAACGCTCCCGGCGCGACCTGGCAGCTGACGTTCCTCAGCCTGCACCTGCGGCCGACGTCGTTCGTCTACCCGCCGGCCTACCCCTACTTCGACCTGCCGCTGACCTACGCGCCGCCGCCCAAGAAGCACAAGTCACCGAGCCCCACGCCGACGCCGACTACCACGCCCACCACCACCGCGACGCCCACGACCACGCCAACGACAACGCCGACAGCGACGCCCACGCCGACGACGCCGCCGAGCCCGACCAAGGCCCCTGCGCATAAGTCGGCGGCCTGGCGTCCCGCGCCCGTGGCCGTCGAGGAATACAGCGACCGTCGGTTCTGACCGGGCTGCGGCAAGCTGGCGAGCCGGCGAGAAGTTCCTAGTCTTGCTGTTCCAGCTTGGCCGCCGGGCTGTCGGCCGGGTGGAAGACGCCGAGCACGCGCATCATGGCCGATCCCGTGTTCTCCAGGCAGTGCACCAGCCTGGGCGGCAGATGCGCGCACGTACCCGCCGACAGCGGATGCTCGGCGCCGCCGATGTGCGCGATCCCCTCGCCCTGGAGGATCAGCACCACCTCGTCGTACGGATGGCTGTGATCGGGGGCCCGCCCCGGCGGGATCTCGCCTACGAACTGGGTGGCGACCGCGCAGCCGCGGCCGGGGCCGAAGACGACACGGAACTGACGGTCCCCCGTCGTCTCGATCTCGCAGTCCGCGAGGTCCCGGCTCGCCAGCGCACCCCGCTCCGGCGCCTGGTTCCCGGTGACCGCGCTGCCGGACGTCTCGCCGCCGGACGTCTCGCTACGGGAGGGCACAGCCGGCAGCGACACGATGTCCAGGCGCAGATCGCCGTCCTCGCCAGCACGCACCTGGTAAGCCGCGCCAGGCGGCATCCACAGGCCACGGTCCCGGCTGAGCGGCAGGCCAGGCTCGCCAGCCACGTCCAGCTGGCCGGCTCCGTCGATAACGAACCACAGCTCGCCGGCGGCGCCGGCCGTACCGTCAAATCGCGATCGTGACGGCAGATCCACAAGCCGGCGGACCAGGCCAGAGTCATCGGAGGCGGTGTCGATCAGCTTCCGGACGCTGGCGCCGGCCGCGGTGCGGTCCGCATCCACGTCGGCGGCCCGGACGACGACCCCGAGCGTCATCGCAGGTCGCCCGTTACCGCGTCCGACCCGGCGTCCGCTGAGGCCGCGGGGCGGTGGCTGGCCACCAGGGTAGCGAGCACCTCGCTGAACCGGTCCATCTCCTCGAGCGTGTTGTAGTGCGCGAGGCCGATGCGCAGGGCCTCGCCCCAGCCGATCCGCTCGTGCAGGCCGAGCGCGTAGTAGCTGCCGTGGCTCCACACCCCGAAGCCGAGATCGGCCAGTTCCTCGCTCAGCCGCGCCGACGGGATGCCGGGAAAGTTGATCAGGAACGTCGGCACCCGGCCCGCCATGGTCGGCAGGCCGTAGAGCTGCGTGCCAGCGGGAAAGCCCGCCAGCATCCGCTCGCCAAGCTGGCGTTCCCACGCCGCCAGTTCCGCCATTCCGCCGAGGCTGTCGAGATAGGCGTACGTGGCGAGCAAGCCGCCGAGCAGCTCGTAGGGCAGGGTCCCGGTCTCGAACCGGTGCCCGACCGGCTCGAAGGCGACCGGCCGTGCCTTATAAGGCTTCCAGGATTCGAGCAGCTCCCGGCGTCCGAACGCGATGCCCAGGTGGGGCCCGCAGAACTTGTAGGCCGAGCAGGTCACGACATCGGCGCCGATCGCGGCGACGTCCATCGGCTCGTGCGCGGCGTACTGGACGGCATCCACCCACGCCAGCGCGCCGGCCTGGTGGGCGAGATCGCAGATCGCCCGTGCGTCCACGATCGTGCCGGTCGAGTTGGCCGCCCACGGGAAGGCCACCACCTTGGTCCGCTGGCCAAGCTGACGTTCGAGGTCCGCGAGGTCCAGGCGGGTGTCCGCGTGCACGTCCGCGTGCCGGACCCGCAGGTCGCGGTCGGCCGCCAGGTCCAGCCACGGCGCCACGTTGGCGTCGTGGTCCAGCCGGGTCACCACGATCTCGTCGCCCGGATCCAGCTGCCTGCCGAGTGTCCGGGACAGCGTGAAATTAAGCGAGGTCATGTTGGCGCCGAAGATGACCTCGTCGAACGTGCAGCCGAGGAACCTGGCCGAGGCCGCCCTGGCCTCGTCGACCAAAACCTCGAGCCGCCGGCTGGTGGCGTAAGGAGCGCCGGTGTTGCCGCTCGACTCGCGGTACACCTCCGCGACGGCTGCGGCGACCTCGTCGGGCGTCTGGGTGCCGCCGGGCGCGTCCAGGAAGACGAAGTCGCCCCGCAGCGAGCTGAAGCGCGCCCGCGCGGCGGCGATGGCGGGTGAGGGAGCGTGATGAGCCGAGGTCAGGTCGGCGACAGAATTACTCATTAAGAGAAAAATAGGCTGAGATGTTCATCTGGTCAACGGCATCATCGCCGGCTGGCCACTCACCGCCCGAGATACGCGCGCTTCAGATCCTCGCTGCGCAGCAGCTCGGCAGCCGGGCCCTCCAGCACGATCTCCCCGGTCGACAGGACATAGCCGCGGTCGGCGATGGTCAGCGCCATCGTCGCGTTCTGCTCCACCATCAGCACCGCGACGCCGGACTCGTGCACCTCCTTGATGATCTGGAAATTCTGCTGCACGAGGGCGGGTGACAAGCCCATGGACGGCTCGTCCATCAGCAGCAGGCGCGGCCGGGACATCAGCGCCCTGCTCATCGCGACCATCTGCTGCTCACCACCGGACAGCGTGCCGGCCAGCTGGCGGCGTCGCTCGAACAGGCGCGGGAACAGCGCGTGGATCCGGTCGAAATCCTCGTCGAGCTTGTCGCCGCCGCGCAGCACCGCGCCAAGCTCGAGATTCTCCTGTACCGTCATCTCCCCGAACAGCCGCCGGTTCTCCGGCACGATCGCGATCCCCTTGGCGATCCGCTGCGGCACCGGCCAGCTGGTGACGTCCTCCCCGTTGAGCAGCACCCGCCCGGAGCGGGGCCGCACGATGCCCAGGATCGTCTTCAGCGTCGTCGACTTGCCTGAGGCGTTGCCGCCCAGCAGGCAGACCAGCTCGCCCTCGCCGACCTGCAGGGAGATTCCCTCGAGAATCCGCATCTGCCCGTAGTAGGTCGTGACGTTATCCAGGCTCAGCAGCGTGTTCATGCGCCGGGCCCCGCCAGCGCCTCGGGATCGCGGCCCATATAGGCCTCGACGACGGCCGGGTGATTGGCGACCTCGTCGAAGCCGCCTTCGGCGATCTTGACTCCGTGGTCGAGCGCGACGACCCGGTCGGAGCAGCCGGCGACGACATGCATGTCGTGCTCGATCACGCAGATCGCGACGCCCCGCTCGTCCCGCAGCCGCCCGATCAGCTCGGTGACCTCGTGGGTCTCGGCGGGATTCATGCCGGCGGCCGGCTCGTCGAGCAGCAGCAGCCGGGGCCCGGTGGCCAGTGCCCTGGCGATCTCCAGCCGCCTGCGGTTGGCGTACGACAGTGAGTACGCGGGCTGATCCCAGCGGTACCCGGCCAGCCGCTGGCCGAAGAACGACAGCACGTCCTGGGCCAGTTCCCGGGCCTCGCGCTCCTCGCGCCTGGCCCTGGGCAGCCGCAGGATCGACTCCCATGGCATCGCTCTGGTGCTGCCGTAGGTCGCGGCCATCACGTTCTCGATCACCGACATGTTCAGGAACAGCCGCAGGCTCTGGAACGTGCGCGCGATCCCGCACTGGGCGATGCGATGCGGCGGCTGGCCGGCGATCGACTGGCCGGCGAACCGCACGTCCCCGGAACTCGGCTGGTACACGCCCGTGATGACATTGAAGACCGTCGTCTTGCCGGCCCCGTTGGGGCCGATCATGCTGACGACCTCCCCGTCGCCGACCTGCAGGTCAAGCTCGGTGATCGCGCGGAGCCCGCCGAAGGACAGCGACAGGCGATCAAGGCTGAGAACGGCCTGCCCGGTCGAGCCGGCGCCGCCCGGTTCAGGCGGCCCCGGTTC